>DASWOJ010000090.1:0-4089 GCA_036398775.1 Acetobacteraceae bacterium
GGCGGAGCGACGGCATCCCCCGACCCGACAGGTGCTGCCGGTGCCACTCCCAGCGCGACCTCCGGCGGATTATCGGACTACCTGGGCATCAAGCTGTTCGCCTTTGGCGGGGGCTGGGGCGGCGGGGCCTCTCCGCCCCCGCAGACCACAGGACAAACCAGCGCGGCCGCCGGCGCAACGGGGGCAACCGGCGTGCCGCCAGCACCGGCGGCGGCCACCCCGGGGTCGCAGCTGCTGACGGACATGGAGTCCCTGCTGTCCGCTGTCACAGGCCGGTCGTCGGGCGCAAACGCCGGTGCAACCAGTGGCGCGACGTCGTCGGGGACAAACGCTGCCGGCACACAGAACGGTCTCAGCGGTACCGTTGTGCGGGACCTTGCGGCTGTCGCCTCGGATCTAGGAGCAATCGCTTCGGCTTCGCCGGCGTCCCAGCCTGTCAGCCCCAACGGCCAGCCGCCAGGACCGTCGCCGTGGACCAATGATGTCTCCAACAACGGTGGAGTCCCTAACACCGGCACGAGCGAATTCGACGGCAGCGCCCGCCGCGGCCGGCACAACTACAGCGACGCGGTACAGCAACAGTTTGCTCGCTCCGCCTATAGCGCCGGCGCCAACTCGGGGCTCTCAGGCACGACCGCGCCGCAGCGGGCGGATGTCATTGCGTAGTTGATTGGTGGCTGCCGGTCGGTCCATGCCCTCATCGGCATGCCGCGCGGCCGGAGACCGAAGGCGCAGTTCGGCGGCAGAGCCGGCGGCCATTTCTGCCCGGCTGCAGGACCCCGGTCCGCCGGCTGCAACCCGCGTTGCGCAGCGATCGCGCAACAGCGCACCGCCCGCTGCGGATGCCAGGATCCCAGGCACCAACGGCTCAGGGGCGATCCTTGTCCGGCGGGATCATGATCGGGCGGCTGGCGCCTGTGGCCATCGGTCAACGGCCGATGACAGCCGCCGACCGATGGCGATGCCTCGGGGCAGAGGGCGGCGCGGCCCTCCCCGCGTCAGGCTCCGCCTGCGCTATCCCTTGGGTCTGCTGCGGACGTCAGCGCTGCCTGTCGCTGACCATATGGACCAGCCCAGCATACGGGTAGCCAGCTTTGGCCTGAATGACCTGAGGGGCCGGTTTCGCCGCCGGCACGTCAGGCAGCAGCGTGGCAGGAGCCGCCGCGCCGCCGCCAGGCCCGCAGTCGCCGGACGTTTGCGACAGGACGTGCGGTGCCCGGCCATCCCCCGCGAAGGTGATCTGGACACTGTGCACGCACATGCCCGGTCCATTCGGCACCGGCGGGTTGCCGACACCAGCCGCAAGCGTCGGAACCAAACCCTGCGGCATCGCCAGCGCATCGATCGTCCGGAACATGGCTTCTGCCTGCCGGTCCATCTCGGCGCTCATCCGTTCCAGCATCGCGAACGGATCGGCCGGAACGGCGGCACCAATGGCCGTTGCGGGTGCCACGATCACCGTTGGCGGCACGTCACCGACATAACGAACCTGCTCCACCTGCCCGTCCGGAAGACGCAGCGTCAGGACGTGCGGTTCGGGGGGCCTCGCCTCGGCGACCCCGGCGAGGCCGATCGCCGCGACACCAGCCAAAAACGCAATACGTGCTACTCTCATGACAGTCTCCGTCGCTGTTGAAGACATCATCGTTACGGACGCTCCGACACCATAATCCGGACATTCATTCGGGATATCATCCTGAAGATGAAATTTCGTTCACCCTTGATGCAATTGCCGGTCCTGCGACGTATCGCTGGCGCCATGTCGCGGTGTAACGAACGAAAAAGTAGCGTAACGGGCCCGACGCTTTCACTTGTTGCCACCACGCCCAGTGCTTAATCCCCGATGCCTTCGTCAGCAGCCGAACCCGATAGAGGACGTGATCATTCATGGACGAACGTGTTGACCGGACGGAAACCAGGATAGCGCCCGATCCCGCGTCGCGCGTCACCCCTGAGGTTCGGACTTCGCGTCGCGGCTACTGGATCCTGACCAGCCTCATCGTAGCCGGCCTCGCGGGCGGCGGCTGGTATCTGTGGAGCCACCGGACGCCGCAGCAGGCACCGCGGACCGCCACGGCCGGACGCAACGCGCTGAATGCGCCGCAGCCCGTCGGCTTCGCCACGATCGACACGGGCGACATCCGCATCATCCTGAATGAGCTTGGCACGGTGACGTCGCTCGATACCGTCACCGTGCTGACCCAGGTGAACGGCCAGCTGCAGGAGATCGGGTTCACCGAGGGACAGATGGTCAAGAAGGGCGACTTCCTGGCGCAGATCGACCCCAGGCCGTTTCAGGCGGCGCTGGAGCAGGCGCTGGGAACGCTCGCCCACGACCAGGGGCTGCTGGCTCAGGCGCAGGCTGACCTCAAGCGCTTCCAGACCCTGGGGCGGCAGGACTCCATCGCACAGCAGCAACTGGATGATCAGCGCTTCCTGGTGCAGCAGCTCACCGGCACCGTGCAGACCGACCAGGGCGGCGTCGACGCGGCGAAGGTCAATCTGGGTTACACCCATATCGTGTCGCCGATCGACGGGCAGGTCGGGCTGCGCCTGGTCGATCTGGGCAACTACGTGCAGACCTCCTCGACCAGCGGGTTGGTGGTGATCACGCAGATGCAGCCGATCTCGGTGCTGTTCTCAGTGCCGGAGGACAATCTGCCAGACATCATCCAGCGGGTCCGCGGCGGCGCCATCCTGAGCGTCGACGCCTATGACCGAGCCAACACGCGCAAGCTGGCGACGGGACAGCTCGGCACGATCGACAACGTCATCGACACGACGACCGGGACGCTGAAGCTGCGGGCGATGTTCGCGAACCCTGACGAGATGCTGTATCCCAATCAGTTCGTGAACGCCCGCCTGCTGGTGAACACCATGCAGGGCGCGGTCAGGGTGCCCGTACCGGCCGTGCAGCGCGGCGAGCCGGGCACCTTCGTCTATGTCATCAACGCCAACAACACGGTATCCGTCCGGCCGATCAAGGTCGGTCCGACGGACGGCGGGTTCCAGGCCGTGCTGTCGGGCCTGAACGCGGGCGAGCGTGTGGTGACGGACGGCACCGACCGCCTGCGCGACGGCGCCACGGTCAGTCTGCCAACGGCGCAGAAGGGCACTCAGGCAGCTGCCGGCGGAGCAGCCGCAGCGCACCCGGCCGGGACAACGGTGGCCGAACCCGCGGCAGGACAGACTCCTGCGGGATTGAGCCCGGCGAGCCCGGCTCCGGCATCACCGACCCCGACAGGACAGGCTCCAGAGGCACAGCCCGCAACGGGACAGGTGCCATCAGGACAAACTCCGGCAGGACGAACCCCGGCAGGCGCGACGCCATCGGGACAAACCCCGGCGGGACAGACGCGGTCCAACGCGGCGGCTCCTGACCAGCCGGCGACACCGAACTCGCAGCGCCAGCACCGACGCCAGCCGCAGGCGCAATGACCCCCTCCATGTCACCCATCAGCCGCCGGAACCATGAGCGAATGAGCGAGCCGTCGAAGCACGCCCGACCCGGCCGGCGTCCCGCCGCGCCCAGGGCGCAGCTGTGAGCCCATCCCGCCCCTTTATCCTGCGGCCGGTCGCGACCACTCTGCTCATGGCGGCGATCCTGCTGGTCGGCATCGTCGCCTATCGGTTCCTGCCGATCTCCGCGCTGCCCGAGGTGGATTACCCGACCATCCAGGTGCAGACCTTCTACCCCGGCGCCAGCCCCGAGGTGATGACCTCTTCCGTCACCTCACCGCTGGAGGTCCAGTTCGGGCAGATGCCCAGCCTCAATCAGATGTTTTCCACCAGCTCGGCCGGCGCCTCGCTGATCACCCTGCAGTTCAGCCTGGACGTCAGCCTGGATGTCGCGGAGCAGGAGGTGCAGGCGGCCATCAACGCGGCGGGGAATCTGCTGCCGTCGGATCTGCCGGCGCCGCCGATCTATGCCAAGGTCAATCCGGCGGACGCGCCGATCCTGACCCTGGCGCTGACCTCGAAGACGCTGCCGCTGACCCAGGTCCAGGACATGGCAAACACCCGCCTGGCACAGAAGATCTCCCAGCAGCCCGGCGTCGGCCTGGTCAGCATCAGCGGCGGCCAGCGCCC
>DASWOJ010000091.1:0-2476 GCA_036398775.1 Acetobacteraceae bacterium
GGCATCGCCGGGCAAGGCGTGCTGGGCGGCGAAGCACAGGCTCGCCGCCACCGCCATCATCGCCAGCCCCTGCAGCAGGCGGCCGAGCGCCGCGCGCAGCATGGCGCTAGTCGGCCCAGCGCATGCGCTCGATCAGGTAGCGCAACTCGTAGGGATCGACCTGCACGCCGGTCACCCGGTTCGAGACCGCCACCGTGTGTTCCGTCCAGCTCACCGTCACCACCGGCAGCTCCTGCTGCAGGATCTCGGCGATGCGGCGGCGGATCGGAGGCTGCCGCGCCTCGTCGAAATTGGCGACATAGGCGGCGACGAGGCTGTCCATTTCGTCGCTGTGCCAGTTCTCGCTGGCCCATATCGTGTGCGGACGGGTGAAGTCCGGCAGGATGGTGCCGATCGGGTCCGGCACATTGACATAGGTGCGCGAGGTGAAGGCGGCTTCCAGCGTGCCGTCCTTGTGCGCCTGCGGCGTGGCGGGGTTCGGCCCGACCTTCACCTGCATGTCGATGCCGAGCGCCTTGAACTGCTCCTGCATGGCCGTCGCCATCGGCGCCATTTCCTGGCGGTTGTTCGGCACCAGCAGGGTGAAGCGGAAGGCCGCGCCATCCTTGCGCAGCACGCCGTCGGCGCCGCGCTGCCATCCTGCCTGGGCCAACAGGGCGGCGGCCTGGGTCGGGTCATAGGTCAGCGGCGGCAGCTTGTCGTCGTGCCACTGCGCCAGCACCGGCGGGAAGAGCTGGTCGGCGGTGCTGGGGGGATGGCGCAAGATGGCGGCGGCGATGCCGGCGCGGTCGATGCCTAGGCTGATGGCGCGGCGCACCCGCACGTCCGAGAACATTGGCAGAGCGGTGTTGAAGGTGAGGAAGCGCACCCGCGGGATGGTCAGGCTCACCACATGGGCGACAGGACCGGCATTGATGCGGGCGGCGGCGGTGGGCAGCAGCGTGTAGGCGATGTCGGCATCGCCCGACTCGATCATCGCCGCCCGGGTCTCGCCCAGCGGAGCCGCCGTGTAGCGCACGCGGGTGATGGCAGGCTTGATGCGCGACGTTTCGGCGGCGGCGAGGTCCATGATCCGGTCGCCCTGCTGGCCGACAACCTTGTACGGGCCGGTGCCGATCCAGGACACCACATGCCCGTCCGGCGCGTAGGATTCAGGGGCGAGGATGATGCCGCCGTAATCCGCCAGGAAGGCGGGCAGCGGCGAGAACGGCGTTCTGGTCACGATCACCACCTCGTCGCCCTGGGCGGAGACCGTGCTGATCGGCAGGGTCGGCAGGGTTTCCGAATCCGGCCGGCCGCGCTCGAAACTGTCGACCACGTCCTGGGCGGTGACCTTGGTGTCGTTGTGGAAGCGCAGGCTGGGGCGGAGGTGGAAGCGCCAGGTCAAATGGTCCGGCGAGACCGTCCAGCGGTCGGCCACCAGTCCGACGATCTTCCCGTCCGGCTCGACGCCGACCAGCGTTTCCGCCACGCCCAGCCGGGCGGCGATGTAGCCGGTGTCGGACGGCACCAGCGAGCTGATCTCCCAGGGCGAGACCACCTGCAGCACGCGCTCCCCCGTCTGGACCTGAGTCTGGGCCTGCACCGGGACGAGCGGGATGGCGAGGGCGAGCAGGGCGCCCAGCAGGACGGAACGGCGAAACATGGATGACCTCGGCGGCGGGAAAGGAAGGGCAGGGTAGAAGAAATGATACATTATATCAATTCCCCTGCCTCGCCTCCCCGAAGCGGCCGGAGATCGCTGGTAGAAAAAGGAAAGCATGCGGGCGCATGGGCCCGCTGCGACCCGGGCCGGCTGAAACATCGACATCGGCAAGCTCCTGCCCCGGACACCCCGTCCGGCGGCGGCTGGCAGCGACGACGGCAGGTCTCCTGGCTCGCGGCCTGGCGCCGTTGGTCCTGTCTTCCCAAGCCGTGACGGCTCAGTGACCCGCCGCTCCGCCCGAGGGGGGAGAGGCGGACGGACCAGCGGCAGACCGCTGACAGTTGCGGGGGCAGCCATCGACTTGCTCCCGGATTTTGGCCCGGCCGGAGCGCACGATGTTCCCTTTTCACCCGCTCGCGCGGGACCGTCGACGGCATGAGCCTCCGTGTGGGACCGGCACGAGTCAAGCGCCGTGCCGTGACGTTCATGGCCGGGACTTGACGGCAGGGGGCGGATCGGCGGTTATGATACAATATATCATTTCTGCCGAGGGCTTCTGTCATGGACACTCACGTGAAACGCCTGCCCGTCACCGTGCTGTCAGGGTTCCTCGGTGCCGGCAAGACCACGTTGCTCAACCATGTGCTCGCCAACCGCGAGGGGCGGCGTGTCGCGGTGATCGTCAACGACATGAGCGAGGTGAACATCGATGCCGCGACGGTGGCCAGCGAGGGCGGGCTGTCGCGCACCGAGGAAAGATTGGTCGAGATGTCGAACGGCTGCATCTGCTGCACGCTGCGCGAGGATCTGATGCAGGAGGTGGCGCGGCTG
>DASWOJ010000092.1:0-2670 GCA_036398775.1 Acetobacteraceae bacterium
CGAGCGATGCCTGAGTGAGGCGTTGCGGCGGACCGCTCAGCGCCGGCACGTGACATTACATACGATAATGCAAGGCGCTTGGGCGGTCGTACTTGGACGTATGGGCAATCGGCGCCAGGCGATATTCGGTACCACAGTCGCCGGTCGCCCTGCTGGATTGCCGGAATCCGGCCAGATGCTGGGATTGTTCATCAATAGCCTGCCGATTTGGGTTAATCTTCCGTCCAGCATGCAGCTGACGGTTTGGCTGCAGGATCTGCAACGGCGGAACAGTGCCTTGCGGGACCACGAACATACGCCGCTGGTGCAAATCCAAAACTGGGCTGGTCACGCGGGTGAATCCTTGTTCGACAGCCTGCTGGTATTCGAGAATTATCCTCTCAATGAGGCGATCCGTTCGGACACCAGTGCGCTGAAGCTTCTGGATGCAAGCTTCCTGGATCGAACCCATTATCCGCTGACATTGACCGTCCTGCCGCGGTCGGAGTTGGAGCTAGATTGGGAGTGGGACGGCGAGCGCTTGGAACGAAGCGCCGTCGAAAGCCTGTCGGCGGCCTATGTGCAGGTTCTACGGCAGTTCATCGCAAGCGACGATCTACGCCTGGGCGAGATTACCTTGTCCGACGGCCCTGTGCCGGGTGTGCTGGCATCGTATGCATTCATGCCCGTGGTTGAGCGGATCGTAGCGCAGGCGGCGGTGCGGCCTGCGGCGGAAGCGTTGGTGTGCGAGGGCGAACGGCTGAGCTACGCCGAGCTGGCGGGCTGGTCGGGCCGGATCGCCTGGCGCCTGGCGGGTGCGGGTGTTGCGGCGGACGAGCGGGTGGGACTGTGCGTGGCGCGTTCGCCTGCGATGGTCGCAGGCCTGCTGGGGGTATTGCGGTCGGGCGGCGCCTATGTGCCGCTGGACCCGGCATACCCTGCGGAGCGCCTGCGGCTGATGATCGAGGACGCCGGCGTGCGCACCATCGTCGCGGACCCGGCGACCGCCGCGCAATTGGCCACGGTGCTGCAAGGCTACGAGATCGTGCTGACGTCGGAGGCGGCCGAGGACCCTCCGGCGGGATGGCGTGTCGATGTTCATCCGGACCAACTGGCTTATGTGATCTACACCTCCGGCTCCACCGGCCGGCCAAAGGGCGTCGCGGTCAGTCATGCCGCCCTCAACCTCCATCTCGGGGACTTCATCGGCCATTACGGGATCAGCGACACCGACACCGTCCTGCACAGCTCCACGATCAATTTCGACGTGGCCCTGCACGAGATCCTCCCCGCCCTGACCCAAGGCGGCTGTGTCGTCATGCGCGGCCCGTCGCTGTGGGACCTCGCGACCTTGACCGCCACGCTGCGCAACGAGGCGGTGACCTTCGCCCGCATCCCGACGGCCTATTGGCAGCAATGGCTGCATGTCCTGCCGGATGATCTGCCGGCGCTGCGCCAGGTCACCGTCGGCGGCGAGGCATTGGCCGGCGACGCGTTGCAGCGCTGGCAGGACGGCCCGCTGCGGCACGTCAAGCTCGACAATCTCTACGGCCCGACCGAGACGACGGTCGCCGCCCTGGCCCGTGTCACCACGCCCGAGGACGCGCACGCGGTCATAGTTCCGATAGGCGTACCGTGGCCTGGCCGGAGCGGCGTGGTGATGGACTTGGACGGCAACGCGGCGCCTGTGGGCGGTCTGGGGGAGCTGTGCATCGGGGGTGCTAGCCTGGCGCGTGGTTACATCGGCCGGCCCGGGCTGACCGCGGAGCGCTTCGTCCCCGACCCCTACACCCCCGGCGGCCGACTGTATCGCACCGGCGACTTGTGCCGGCAGCAGGCAGACGGGACGATTGCCTTTCTGGGCCGGCTGGACCAGCAGGTGAAGCTGCGGGGCCATCGCATCGAGCTTGGCGAGATCGAGGCGGCCTTGCGCCATTGCGCCGGGGTGCGCGACGCGGTGGTGGCGCTGCGGGGCGAGGGGGAGACCCGGACGCTGGCAGCCTACGCCGCCGGCACCGCGGACGCCGCCACGCTGAAACAGGCGCTGGAGCAAAGCCTGCCGGGCTACATGGTGCCGGCAACGGTGACGGTGCTGGACGCCCTGCCGCTGATGCCGAACGGCAAGATCGACCGCGCAGCACTGCCGGCGCCGGAGCAGGCAGCCGCCGGCGAGAGGATCGCCCCGCGCACGGCGGCGGAGGCGGCGCTGCTGGCGATTTGGTCTGCGGTGCTGAAGCGCGAGGACCTCGGGGTCACGGACAATTTCTTCGAGGTGGGCGGCGATTCCATCCTCAGCCTGCAGATCATCGCCCGTGCCCGCGATGCCGGCCTGCGCCTCACCCCACGCCAGGTCTTCGAACATCCTACCATCGAGGCTGCCGCAGCCTTGGCCGCCCCAACCACTCCCGAACCCACGGCTACGGCCACCGGCGGCACGATCCCGCTGACCCCGATCCAGCGCAGCTTCTTTGCCGCCCATCCCGACGGCCCGGCGCATTGGAACCAGGCAGTGCTGCTGCGCTCCACCCGTCCCCTGGACCCGGACGCGGTGCAGACAGTGCTGCGCACACTCATCGCCCGGCACGATGCGCTCCGGCTGCGCTTCGACCGTACGCCGGAGGGCTGGACCCAGCGTGTGACGGAATCAGGCCAGTTCCGCTTTGCCGCGATCGACCTGCGCGGCACCGCCGA
>DASWOJ010000093.1:0-6076 GCA_036398775.1 Acetobacteraceae bacterium
CGAATTCCTCGGTCCGCCTTTGTCGGTCGCCTGAAGCTACCGCTGAAGGAAGGGCGTTAATGACAGACTAGGTAGATGTTCTGGTAATCGGAGCTGGGGCCTTTAAGCTGCCGCTCGCGATCGGATTGTAGCGAGATGGGGTTCCGAGGGACTCTCTGCGGCGTGGTTCAGAATCCGGCCTTTTTGGGTTACACAAGGCGTGCTGAAACGGCCGGCCTGTGAGGGCTGGATTTCAGCGGGAACGACGTCCTGCGGGGGGAGGCGGTCAGCCTCCCCGGGTCACACTCGCCGGGGCTGGAGCTCGCCCAGGCCGAGCAGGGTCAGCCAGTGCGTATGGGCGTGGCCGGTCAGCAGCTCGCATGGGCTCTTGCCTTGGCGCTCGGCATGGCGGCTGCGCAGGAAGCGGCGGTGGTTGAGGAAGAAGCGCAGCAGCTCCAGGTAGGAGCGGCCGAGATGGCGGCGCAAGGTGAAGTAGGTGCGCAGCCGTGAGTTCAGGTTCTCCACCAGCGCGCTGCTGCGCGGCGTGTCCGCCATGGCCCGGCTGACGGCGGCGAACAGGGCGTGGAACCTGGCCCCAAGCTGTGCGCGCAGCCGGTTCCACCCCTGCCAATAGGCGGGCGAGGTGGTGGACACGCGATGCAGTATGAGCGCTTCCCGCACCAGGGGCTCGGGGGCGGCGTGGGCGTGTGCGACATCGGCCAGCTTGGCGTCGAGCACGCCCGCGAAGGCGAGCAGCTGGTCGCGCTGGTTCTGCAGGGCAACGCGCACTGGGCGGATCCGTCGTGGGTCCTCGCCCTCGCGGGCGGCGAGTTCGGCGACAAGGAAGTCGAACAGCTCCCGCCGGGTGGTCAGGTCCGGGCCAGCGAGAGCCAGGACGTCCTGGCGCAGCCAGTGCAGGGGGGTGCGGACGTCACCGGCGAGCCGGTGTGCCTGGGTTTCGGCCTCTCGCGCACGGTGCAGCTGAACGGGAAGTTCGCGGTCCGGGGTAGTCTGACCCGCGCGGCCGACCCCGGCCTGCAGCGCCTTGCGCCGCGAGGTCGCACCCTGGGCGAGGCGCCGCAGGATGTCGGCCAGCCCCGCGCAGCGGTGATGGATGTGGAACACGTCGCCGTGGCATGGCGTGTCGCCCCAGGCCGCTCTCTGCCCGGCACACAAGCCCTGTCCCGCATCGGCGATCGTATAGTCAGGATTGAGCCCCTGCTGGGTGGTGTCGAGCAGGTGCACACCCCAGGTGTCGGCATCACAGCGCTGCTCCGCCGCTAGCAGGTAGCAGTAGGTCGACGCCGCATCGACGCCGGCCAGCACGGGCGTGGCACCTTGGAAGATCTCGTCGTGCAAGCCTACCCGAATGCCGTACAGATCCTGCTGCCGGTTGATGACGTCTGCTTGCCGCGTGGCCGCCTGCAGCACGTCGTGGACGCAGCCGACGCTGATCGACACGCCCAGCAGGTCGCGCAGGAACTCCACGACGCCGCGATACGAGCTGCGGCAGATCAGCGTCAGCCCGATGATCGCCTGACGCAGCCACGCCTTGGTCACCGCCAACTCGAACAGCACCTCGCTGTCCGGCACGGCAGGCGAGAAGGCGCCGTCGAGCACAGCGCGAGCTTTGTGTGTCTGCTGATAGACGAACTTGCGGCTGACCCCGTGCCGGGCCGCCAAGTCGCTGACCGTCTCCGATCGCGCCAGCGCCTGAATGGCCAAGTCTTTGCGGTCATCTCCGGGCAACCGCGCTGCCGCGCCAACACACCGATCCATACGCCCACCACACCTGAAAACGTCAGGGTGCCGTCATCCGTCCTTGCGGCGTCAACCCGGCTCCAGCTGTAACCCGTTTCTGAACCACGCCCTCGACCAGGGGCGCCTGGCTGCCCGTACCGCCTGACGCCATTGCAGGCGCACAGGTGAGGGTAGGGGACGTAGCCGTGAGCCGCCTACATCAGACGCCAAGCCGCTAAATGAGGTCGGGGGGCCGCAATCGCTGAATTGGTAACCTGGCGCAGTTTGAACCGCGGTAAAGACCCAAGGGCATAGTTTATACCATAACGAACAGGTTTTCACCGCTAATTGCGAGCTCTGATCATCTACGCCTGGCTGACGGTGATGCTAAGCAGCTTAAATTGTTCAATAATCTCTTAGATCTCCAATACCGATCCATGCACCACGCTGACTCAAGCCAGAGCCGGGCGCTCTAGCGCGCGAGCACGACCAGGATCGGGCGATGATCCGACGCGCCGCGGTCGAGGGCCTCGGCTGAGGTCGCGCGCATACCGCGGGTGACGCAGCGGTCCAGGCGCAGTGGAACAACGCCCCATGCCATGTGGGTCACGGCTCTGGGGCCGACGTCGGAGAAGCCGCGCGCGAGCACGGGCCCGATCGCGTTGAAGTCGCCGGCCACCACGTCGACGTCGGGCCGCGAATGGACGAGGTGGGCGAACTGCCGTCGGTTCGCCAGCTGGCCGTGGTCGAGGTGCACGGTGGCCAGCGTAAACCCGAGAACCCTGGCCACCAGCGCGATCCGTTGCGCCGGCGGTTTCAGCACGGGGGAGGGGAGGTCCCAGTTCCCAGCTACCGGCAGGTCGACCCCGCACACGCCTTCCATGGGATGCGGGGTCCAGACGGCCGGCCCGTGCCGCCGCCCTCCCATCGCAAGCCGCCGGTAGAAGCCGCCGAGCGTAGTAGGGAGCCCGTCCAGATCCTCCCACGCCTCCTGGAACACCGCCACGTCTACGGCGTGCCGCCTCACCAGCGCGGCGATCTCGAAACAACGAGCGCCGGACCCGCGCAGGATATTCCAGCTCAGCAACCTGAGGGCGTCGCCCTTGGGCCGGCGATGGCGTGGTGCATGGATCGGCATAAGCAACTTCAGTGGTTTAAAAGGCGCCAACGCCAAGAACGCATTTGGGGTTAGAATCGGCGTAGTTCATACCGCAGCAAACACGATTTGACCGCTAATTGCGAGCTCTTATCATCTACGCTCGACTGACGGTGATGCTAAACAACTCAGATTGCTCAAAAACCCTCCAGATCTCCAATGTCGATCCATGCACCACGCTGGCGCACGGCGGTGAGATCGAGGTGGTGATCCCGCCGCGCTGGTTGTGTCTCAGTTTGAAACTGCGATCTTGGCGGCACGCGGCTTGTAGGTACCGCGCGTCTTGACCGGCTCGGCTGCGGCATCAATCAGCGCCACGATGTCCGCCATGCTCCAAAGGGTGTAAGTCAGCGGTGGGTTCCGACGCTGATCAGCGCCGCAACTCACTGAATACGTATATTTCTCCTGGGTCCGACACCAGCGCTGATTAACACCGCAGCAAATCCAGGTATGAGCCATCCGGCTTTGAACCACGCCCGATTGCCCTGCCGACCCGACCAGCCAGCTTGCCCATTGATTGGGACGCAATTACCCTGAGCGGCAAGTCGGCAAGGGGGGAAGCGAAATCATGGAGCGGCGCCGACTTGTGGCCGCAGCAGCTGCGGCAACGTTCCATGCCGTCGCATCGCGCGCGCAAGCCAGGCCAACCCTCCGTATCGCGCGCATACAGGGCATCAACTTCCTGCCGACCTACCTGATGCAGCGGCGGCGCTTGGTCGAGGCACATGCCGAGCAGCTGGGCCTGCCCGGCGCTCAAGTGGAGTGGATCGACTTTCCCGGTGGCGGCAACGCGACTGATGCCATGCTGGCAGGCGCTGTGGACGTGGTGAATGCCGGGCCGGGTAACATGCTGCTGCTGTGGGACCGTACCCGGGGCGGCGTGAAGGGCATCGTCTCGAACTCGGCGCTGCCGGCCACCCTTGTCAGCCGCGACCCGCGCCTGATCGCCATCACCGATTACGGGCCGGATGACCGGATTGCGGTTCCGACCGTGCTGGTGTCCACCCAGGCCATTCTATTGGAGATCGCCGCGGAGAGGGCCTATGGGGCCGACCAATGGCGCCGCTTCAATACCAATGCCGTGCAGCTTGGACATGGCGACGCTTACGGCGCCATGATGAACCCAAGCCATGAAATACGCAGCCATTTCGCTTCGCCGCCCTTCATTACGCGCGAGCTGCAGAGCGTACCTGGCGCGCACGTCGTGACGAGTTCGACCGACATCCTGGGATCGCCCCTGTCCACGGCGGTCATGTTCACGACAACCCGCTTTGCCGAACAGCAGCCCGTGCTGGTCAAGGCCATCTCAGCCGCCTCCGCGGAAGCCATCGCTACGATACGCAGCGATCCCGAGCAAGCAGCGAAGGACTACCTTGAGGCGTCGAACGACCGTATGGCACAGGCCGAGCTGGTAGCCTTGCTGGGCCTTCCCGACATGGTGTTCGACGTCAAACCCGAAGGCACGTTGCGGTTTGCGGAGTTCCTGAACCGCATCGGCACTCTGCGCACCCGCCCGAAGGCTTGGACTGAATACTTCCTTCCTGACGCCGCAGCTCTGGAGGGCAGTTGAACTTAAGAGGAGACCTCAGGATGCCTATCGCGCAACGTGGCTTGAAGCGGCACCTTGCCTTTGGTGGCAAGGCCGTCAACGGATGGTGCTCAATCCCTTCCGCCGTAACGGCCGAGGTCATGGCGCGTGCGGGCTACGACACGGTCACGATCGACTTGCAGCACGGCTTGATCGACTACCAGGCTGCACTGGCCATGCTGCAGGTCGTGGACGGGTTCAACGCGCCCACCTTGTGCCGCGTTTCCTGGAACGAACCTGGGGCGATCATGAAGGCGCTGGACGCCGGTTTCACCGGCATCATTTGCCCGATGGTCAACACCCGCGAGCAGGCAGAGCGCCTCGCTGCGACCTGCCGCTATGCCCCAGCCGGAAACCGTTCCTTCGGGCCGACCCGGGCGATGCAGGTGCACGGTGCCGACTACGCCCGGAACGCCAACGACTTCATCATGGCATTTGCAATGATCGAAACAGCGGAGGCTATGGCAAACCTGGACGCGATCCTGGAGGTTGACGGCATCGACGGCGTATACATTGGCCCGGCTGACTTGGGCCTCTCGCTGGGCTACGCGCCAACGCTGCTGCCGGAAGCGCCGGTTATGGACGCGATCTCCGCCATCCGCACGAAGACGTTGGCGGCCGGGAAGGCGGCTGGCATCCATTGTGGGTCGCCGGTGATGGTGCGCCAGATGCTGGACGATGGGTTCGGCCTGGCAACCTTGCTGACCGACATGCGCCTATTCACCAACGTAATCGCGACCTCGCTGGCCGAGGCGCGGGATCTTCGGGCTTCCGTGGTCAAGGGCCAGTATTAAGCGTGGGCCAGAAAGTGCCAATTCCAAGTAGCACTAGAAACAGATAGAGCTTTGATGGTGAGGGAACTTCTCGTTTGGTACTACCACGGTTTGAACCACGTCGTTTAAGTGTGGCCGGACATCAAGACCATGAAGCCGTGTGCTTATCCAGCGATAGGGCAGCCGTGCTGCAGGCGATCAGCACGATCCACAGCACGGCGTTAGGACCACCCCTTTCAGGGTGTTGCCTTGGCTTGAGCGAGCAGGCGTGCGGTTGCGGCGTGGGCGCGTGCGGTTTTGCCATCGACGTAGCCCTTGGGTTTGGCGATTTTGGGTCCGCGCTTGCTGGTGGCGACCTGTTTCGGGTTGATGGTGCGGGCGAGGCGGAGCAGGTGCTGGGCCAAGCCGGCCGGGTCGGCCTCGTTCCAGCGTGGCCAGTGTTCGGGCGGCAGGGCGATGAGCAGGCCCTCGTAGCTGCTCCTGACCTGCACGGCGAGGTGGAAGCAGGACACCTCCAGCGGCGGCGAGGCGGTGGGCGGCGGCGGATCGGGCGGCGGTTGGTGCGCCTGCTCCACCGCGCGCTGCAACAGGGCGAGGACGTTGTAGGCCAGCACAGCGGCGGCAAAGCCGAGTAGTGCGGCGCGGGGATGGCCGAGGCTGCCGAGCTCGCTGTGCAGCACGCTTTCCAGGCGCCCGAACATGCCCTCAATATGCCAGCGCGTGCGGTAGAGTTCGTCAATTCGCCCGGCCGTGACCGCCTCGGGCAGGTTGCTCCACAGCCACAGGATGGTGTCGCCATCCTCGGTGGGCCGGTCCAGCGCAAGCTCGATGCGCCGCCAC
>DASWOJ010000094.1:0-17592 GCA_036398775.1 Acetobacteraceae bacterium
TTTGTCGCTTCGCTTGTGCTAACTGAGATAACTTCCTGACGAACGGCAGCTTTCAAGCCGTCTGGATCGGGTCACTTCCGGCTTCAAATGGGCGGAAGCGGTCAAATGACGGACCCGTTTCTGTCACACTGCCAGCGTCACGGCCCACAATCCGGCACCCCACCCACCGCCGTCGCCCCGATCACCGCAAGCGCCTGGACCAAGCAAGCCTCCACCGTCCGCCCAGCCGTCTCGATGCGCGCCGGGGCACGGTCCCACGCCTCGACCGCCCGACCCGTCACGTCGCACCAGCGAGGCATCCGCTGCCCGGGCCAATCCGCCACCCGGTCCTCGACCCGGCGGCGATGCTCCGCCGCATCCGAGCAAACCAGTTCCACCTCGGCAATCCCGCACCCAGCCCGCGCCGCGGCATCACGCAGGGCCTGGCGGGTGATGACGAGCGAATTGACGCAATCGGTGACGACCGTCAGCCCCAGCCGCAAGTTGTCCTCCGCCACCGCGTAGGCAGCCAGGTAGCCAGCCGGGCCAGGGTCCATGCCCTCGGCACGCAAGGCATGCTCGATGCTGTCAATCCGTAGATGGACCGCCCGCAGCCGGCGGCACAAGGCCTGCGCCAGGGTGGTCTTCCCCGTGCCGGGCAGCCCCGACAGGCTGACCAGCACGGGCGCCACTACTTCGGCTGCCGCGCCACCGGCACCACCACCTCGTTGCGCCGGAACGGCGGCAGGGTCCAGGGCGGATCATAGAACCAGGTCACCGCCGGCCCGGACGGCGCCCAGGCGCCCGGGGCCAGCAGCCCCAGCAGCCGTGCGCGCTGGGCGACGATGGCGCCATCGCTGGCGATGCCGGAAAAGCGCAGCACCGCCATCGTCTCGCCGGGGACGGTCACAATATGCACCCGTGCGTCGCGCGGCGCCGGCGGGTCGGCGATGTCGGCAGGCAGGTAGAACCGTATGGACCACCCCGCCCCAGCCGGCGTTTGCGCGACCGGAGCCGTCATCGCGATCCGCTGCCCGGCGCCGGCGTCCGCCTGGGCAACCGGCGCCGTCATCGCGATGCGGGACCCGCCGGCATTGCCGCCGAAAATATAGCCTGCGAGGCGCCGGAACCCCTCGCCCCGGGCTGCCTCCGCCGAGCCGGACACCACCGTCTCCGCCGCCAGCCGCGGCGCATAGGCGCGCAGCTCGGCATCGCCCACCCGTTCGACCACGTCGTAATGCGGCTCCTCCGTCCCGCCGCGTATGCCGACGACGGAGCAGGCGGACACGAACAGGGTGCCGAGCAGGGACATGACGCCGATATGGCCCATCGCCTTCATCCTTCCAACAGCCGGACTTCCAACAGCCTGGCCACGACGGCATCCGCCAATTCCTCCGCCGTCCGTCCCGCAGTGGCCAAACGCAGCTCCGGCGCGTCCGGCGCCTCATACGGCGCGCTAATCCCCGTAAAATTCCGGATCAGCCCGGCGTCCGCCTTGGCATACAGCCCCTTCACGTCCCGCCGCCGGCACTCGTCGAGGCTGGTGTCCACGAACACCTCCAGGAACTCCCCCTGCCCCACCAGACCGCGCGCCATCGCCCGGTCGGCCCGGTAGGGCGAGATCAGCGACACCAGCACCACCAGTCCGGCATCCACCATCAGCGCCGCCACCTGCGCCACCCGCCGCACGTTCTCCACCCGGTCGGCCTCGGTGAAGCCCAGATCGTGGTTCAGCCCGTGCCGCAGGTTGTCGCCGTCCAGCAGGTAGCTGTGCAGGCCCGCGGCCAACAGCCGGGCCTCGACCAGGTTGGCGACCGTGGTCTTGCCGGCGCCGGACAGCCCGGTGAACCACACCACCCCGGGGCGCTGCCGCTTCTGCGCGGCGCGGGCGGCCTTGTCCACCACCGTCGCCTGCCAATGCAGGTTGGCGGCGCGGGCCAGGGCATAATCTATCATGCCCGCGCCCGCCGTCGCGTTGCTGGCGCGGTCCACCATCACGAAGCCGCCCAGCGCGCGGCTGTCCCGATACGGCGCATAGGCCACGGGGGATTGCAGGGCGATGTTCACCACCCCGAGGTCATTCAGCCCAAGCTGCGCCGCGTCCAGCTTCGCCTGGGTGTTCACATCAATGCGGTGGCGTATGCGCGTCACGCTGCCGGCCACCGTCGCGGCGCCGATGCGGAACAGGTAGCTGCGCCCGGTCAGCAGCGGCTGCGTGTCCGTCCAGATCAGGTGCGCCTGGAACTGGTCCGCCGTGGCGGGCGGCGCGTCCGGGTCGGCCAGCACATCGCCGCGCGAGACGTCCACGTCGTCCAGCACCAGGGTTACCGCATCGCCCGGCCCGGCCTCCTCCTGGTCCCGGCCGGACCCGATGATGCGCCGGACCTGGGACACCGTGTTGCGCCCCGCTGGCGCAACGGGGTCCCCGACCCGCACCCGTCCGGCCGCCACCGTGCCGCAGATGCCGCGGAAGTCGGCGTCGGGCCGGTTCACCCATTGCACCGGCATCCGGAACGCCCCGGCGTCCCACGGGGCGGCGTCCAGCGTTTCCAGGTGCTCCAGCAGCGCCGGACCGCGGTGCCACGGCATGCGCCCGCCGGGGGCCACCACCCCGTCGCCGTCCCTGGCGCAGATCGGCAAGGCGGTGACGCCCTGGAATCCCAGCTCCTCCGCAAACGCCTGGTACTCCGCCGTGATGGCGTCGAACCGCGCCTGGCTGAACCCCACCAGGTCCATCTTGTTCACCGCCAGCACGGCATGCCGCAGGCCCAGCAGTCCGGCGATCAGGGTGTGCCGCCGGGTTTGCACCTGCATCCCGTGCCGGGCATCCACCAGCACGACCGCCACGTCCGCAGTGGAGGCGCCGGTAGCCATGTTGCGGGTATACTGCTCGTGGCCCGGCGCATCGGCGATGATCAGCCGCCGCCGCGGCGTGGTCACGTAACGGTAGGCCACGTCTATGGTGATGCCCTGCTCGCGCTCGGCCTGCAGCCCGTCCACCAGCAGCGCCAGGTCCGGCGCGTCGCCCGTGGTGCCGTGGCGCCGGCTATCGCGGGCCAGCGTCGCGGCCTGGTCGTCCATCACCCCGCCGGTGTCGTGCAGCAGGCGCCCGATCAGCGTGCTCTTGCCGTCGTCCACGCTGCCGCAGGTCAGCACGCGCAAGAGGGTGGCCTCCACTAGAAGTATCCCTCCCGCTTCTTCTTCTCCATGGACGCGGCCTCGTCCCGGTCAATCAGCCGCCCGCCGCGCTCCGTCGTCCGGGCGGCGGCGGTCTCGCGCACGATGTCCGCGACCGTTGCCGCCTCGGACGGGACGGCGCCCGTGAGCGGGTAGCAGCCCAGCGAGCGGAACCGCACCCGGCGGCGCACCGGCGCCTCTCCCGGCCGCAGCACCATCCGGTCGTCGTGCACGACGATCAGGCTGCCGTCGCGCTCCACAACCGGCTGCTCGTGCGCGAAATACAGCGGCACGACAGGGATGCCGCGCTGCTCGATCAGGGTCCAAACGTCCAACTCGGTCCAGTTGGACAGCGGAAACACGCGGATGGATTCACCGGGGTGGACGCGGGCGTTATACAGGTTCCAGAACTCCGGGCGCTGGGCCTTGGGGTCCCAGGCCTGGGCGGCGTTGCGGAAGGAGAAGATGCGCTCCTTGGCGCGCGAAGCCTCCTCGTCGCGCCGGGCGCCTCCGAACGCGGCGTCGAAGCCGTGCAGGCGCAGCGCCTGCAGCAGCGCCTCCGTCTTCATGACGTTGGTATAGTGGGCGCTGCCGTGGCTGAACGGCGTGACGCCGGCAGCCTGGCCCTCCCGGTTGGTATGGACGATCAGGCGCAGCCCGTGCTCCCGCACGGTCCAGTCGCGCAACGCAATCATCTCGCGAAACTTCCAGCCGGTGTCCACGTGCAGCAGCGGGAACGGCAGCGGCGCCGGGGCGAAGGCGAGCTGCGCCAGGTGCAGCATGACGGCGGAGTCCTTGCCGACCGAATACAGCATCACCGGCGCCCGGCATTCCGCCACGACCTCGCGGAAGATGTGGACGGCCTCGTCTTCCAGGCGCTTCAGGTAGGGGGTCATGGTGGGTTGCATCCTGGCAGGCGCCACCACCTGGGCGGGTCCGGCGGGACCCTTAGCCGCACACGCCGCCGGGTGGAAGCCCCGCCACGGGGTCCGCACGCACGTAAGCCGTTAGTGACTGTTCATGACTTTTATACGCCGGCTCGCGGGAATAGCCTTAGCTGGAGTTAAAGGACCTTTGATGCAGCCCAACGATGCAAGATGCCCTGTATGCGGCACGCGCGGCTTCGACCTCGCTGGGGTGTTCACCCGCCCGAAGCACGCGCACACGATGTATCGCTGCCGGACATGCAAGGCCGTGGCGGACAGCCGCATCTGGGCGGTTGACCCGCAGCAGGACCTGGCCGCCCAGGCCGCCGCCACCGAGGACTGCTACACCAGGACCTACACCGCCGAGGAGTTCGCGCGGCGTCTGGAGCTTGCTGCCGCCACGCTGGGCGAGTTCGGCAAGTTCATGCGCGGCAACGGCTGCTTCGTGGAGCTTGGCGTCGGCGAGGGATTCCTTGCGCGGGCGGCAGCAGGCCGGTTCCCCACGGCATACGGCCTCGACATAGACCTGACGGCTGCCGAAAGCGTGTCCCGGCAGTTCGGCTGCCCGGACAACCTCCGCTTCCTGCGGCACGGCGAGTTTGCCCCGGCGGAAACCGGACCCATCTCGGTGACCGCGCTGTGGCACGTGCTCGAACACCTGCGCGACCCCCTGGCGGTGCTGCGTCCCTTCCTGGACCGGATGCAGGACGGCGGGCTGGTCATCGGGCAGGTTCCGCTGCTGCGCGAGGACTACGTCTTCGACGAGCATTTCCTGTTCCACAACGAAAGCTCCCTGTTCCACCTGGCGGCCGCCCTGGGCTGCGCGCCCATCCTGATGCAGCGCGACGAGGCCAACGACTTCCTCAGCTTCTGCTTCCGCAAGCAGGAGGCGCCGGCCCGGCAGCCCCCGGCTCAGCAATCCCCGGCTCAGCAATCCCCGGCTCAGCCATTCCCGGCTCAGCCATTCCCGGCTCAGCCTGGCCCGCCGCCCAGCCTGCGGTCCCTGGGCCCGCCGGCGCTGTTCGTATTCGGCCATCAGCGGTCCGGCACCAACGTGCTGATGGACACCCTGGCCGCCAGCATCGCCTGCGATGTCGTCAACGAGGGCGACCCCGCCGGATTCACGAACTTCCGCCTGCGCCCGGTGCCCGAGGTGGCGCGGCTGGTCGAGGCGTCGGCGCCGGGCTGCCTGCTGAAGCCGATCACGGAATCCCTCGGCTTCCGCGAGATCATGCAGGCGCATCCAGGGTCGCGGGCTGTGTTCGTCATACGCAACCCCCTGGATGTCGTGCCGTCTTTCCTGACCGAATTCCGCGACTCCCTGCCCTCCGTCGCCTATGGGACCGTGCATAACTACCGCTGGACCCGCTTGCGCGACGCGGGCGTGAACCTGGAGTGCTGGGCCGAGGTGGACCGCGTGCTGGACAGGTACGCCGGCCGCTTCGATGCCCGGCGGGACCTGCCCTCGGTGGCGGCGCTGAGCTGGCTGCTGCTCCATGCGGCGCTGCGGGGCCGGGGCATCCTGGGCGCGGCGGGATGCGCGGTCGTGGATTACGACGACCTGTTCGACGATGGCGGCGCGCTCAGCCGCAAGATGGCGCCGCTGTTCAGCGCGCCGGTGCAGGTCGCGCCGGCACGCCGGCGCCGGCGTGAAACTCACTTCTTCTCCAGCAGCGTGGACATTGAGCTCATGAAGGATTGCCTCGACACCTATCACGGGTTCCAGGCCGGGGCTTCAGCCAATGGTTGACAGCATAGTCCGTGCAGGCGCCGCACCGTGCTTCCTCGACGCGCCGCCGCCGATGCGCGTGACCGGCTTCGTCGAGGAGGTCAGCGAGCGCTTCGTCCAGGGTTGGGTGGACTGCGCCGGCCGGGTTGACCTGGCGCTGGTGGTGGATGGCACCCCGATGGTGGTGCAGCCCGCCGACCTGACGCGCGTGGACGCCGTAAACGAGGGATTTCTCGGCGCGAGGGGCTTCCGCTTCTACACTGCCGCCTGCAAGCTGACCCCGGGCGCGCACGTGGTGGAGGTGTTCCCGATCGTGGACGGCGCACGCTGCCAGGCGTTGAGCGGCGTCGGGGTCGCCCACACCATCTTTGACCTGGACATCGCATCGGCCGCATTCCCCTCGCCTTCCGTGGCGGAGTTCCTGATCCAGAACCATGCCATGCGGCCGGAGGTCAGGCGTTTCCTGGTGGCCGATCCCGGCATCCGGTTCCGCCCGGACACCTGGGCCGGCGACGTGATCTTCGTGGACGGCCTGCCCCGGTCGCACACCACCCGCTACCGTGTCACCAACCTCGTCGAGGAGATGCTGACGCTCGGCTACGACTGCTGCGTGCTGGAAGCGGAGGAGCTTTGGCGCATCAAGTCCGGGGCCTACACGGCGCGCGTCGTGCAGTTCGTGCGCTGCCCGCTGTCGGGCGGATATGCCCGCGCGGCAGCCGCGGCGCGCCGCACCGGGGCGCGGGTCGGCTTCGACATAGACGACCTGGCGTTCGATCCTGGGCTGATGCCCTACATTGACGGCCTGCGGGCGCTCGACCAGACGAAGATCGAGGAATACCAGGCGGGGATGCTGCACTACCGCGCCTTCCTGCGGGAAGCGGACTTCGTGACGGTGCCGACCGGGACGCTGCGGGACGCGGCAGCGGCGGTGGGCGCGAACGTCCACGTCGTGGTGAACTCCATCTCCCGCCAGGTAGGCGCAGCCGCTTACGGGCAGACGCCCAGGGACTCGCGGGTGGTGCGGATCGGCTACTATTCCGGCACCAAGACCCACCAGGCCGACTTCGGCGTGGCCGCCAGTGCATTGATCGAAACGCTGCATACCCATCCCTGCGTCCGGCTGCGTGTGGTCGGCGACCTCGACCTGTCCGAGTTCGCCGGGTTCGCCGCCGTGGACACGCAGGTCGAGCGGGTGGACGCGATGCCGTATCCGGACATGCTGCGCAACATGGCGGAATGCGACATCGTGATCGCGCCGCTGGAGCTGGACAACCCATACTGCGAGGCGAAAAGCGAGCTGAAGTTCTTCGAGGGCGTGCTGACCGGCTGCGCCGTCGTGGCCAGCCCGACCGGGCCGTTCCGCGGCGCCATCACCGATGGCGAGACCGGCTACCTCCCCGCGACCCCGCGGGAGTGGCGGGACGCGTTCGCAGCCCTGATCCGCGACCCGGAGCACCGGCGCGACGTGAACCAGGCCGCACGGGACCGCGTGCTGGACCGCTACGCCGCGCGCAACGCCGCCGCGTCGTTCATGGCCGCTGCCGGGCTGATCGAGCAGCCGGCCAACGAGATCCGCCTGCGCGGCCCACTGCCCGTGCCGCACCGGCCCGGCACGCCGCTCAACATCGGCTTCGTGCTGCCAGCCATCACCGTCGGCTCGGGAGGGCTGCGGAAGGTGCTCCGCATCTGCTACGACCTGGAGCGGTTCGGCCACCGCGTTTGCCTGTATGTCATGGGCAACGCCAACGCAGCCGACAGCCGCGCGGCGATCCGGCGGCATTATTACCCCTTTGCCGGGCAGGTGTTCCGCTACAACGGCACGGTCGGGACGCACGACACCCTGGTCGCCACTGCGTGGGAGACGGCCTATGTCGTCCGACGCCACTGCCCCGACCCATCCCGCGCCGCCTACTTCGTGCAGGACTTCGAGCCGATGTTCATGCCGGTCGGCACGGGCTACCTGAAGGCCGTGGCGACGTACGGCTTCGGCTTCCACGTGATCGCCTTCGGCGCCTGGATCGCCGCCCGGCTGCGGCACGACCTCGGGCTGGCGTCATCCGTCATCCGCTTCCCGCTGAACCACCAGGCCTACTTTCCCGCGGCCGCGGCCGTCCGCAAGGGCAAGAGCGTGCTGCTGTTCGCCCGCCCCTCCCAGGAACGCCGGGCCTATGACCTGGCCGTGGGCGCGCTGGCCATCGTCGCGCGGCGCCTGCGGGACGTGCAGATCGGCTTCTATGGCGAGGACAGCTATGGCCCGGTGCCGTTCGAATACACCAACCACGGCCTGATCACGTCGGAGATGGCGCTCGGCGACCTGTATCGCAGCACGACGGCCGGCATCTGCCTGTCGCCGACCAACCCGAGCATGGTGGCCTATGAGATGATCGCCTGCGGCGCCGCGCTGGTGGACCTCCGCCTGCCCGGCGCGGAGGTGAACTTTGCCGGGATGGACGTGCCCTACCTCGCAGTCCCGACGGAGCAGACCCTCGCGGATGCGATCATCGCCGCGTTGACCGACGATGCGGGCCGGGCGGAGAAGGTGGCCGCCGGGCTGCGCTACGCCGCCACGATGGAGCACGAGGAGTCAGTGGCCGTCATGTTCGAGCGCCATATCCTGGCCTCTCCCGCCGAGGCGGCAGCGGAGGCGCCGGCGACGCCCGTCCTCGCCACCCTGAACGGGGCCGCGATGCCGCCGCCACGGCTGCGCCGGCGACAGGTGGGCGCGGCAGCGGCCGGCTGATACGTCGTGGTGGACCGCGTGCTCGGCGTGCTGGGCGGCATGGGGCCGCTGGCGAGCGCGCAGTTCATGCTCCGCCTGACCCTGCTGACCCCGGCTGAGCGCGACCAGGATCACATCCCCACGGTGCTGTGGTCCGACCCGCGGGTGCCGGACCGCGGCGCGGCACGCGACGGCGCCGGGCCGGACCCGCTGCCGGCGCTGGTCCGCGGCCTGCAGGGATTGCAGGCCGCCGGCTGCGGCGCCGTCGCAATCCCGTGCAACACGGCGCATGGCTGGATCGAGGGGATGCGGGCCGCCACGGTGCTGCCGATCCTGCACATCGTGGACGCCGCCGCCGACGACCTGCGGCGGCTGCAGGTGCCTCCGGGCACGGTCGGCCTGATGGGCACGGCGGCCACGCTGGCGATGCGGCTGTATCAGGACCAGCTCGGCGCCCTGGGCTGGGACTGCCTGACGCCGGCGCCGGACGAGATGGCCCGGCTGGTCACGCCCGCCATCGCGCTGGTGAAGGCCAACCGCGTGGCCGAAGCCTACACGCCGTTGGCAGAGGCCGCTTGCCTGCTTGCCCTGCGCGGTGCGCAGGCCGTCGTCCTGGGCTGCACGGAAATCCCGCTCGGCATCGCGGCCGGGCCGGCGCTTCCGGTTCCGATGGTGGACACCATAGACGCGCTGGCGCGGGCGGCAGTGCGCTGGGCACGGGATACCGTATAGTCCACGGCCCAACAACCAGCGGGCCGCCCCGGCGCCCAACCTCCGCGGACCGATCCTGGCCGCCGCACGGAATAAGCCGGCCGCCCACCAGGCCCGCCGCCCTGCCCTGGTGCATAACGCGGCCGCGCTGGAAACCCGGGGCTGGAAACGCCGGGCTGGAAATGGGCAATTAGGCAGTCCCGACGGTGTTTCCCATCAAGGGGTGCCGGGCGGGGTTTGCGCCGGGGGCTGGACATCGCACCGCGCGCGGACGGTTATACGTCCGACACCACCAAACCGGCGGTCCCATGACCCTGCACCCAGCCGCATCGGCCGCCAGAACCGTTGATCGGCAAAACCGTCCGCCGATGCGAGCCGTGCCAGCGGCCCGGCAATGCGGATGCCGCCAGCGCAGTGCGTCCGGCGCCGGAGCGCCGCAGCGCTTCGCTGCCCGCAACCACGCGAGGCGGGCGTGATGCACGGGCCAGGACACCCGCCGTCCGGCATCGCCCGGCGCGTGCTGGCCGGCGGCGCCCTGGGCCTGGCCGTCCTGCCCAGGTGGGCCAGGGCGGCGGCGCCGTGCCGGCTGCAGATCGGCCTGTCGGCGCCGAACACGACGATGGACCCGCACCTCCTCAGCAACGCGCCCAACAACGCGGTGGCCAGCCACATCTTCGACGCCCTGGTCACCAACAACGAGCAGTCCCATTCCACTCCCGGCCTTGCCGAAAGCTGGCGGGCGGCGGACGACACCCACTGGGTGTTCAACCTGCGCCAATGCGCGTTCTCGGACGGGACGCCGTTCACCTCCATGGACGCAATCGCATCGCTGCGCCGGGCCACGGACATCCCGAGCGCCGCCTCGTTCCGCACTTACACGCGCAGCATCAAGGCGATGGATGCGCCGGACCCGCGCACGCTGCAGATCGAGACCCACGCGCCGGACCCGCTGCTGCCGAACTCGCTGAGCCGGGGGCGGATCATCAGCGAGCGGTTCAAGGGCGCGCCGACGGCGGATTTCAATGCGGGCGCCGCGGCCATCGGCACCGGGCCGTTCGTGCTGCGCGAATACGTCCCCGGCAGCCACGTCGCCCTGGCCCGGAACGACGGGTGGTGGGGGCCGCGCCTGCCCTGGTCCGAGGTCGTGCTGCGGGCCAGCACCGATGCCGGCGGCCGCCTGGCGTCCCTGCTGTCCGGCGACCTGGA
Organism: Acetobacteraceae bacterium; assembly: GCA_036398775.1. GTDB lineage: Bacteria > Pseudomonadota > Alphaproteobacteria > Acetobacterales > Acetobacteraceae > DASWOJ01. Next base: position 10,448 of record DASWOJ010000094.1, read on the forward strand.
CCTGATCGAGGGCGTGCCGGCGGAGGGCAGCGGCCGGATCACCTCGGACCCACGCTTCCACCTGGTCCGCGGCACGTCCAGCCGGGTGGTCTATGTCGCCATGGACAAGCGCCGGGACGTGTCGCCCTTCATCACGGACAAGGGTCGAGGATTTCCTGGCCGGCGTGCTGGCCGGGATGGCCCGCTAACCGGAGGGTCTCGATGCCTGACGCCGTCCCAACGCCCGGTTCCCTGGGCACGCTGCTGGCCCAGGTGGACGCCGCCACGGCGCTGGGTGCGGGGGGAATGATGCCGTCCGCCTTCCGCGCGGCTCGCAAGGGCAGCCCGCTTGCGGATGGGCTGGAAGGGCGGCACTTGGCATGAGGCGCCGGCAACTCTTGACCGCCGCCGCGGGCGTGCTGGCCGTCCCTGCCCTGCGCCGGGCCGCGGCGGCGGACGGGCCGGTGCTCCGCATTGGGGTGCAGACCGAAACCTCGTCGCTAGACCCGCACTTCGCGCTGATCGGCGCCAACCAGGCCATCGCGGCGCACCTCTTCGACACCCTGTCCGGCTCCGACATCAACCTGCAGCCGGTGCCGGGCCTGACCACCGTGTCCAACCCGCAGCCGGACGTATGGGAGTTCCGCGTCCGCGACGGCGCCGCGTTCCACGACGGCACGCCCGTCACCGCGGAGGCGTTGCGCTTCTCGCTGGAGCGGATGCCACGGGTGCCGAACAGCCCGGCGCCCTTCGTCCGCCTGCAGGCCTCCGTCGCCGCGATGGAGGCCGTGGACGGCAGCACGCTGCGCATCCGCACCCGCGGCCCCGATCCCAGCCTGCCGCTGAACGGCATGACGGCCTACATCGTGCCGCCGCGCGAGGCGACGACCGCCGAGTTCAATGCGGGGGCCGCCGCCATCGGCTCCGGCCCCTGGCGGTTCGTATCCTGGCAGCCCGGCGACGCGCTGGTGCTGGCGCGCAACGACGCCTGGTGGGGGCCGCGCCCGGACTTTGCCCGCACGACGATCCGGCCCATGGGCAACGACACCGCCCGGCTGGCCGCGCTGCTGTCCGGCGACGTGGACCTGATTGACCGCGTGCCGCAATCCGACCTGCCGCGGCTGCGGGGCAACCCGGCCTTCGCCGTCACGGCCTCGCCGTCCAGCCGGGTGATCTACATCGCGCTCGACCAGGGCGGCGACGCCACGCCCTTCGTCACCGCCAAGGACGGCCATCCCCTGCCCCGCAACCCGCTGCGCGACGTGCGGGTGCGGCAGGCGCTGACGGCGGCGATCAACCGCGGCGCGGTGGTCGAGCGCATCCTGCAAGGCGGCGGCCAGGCCACGGGACAGCTCGCGGTGCCGGGCCAGCTCGGCTACGATCCGGCACTGCATCCGCCCGCCTACGACCCGGCCGCGGCCAAGCGGCTGCTGGCGGAGGCCGGCTACCCCGACGGGTTCCGCATCACGCTGCACTCGCCCAACAACCGCTACGTCGAGGACGCCAAGACCGCGCAGGCCGTGGCGCAGTTCTGGAGCCGCATCGGCCTGGACGCGCGGGTGGAGGTGATGCCGTCGAACGTGTTCTTCACCCGCTCCGGCAAGCGGGAGTTCAGCGCCTTCCTGATCGGCTTCGGCCACAGCACCGGCGACGCTTGGTTGGGCCTGTCGCAGGTGCTGCAAACCTATGACGGCCAGGGCATCGGCGGCCTGAACCGCGGGCGATACGGCAGCCCGGCCTTCGACGCGCTGATGGAGCAGTCACGGAGCGTGACGGACCCGGCGCGGCGCGGCGACCTGCTGCGGCAGGCCCAGCGCGTCGCCTTCACCCAGGACGCGGCGATCCTGCCGCTGCACGTCCCGGACAACGTATGGGCGCACCGCGCCGGAATCACCTACGAGGGCGGACTGGACGAGGGCACCTTCGCACACCGGGCGCACCTGCGGCCATGACCCCCGCCGAGCACATGGCCCCCTGCCGCGACGGCGTGCGCCTGGCGACCGACGTTTACCTGCCGGACGGCGCCGGCCCCTTCCCCGTCATCCTGGAACGCACGCCCTATGGCAAGCGCGAGGTGTCCCGCTCCGAGGTCACTGCGGCGGACCCGGCGCCGGCCGGGCGCGGCGCGTTGGCGGCGTACTTCGCCGGGCACGGCTACGCCGTTGTGTTCCAGGACTGCCGCGGGCGCTACGGCAGCGAGGGCGAGTTCGTGAAGTATCTCGCCGACGGGGAGGACGGCTTCGACGCCTGCGCCTGGATCATGCGGCAGCCCTGGTGCAACGGGCGGATCGGCACGATGGGCCTCAGCTACGCCGCGCATACCCAGGCGTCGCTCGCGTGCCTGGACCCGCCGGGGCTGGCCGCGCAGGTGCTGGATTCCGGCGGCTTCTCCGACGCCTGGAACGGCGGCATCCGCCGGGGCGGCGCGTTCGAGCTGAAGCAGGCGACCTGGGCCTTCAACCAGGGCCGACTGGCGCCGGGCACGCTGGCCGACCCGGTGCGCGCCGCCGCCTTCGCCGGGGAGGACCTGGCAGCCTGGTTCACCCGCTGGCCGTGGAAGCCCGGCCACTCCCCGGTGCGCCATGCGCCGGAATACGAGGACTACCTGTTCGAGCAGTGGATGCACGGCGCGTTCGACGGATACTGGCAGCGGCTGGGCCTCTACGCGCGCGGCTGGCACGGGCGGTATGCGGCGGTGCCGACCGTGCACATGTCGTCCTGGTACGACCCCTATCCCCGGACCGCGACCGAGAACTACATCGGCCTGCGCGACGCCGGCCGGGGCACGCCATACCTGATCCTGGGGCCTTGGACCCACGGCGACCGGTCCCGGACTGCGTTCGGCGAGGTCGAGTTCGGGCCGGAGGCCACGCTGGACTCCTGGGCCGGGAACTGGCGCGAGTATCGCCGCCGCTTCTTCGACCGCCACCTGAAGGGCCAGCCCGGCATGGCGGAGCCGCGTGTGCGCGTCTTCGTCATGGGCGGCGGCAGCGGACGGCGCGATGCGGCGGGACGGCTGGAGCACGGCGGGCGCTGGCGGACCGCGGCGGACTGGCCGCTGCCGGGCACCCGCTTCACGCCGTTCCACCTGCACGGGGATGGCGGCCTGCGCCCGGCTGCGCCGCCGGCCGGCGCCGCGCCGCTATCCTGGACCAGCGACCCGGCCAACCCCGTGCCGACGGTCGGCGGCGCCATCACCTCCATGGAACCGCTGCTGTCCGGCGGCGGCTACGACCAGCGGGAGCGGCCCGGCATGTTCGGCCACAAGCCGCCCTACCTGCCGCTGGCCAGCCGCCCGGACGTGCTGGTGTTCCAAACGGAGCCGTTGCCAGCGGACGTGGAAGTCGTGGGTCCCGTAGCCGCGCACCTGTGGATCGCCTCCGACGCGCCCGATACGGACATCACCGCCAAGCTGGTGGACGTGCATCCGCCCAGCGCCGGCTACCCCGAAGGCTTCGCGCTGAACCTGTGCGAGGGCATCCTGCGCTGCCGCTACCGCGACGACCGCGCCGCGCCGCGCATGCTCGAACCCGGCGTCCCCGTGCCGGTCACGGTGGAGCTGTTCCCGACCGCCAACCTGTTCCGGGCCGGGCACCGCATCCGGCTGGACATCGCCGCCAGCGAGTTCCCGCACTACGACCTGAACCCGCAGACCGGCGAGGCCGAGGGCGCCTGGCGGCGGATGCAGGCGGCCGTCAACACCCTGTTCGGCGACGCGGACCGCCCCTCGCACGTCCTGCTGCCGATCCTGCCGGTCGGATCGGGGTAGAGCGCGGCAGCCAAACGTTCCATGATGGAGCGGAACACGAGGGGACGACGGATGCTGCTCATCACCAGGCGGAATGCCCTGCTCACGGCCGCGCTGCTGCCCGTGGCTCCTGCCTCGGCGCAGGGCGACGCGCCGCCGCTCACCATCGGAGTCAGCGCACCCGTCACCAGCATGGACCCGCACTACCACGCGCTCACGCCCAACATCGCCTTGGCGCGGCACCTGTTCAACAGCCTGACCGACACCGACGCCCACGCCAAGGTCATCCCCTCCCTGGCCGAAAGCTGGCGCCTGGTTGACGACCGCACGTGGGAGTTCAAGCTGCGCCCCGGCATCCGCTTCCACGACGGCACGCCCTTCACGGCGGAGGACGTGGGTTTCACCCTGGACCGCGTGCCGCGCGTGCCGAACAGCCCGTCCTCCTACAGCATCTACACCAAGTCGGTGACGGGCGTGGAGGTCGTGGACCCCCTCACCGTCCGGCTGCGGACCGACGCCGTGTATCCCCTGCTGCCCAACGACCTCGCCCAGGTGATGATGCTCAGCCGCACGGTCCATGCGGGGATGGCGACGGAGGACTTCAACAGCGGCAAGGCGGCCATCGGCACCGGCCCCTACAGGTTGGTGTCCTACCGGCCCGGCGACCGCATCGAGCTGCAGCGCAACGAGGAATACTGGGGCGGAAAGCCGCTATGGGGCCGCGTCACCACGCGCATCCTGTCCAACAACGCCGCCCGCACCGCGGCGCTGCTGGCGGGCGACGTGCAGGTGATTGACAACATCCCCACGACCGACGCCGCCAAGCTGCGCGGGGACAAGCGGGTCGCGGTGTCCGAGGTGCTGGGCCTGCGGATCGTGTATCTCGCGCTGGACCACATGCGCGACGGCCCCAGCCCCTACGTCACCGGCCCGGCCGGCGAGGTGCTGGACCGCAATCCCCTGCGCGACCGCCGGGTGCGCCAGGCGCTGAGCATCGCCATCAACCGCGGGGCCATCGCCGAGCGGGTCATGGAGGGCGCCGCGGTGCCTGCCGGGCAATTCCTTCCTGCGGGCAGCTTCGGCTACGTGCCGGGCCTGGACGCGCCGCGGTGGGACACCGCAGGGGCCAAGGCGCTGCTGGCCGAGGCCGGATACCCCAACGGCCTGCGGATCACGCTGCACGGCCCCAACGACCGCTACGTCAACGACGCCGCCATCATCCAGGCCATCGGCCAGATGTGGACCCGCGCCGGGGTGCAGACCGCGGTCGAGCCGATGCCCTGGACCACCTTCGTCGGACGGGCCGGCAAGCAGGACCTGTCGGCCTACCTGGTCGGCTGGGGCAGCGCCAGCGGCGAGGGCACCAACCCGCTCCGCAGCCTGGTCGCCACCGTGGACCCTTCCCGCGGCTACGGTGTCGCCAACCGCGGGCGCTACAGCAACCCGGCGGTGGACGCCCTGCTGACCCAGGCCCTCGCCACCGCGGACGACAAGGCGCGCGAGCCGCTGGTGCAGCAGGCGACGCGGCAGGCGATGGAGGACGTGGCCATCATCCCGCTGCACATCCAGAAGAACGTCTGGGGCACGCGGGCCGGCCTGCAATACCTCCCGCGCGTGGACGAGGAAACCCGGGCGATGGACGTGCAGCCCCGGCCAGATGCTTCCAAGAACGGCGGCTAGATGCTCGCCTGGCTGCTCCGCCGCCTGTTCCAGGCGCTGCTGGTCGTGCTGGCGATGACGGTGATCGTGTTCGTCGGCGTGAACGTCATCGGCAACCCCGTGGACATCCTGATCTCGCCGGAGGCCGACGCGGCGGAACGGGCGCGGGCCATCGCCGCACTCGGCCTGGACCAGCCGCTGTGGCGGCAGTACCTGGCCTTCCTCGCCGGCGTCCTGCACGGGGACTTCGGCCGCTCCTTCGTGTTCAACGAGCCGGCGGTCAAGGTCATCCTGCAGCGCCTGCCCGCGACGCTGGAGCTGGCGGTGGCGGCGGTGCTGATCTCGGTGGTGGCGGGGCTGCCGGCCGGGCTTTATGCCGGGCTGCGTCCGGACGCCTTCGCGGCGCGGGCGCTGATGGCCGGCAGCATCCTGGGGTTCAGCCTGCCGTCGTTCTGGGTCGGGCTGATGCTGATCCTGGTGTTCGCGGTGCAGTTGGGCTGGCTGCCCAGCACCGGCCGGGGCGCGACGGTGGCCGGCTGGTCGTTCCTGACCGGCGACGGGCTGCTGCACCTCCTGCTGCCGGCGCTCAACCTCGCCCTGTTCAACGTGAGCCTCATCATGCGCCTGGTGCGGGCCGGCGTGCGGGAGGCGATGCCGTCCGACTGGGTGCGCTTCGCACGCGCCAAGGGGCTGCGCCCCAGCCGGGTGATCGGGGTGCACGTGATGAAGAACATCATGATCCCCGTCGTGACCGTGGTGGGTCTGGAGCTTGGCACCACCATCGCCTTCTCCGTCGTCACCGAGAGCATCTTCGCCTGGCCCGGCGTCGGCAAGCTCATCATTGACAGCATCAACCTGCTCGACCGCCCGGTGATCGTCGCCTACCTGATGCTGATCGTGCTGCTGTTCGTGGGCATCAACCTCGTGGTGGACCTGCTCTACACCGTGCTGGACCCGCGGGTGCGGCTGGATGAACAGGGATGAGCGGCGCCGCCGTCCCGGCCCGGGAGGAAACGCCGTTCCGGCGCTTCGCGGCCGATTTCGCCGTGTCGCGCATGGCGGTGCTGGGGCTGGTGGGGATCGTGCTGATCGGCGCCGCCGCGGTCGTGGCGCCGTTGATCTCGCCGCAGAACCCGTACGACCTGGCGCAGCTCGACATCATGGACGGGCGGCTGCCGCCGGGGTCGGCGGGCGGGGACGGGCTGCGGTTCTGGCTGGGCACGGACGACCAGGGGCGGGACATGCTGTCCGGCATCCTGTACGGGCTGCGCATCTCCCTGTTCGTGGGCGCGGGGTCGGCCTTCCTGGCGGGGGTGATCGGCTCGACGCTGGGGCTGGCGGCGGCCTACGTGGGCGGCCGGGCCGAGTCGCTCGTCATGCGGCTGGTGGACCTGCAGCTCAGCTTCCCGTCCATCCTGGTGGCGCTGATGATCCTGGCATTCCTCGGCAAGGGGATCGGCAACGTCATGCTGGCGCTCATCACCGTGGAATGGGCTTACTATGCCCGGACCGCCCGCGCCTCGGCGCTCGCGGAACGGCGGCGGGAGTATATCGAGGCGGCGGAGTGCCTGGCGCTGTCCCGCCCGCGCATCGTGTTCCGCCACCTGCTGCCCAACTGCATGGCGCCGCTGATCGTGGTCGGCACCTTCCAGATGGCGCGGGCCATCGCGCTGGAGGCGACGCTGAGCTTCCTCGGCCTGGGCGTGCCGGTGACGGAGCCGTCGCTGGGGCTGCTGATCGCCAACGGCTACCAGTACAT
>DASWOJ010000095.1:0-1747 GCA_036398775.1 Acetobacteraceae bacterium
CGTTTCCTGGCCCCCGTGCTGGCCGCCGCCGTCGCCGGCTGCGCCAGCTCCGGCCCGCCGCAAGGCGTCACGCCCTACCAGCCCAGCCCCGGCATGGCCGCCGTGCTGCAGGAACGCTTGAACATGCGTGCCGTGGACCCGGCCAGCGTCACCGTCGCCCGTGCACGGGAGGTGCCGAACCTGATTGCCGCCATGCAGGCCATGCCCAACGTGCACGGCCTGCCAGCCGACAGCCCGGACGTCCCGGTAGTCCGCCCGCTCGCAGCCAGGGGCGCGGACGGTGCGCTGCCAGCCCGGCTGTATCAGCCCCAGAATGCCAGCGGCGTGCCGATGCTCATCTACTTTCCCGGCGACACCTGGGTCACGGGCGGCCTGGACGACTATGACGAAAGCCTCCGGCAGCTTGCCGTCCGCACCGGATGGGTCGTGGTCGGCATCGGGCTGCGCCATGCGCCAGAGGTGACGTTTCCAGCCATCCATGACGACGCCCTCGCCGGCTATTTGTGGGCGAGGGCCCATGCCAAGGAGTGGGGTGCGGACCCAACCCGCATTGCCCTTGCCGGCGAGAGCGCGGGCGCCAACGTTGCGCTGTCCACCACTTTGCTGGCGCGGGACCGCCTCGCGCCAGCGCCGAACCACCTGTTGCTTATCACCCCCCTGGCCAGCACCGGCCTGTCCAGTGCAAGCATGACCGAGAGCGGACGCAGCCGGCCGCTGAGCCGGCGCACCGTCGCGTGGGCGCAGCAGCAATACACGACGGACGGCCGGCAGTTGCTCGACCCCCGCCTGGACCCGGTATCCCGCCCTGACCTGGCCGGCACGCCGCCGACCACGATCGTGCTGGCGGAGATTGACCCGCTGCGCTCGGACGGGGAGGCGTTGGCTGCCCGGCTGCAGGCCGCTGGGGTGCGGACCAACGTCCGGATGTTCCCCGGCACCACGCACGATTTCTTTGGCCTGGGCGAGCGGGTCGTGGAAGCCGCCGCCGCAGAGGACTATGCCGCTGCCAACCTGAAGGCGGCCTTGGACCGGCCGCCGCCGCCGGTCCGTTCCCACCGGCCGGCGCGCCGGCGTGCCGTCCGCCGGGCACAATGGCTGGCCAAATAAGCTGGAGAAAAGCCTGAACGGACACGAAGCCGTGTGCCGGCGGAGCCAGCCAACGCTTTTCGCGTAGCAACCCCAAATGGATGCTCATTAAGGTTGGGACGTAGGGAGTAGTGCCTGGATGTCGCAAGGACCGAAGCGTGCCCGGGCAGTCGCTATTGCATTGCGCCGTCGCCGGCCGCAGCCGCAGCCGGATTGGGTCTGGCTTGTGCTCGCGGTCTTGCTGGCGTTGGGTCTGATTCTGACCAGGCCCGCCTATTCCCAAACGTCTGTCCCGCCTGCTCCGCCGGAGCGCGGTGCCCCGACGATCCCACCGGGCGCTGGCGGCGACACCCAGACAGTCCGGCCGTTGCCTGACACCTCTGCCAAGCCGCCAGTGGTGGTGCCGCCCGCAAGCGGTGACGCGGCGGTCATCCGGCCGCCCGCAGCGGGGACAATGCCGGTCATTCCGCCCCCCGGTGCACCGGGCGGAGTTCCGGGCGTGCAGCCGAAGTAACGCCTACGGCCGCCGAAGCCTGACCGCATACCGGCACCGCGGGGTGGCATAGGTTCCGGCCATCAAGCCTTCATCCATTCTTGCCGCAAACGCCGCAGTATAAGATTTTTTGTCTGCTCCGGTTGTGGTTTGGATGGCGGTTGCCGT
>DASWOJ010000096.1:0-65176 GCA_036398775.1 Acetobacteraceae bacterium
CGAGAACGCCGGGCGGAGATACCCCGCCCGGCGCTCTAGCTTCATATGGGACCGGAACTTAGCGCGAGTAGAACTCGACGACCAGGTTCGGCTCCATCTGCACGGGGTATGGCACGTCAGTCAGCTTCGGCGCGCGGCCGAAGCGGCCCTTCATGGCGCGGTGATCGACTTCCACGTAGTCGGGCACATCGCGCTCGCCGGTCTGCGAGGCGTCCAGCACCATCGCGAGCTGCTTGGATTTCTCCTTCACCTCGATGATGTCGTTGTCGCGCACCTGATAGGACGGGATGTTGACGCGCTTGCCGTTCACGGTGATGTGGCCGTGGTTGCAGAATTGGCGGGCGGCGAACGGCGTGATGGCGAACTTCATGCGGTAAATCACCGCATCCAGCCGGCGCTCCAGCAATTCGATCAGGTTCTCGGAGGTGTCGCCCTTACGGCGCACGGCCTCCTCGTAATACTTGCGGAACTGCTTCTCGCCGATGTTGCCGTAATAGCCCTTCAGCTTCTGCTTCGCCATCAGCTGCACGCCGAAATCGGTCGGCTTCTGCTTGCGGCGCTGCCCGTGCTGGCCGGGGCCATACTCACGCTTGTTGATCGGCGACTTAGCCCGGCCCCACAGGTTCACGCCCAGGCGGCGGTTGATCTTATACTTGCTTTCGGCGCGCTTAGTCATGCGCAGCCTCCTTCATTCTATGTGCGCCGCCCCGTTCAGACAGGGTCAGGCCGCTTGTTGCACCGGTAGGCCAGGCTGCAAGAGCGCAACACGGCGGGCGCACGCCCCAGTGAGCGCGTCCACGTTCCCAGCAATGCAGGGGACCTAACGCCGCCCGCGGCACCTGTCAACCAAACGCCGTCACCGTGCGAGCCACCCGGCCGCCACGTAAGCCGTAACCACCACGTTGTTTGTCACGTGCACCGCCAACGAGGCTCGCACCGACCCACCAAGCTCCCGCGCCAAGCTTAGCACCACGGCAACCGGCGCCAGTGCCACGAGCAGCCGCCACTCGCCTCCTGCCCCGTGCAGCAGGAGGAACACCCCTCCTGTCGTCAGTCCTGTTCCCCAGGCACCCCATCGCCGCCGCAGTTCGACCCAAAGCCAACCTCGGAAAAACATCTCCTCCGCGACTGGCGCTCCAACCCCTATTGTAGCTGTGATCCAAAGCATGTGCGCGCCGCTTCCGCCCGGAGGCCCAACCATCTCCCGGGCAGCGCGCTCCAGGAAGTCATGCACCGCGGGCGAAACCGCCGAGAGCTCAACCTGCGCCGCTCCCAGCAGCAGCGCGCATGCCGCAAGCCCCGCCACCAGCCAGAACCGCCGCACCGGCAGCCAACCCAGCCCGGCTCGCAGATCGCCCGCCCCGGCCCGCCATCCCCGGTGCACCGACCCGAACACCATGACTGCCTGCTGCAACGGCAACCCCAGCGTCGTCACATCCGCCTCGAAGTCCCGCCAAGCCAGCCACCCGAGCCTGTTCAGGCCGCCGACCACCAGCACCGCCAATACTCCCGATCCCACTGCGGACAGCACAAGCCAGCCCAGCGCAAAGCCTAGCAATGCCGCAGGCCGGCCCCCGCGAGGCCGCGCCAATACGTCGTGGGAAGCCTCGCAGCAATGCACTGTCTCGTGCCGGATGCTGTCCAGTGAGTTCGGATGGCTGCTCATGCGGCAAGAATAAGTAGCCGTATGGCCCCACAGGCAATCGCGTCCGCCCCGTCCCTTGCCAAACCTCGCAAAACCCCACACTTCCCGACTCATGATCACCCGCGGCGACATTCTCTGGCTTGGCATTTCCTCCGGCGTCACCGGCGGCCTGATTGGCGGTGCCATGCTCGGTATCGGCATGGACCTGATGGTCAATGGCCAGCCTTTCGGTTTCATTCCGATAATGATCGGCGGCCCATCCTCCGCAATCATCGGCTGGCTTCTGTCCCGTCGCCTCGCCCGCCAGCTTGAACGGCCCGACTAGCACGCCTCTGCCACGTCATCTGGAGGTGGCCTCAGTTCGACGGCTTGAGCAAGAACCTGAAGTGATTGGACTACAGGCTTCTCAGTTACGTGCTGAGCCGCTTGGTAGAGCAGTGCTGGAGCAGATTGCAGTCAAGCCTGGACTCGCAGCGGCCGTATTTGAATATGCAGGTTTCTGCTTGCGGTCGAAAAAGCCCGATCAGTCTGAGTCCAATCTGAACCCAAGCCAAGCCAAAGCGTGTTCGGTTCAAGCAACCCCATCTCGGCCAGACAAACATTCGCGAAAACATAAAGTTCAAGCATGTTTGGTGTCTCTATTTGAACCGGACGTGCTCGAGCCGCCACGCCTGCCGAATCCAGTTCATTGCCTGACCTCGCAAACAAGTCACGAAGGTTCGTCCCCGGCGGCACCTCTCTGCTGTCCCGCAGCCTGCCTGAAGCAGCCGACGATCCCGATTACCCCCGCCGAACCGTCTTTCCCGCCACCGCGAACGCTACTCCACTTACCCCTAGGCTGATCCCCACCAGCACCGCCCCGAGCGCTAGGGCGAACTGCAAATTGCCTCGGCTGGTCTCCAACGCCACCGCTGTCGTCATCGTCCGCGTTACCCCGGCTATGTTGCCGCCCACAATAAGCACCGCTCCCACCTCCGACACTGTCCGTCCAAACCCTGCAAGGACCGCCGTCAGTACTGGTCCCGGCGCAGTCCGCAGCAGGACCGGCACCGCCCGCAGCCGCCCAGCCCCATCCATCTGCAGCTCATCGCCATGCAGCGCCCAGGCCGCCTCCATCGCCCGGTGCGTCAGCGCCGCCACGATCGGCGCTGCCAGCATCACCTGTGCCAGCACCATCGCCCCCGGCGTGAACAGCAATCCCAACCCGCCCAGCGGCCCCGACCGCGACAACAGCAAATACAGCGCCAGCCCCACAACGACCGGCGGCAATCCCAGCAGCGCGTTGATCACGACGACAGCACCCCGCCGCCCCGGAAACCGCAGGACCGCAAGCAACGCCCCGCCCGGCACCCCGATCAGCGCTGCCAGTCCCGTCGCCGCGAAGCTGATCCCCAGCGACCGCCCGATAACGCGCAGCAGGTCTCGGTCCCCGGACAGCAGAAGGTCAAGCGCGCTAGCGAACCCATCGCCAGGCATCATGGACCGCCTCGCCAAAGCCTCGGGCAGAACTTCGCTGGATGCGTCCGCTACCGGTGACCAAAACCCCCACGGCCGAAGCCGCCACGACCGAAGCCGCCCCCGTAACCGCCACCGTAGTAGCCCCGGCCATAACCGCCGCCGAACCGCCCGCCATAGCCGTATCCTGGGTATCCCCGATACCCATACCCGCCATACCCAAACCGGCCAAAGCCGTAGCCGCGGTATCCGAACCCTCCATAATACCGAAGCAGAAACACGTCGTCGTAAAAGAACGGATATCCATAACCAGTCCCTGCATAAACCGGATACGCAGGCAGATAGCCATAAGCCGGAAGCGCCTGGACCTCCGGCTGCAGCGGCTGCACCTGGTTGCCCCGCGCCGTCATGCATCGGAGAAAGGCAGCTCCCGGCGGCAACGCTTCCGGAGGCGGCGGCGGCACGTTGGGGTCGGCCTGCGCCGCCTGTGCGGCCTGCAGCTGGGCCTCGGTCGGCTGCGTCGCTACCGCCCGCCTCGGCAGCCGCCTCACGTCCGCGCGGCATGCCCGGTCATCCGCCTCGAACGCCGCCTCGGTCTTACCCGGCCCAGGCGACGCAATCAGGGGCGCCGAAGCCGCCGCCGCCGGAGCTGCCGCCGGAGCCTGCGGCGGCACGGCGTAAACCGGTACCGGCGGAGGCGCCGCCACGCATCCCGCAACACCCACAGACAGCAGCATCGCCCCAGCTAATCCAGTTCCCCGCATCACAGCACCCTTTCCATCCCAAACCGGAATACCCGGCCATCCCGCCGTTATACGTTGCACGGCGGCTCTTCCCCATCCGGCCGCCCCCGCCGCATCCGTCCCCGGCTCAGCATCGCCACGACCCCATGCAGGGTCCTGACCTCCTGCTCCGTCGCCTCCCCGCGCTGGAAAAGGTGCCGCAGGTTCCGCACCATCCCCGCCCGCTTCGGCTCATTCCGCAAGAAGCCACTCGCATCCAACTCGTCCACCAGGTGTCCCAAAAATCCATCTAGCACCCCCTTCGACGCAACCTGGCTTTCCCCCGTCTGCAATACCGCCGCTGGCGTTCCGTCCGCCGCCACCCACCATTCATAGGCCATCACCATGACAGCCTGCCCCAGGTTCAGGCTGTCGAACCCGGGGTTGAGTGGATACCGCACCAACGTGTCCGCCTGCGCCATGTCTTCCCCGTCCAGCCCCGCCCGCTCCGGCCCGAACAGCACCCCCGCCCGCAATCCCCGCCCCGCCACCTCCCGCAGCAGCCCAGCCCCGGCCCGCGCCGTCAGCACCGGCTTTACCACATGCCGAGGCCGCGGGCACGTCGCCAGCACCCGGTGCAGGTCCGCCACCGCCTCCGCCACCGTCCCATGCACGACAGCCGCATCCAGGATACGGTCCGCCCCCGAGGCCATCCGCCACGCCCTTTCCTGCGGCCACCCATCCCGGGGCGCCACCAGCCGCATGTGGAACAGCCCTCCGTTCCCCATCGCCCGCGCACAGGCTCCGATGTTCTCTGCTAGTTGCGGCCGTACAAGAATCACCACCGGGTCCAACGGGCTGCCGGGCCGGAGGTCCGCCCCGCCGTCTCGCCCCGTCACGTCATCCTCCAAGAACGGATCAGGACAAGGAAGTCTTCAAAAATCAGGCTGGCCCGCGCGAAAATCCGCAAGGCCGACCTCAGGCAACCCGAGTCCAAACCTGAACGCCCAACCCGGACCCACCCCGTCAAATCCGGCGCCAAATGCTGGTCCCATCCGGCCGGTCCTCGAACATCACCCCCCGTGCCAGCCACTCCGCCCGGATCGCATCCGCCCGCGCGAACTCCCGCGCCTTGCGCGCCGCAATCCGCGCCGCCATGCCCGCTTCCACCTCCGCCGCGAACCCGGCACCCCCGCCACGGAACCATGCCTCCGGCTCCGCTTGCAGCATCCCCAGCAAGGCCCCACCCACCCGCAACCCGGCGCCCGCCTCCGCATCCCCGGCCATCGCCCGGTCCGCCAGCCCATGCAGGGCTGCCAGCGCTTCCGGCGTGTTCAAATCGTCGCACAACGCCTCCAGCACCGCTCCCGGCGCGCCCGCTTGCACGTGGTTCCCGCCGCTCGGCGCCCGCTCCAGCGCCCGGTAGAACCGGTCCAGCTCCCCACGTGCCTCCTGCAACCCAGCCTCCGAATACTCCAGCGTCCCCCGGTATCCCGCCCGCAGCAGCATCAGCCGAACCGCTTCCGCCGGATGCGCCGAAACCGCATCCCGTATGGTCGAGAAATTGCCAAGCGACTTCGACATCTTCTCCCCATGCATCAACAGCATTCCGCTGTGCAGCCAATACCGCGCAAACCCGCTGCCCGGCAAAGCGCACAAGGACTGCGCACGCTCATTCTCATGGTGCGGGAACAGCAGGTCCCCGCCGCCCCCGTGAATGTCGAACGTTGCTCCCAGGTAACGCCAGGCCATCGCACTGCACTCGATGTGCCACCCCGGCCGCCCCCACCCCCAAGGACTATCCCAACCCGGCGTTTGCCCTTGCAAAGCGCCCGGCGTTTGCCCTCGCACATCGCCCTGAACATCTGGCGCCGACGGCTTCCAAAGCACGAAATCCCCGGGATCGCGCTTGTAGGGCGCAACCTCCACCCGCGCTCCCGCAATAAGCTCCTCCGGGTCCCGCCCCGACAAAGCCCCATACGACGCAAAACTGCCTACAGCAAATAGCACATGCCCTTCTGCCGCATAGGCATGGCCCGAAGCCACCAGCCGCCCGATCATCTCGATCATCTCCGGAATGTGCCCCGTCGCCCGAGGCTCCACGTCCGGCGCCAGGTTTCCCAGGCTCGCCATGTCAGCCGCGAACTGCGCCCCGGTCCGAGCCGTCACCTCCGAAATCAGTACGCCCTCACGCGCCGCCCGCTCGTTGATCTTGTCGTCCACGTCGGTGATGTTCCGGACGTAAGTGACGCGCGGATACAGGTGACGCAGCAGCCGCGCCAGCACGTCATAGGCCACCATCGCACGCCCGTTGCCCACATGCGCCAGGTCATAAACCGTAGGCCCGCACACATACATGCGGACATGCTGGGGGTCCAAGGGCACGAACGCCTCACGCCGACGGGTCATGCTGTTATGCAAGTGCAGGGTCATGCCACGGGTATGGCGGCGGCAGGGCAGGATGCGCAAGGGGCAGCACGCAACGCGGGCCGTTGCGCCGTAACGTCCAGATTACCGAAACGTAAACCCACGTTATCAAAAAACTAAGATGATATCTCAATTACTATATGGATTTGTCTCTGTAATGATGTATGATCCTTCATGTCAGCTTAAGGGTCACCTGCATGACACTCAGAAAACGGCCCAACAGCTGCGCGTTTACGAATCCTGCCCGGGTCATCCCGGCCCCTCAGCAATAGGATCACCATGCCGTCCTTCAAAACATCACTGATCGCCCTCTCGGCCGTGGTCCTGCTCTCCTCTCTGGCCCTGTCGGCCCACGCCACGCAATACGTCACGAATGGATCGTTCGAAACCACATCCCTGACTGCCAAGGGTTACTTCGCAACCAATGGCGTGAGCAACGTAACCGGATGGAGCGGCGGCGGAAGCCTCACCTTCCTCGACCTCCCCGGCACCGCCGACGACGGCAGCTATCTGTCGGTTTATGGCCCCTTCCCCGCAACCAGCCCAGACGGCGGCAAGTTCGTCGAGGCCGACGGCGATCCGTCCTACCGCGGCGCGATTAGCCAAACCATCAACGGTCTAACCCCTGGCCAGCGCTATACCCTCACCTTCTATCAGGCAGCCGGCCAACAGTCAGGCTTCACCGGAGCGACCACCGAGCGGTGGCAGGTGAGCTTCGGCAACTTCACGCAACCCTCCGCGCAGTTCAGCCTGCTGGAGCGCGGCGTCGGCCTCTGGCAACAGCAAACCATGGTCTTCCAGGCCACCACCGCCAGCCAAGTGCTGAGCTTCCTAGCCTCCGGCACCCCCAATGGCGCGCCGCCAATTTCCTTTCTGGATGGTGTATCTCTGACGGAAACGGTGCCTGAGCCGGTCACGCTGTCCCTGGTTGGCGTCGGCCTGGCAGGCACCTTGGCCTACCGGCATCGGGCCAAGCGGTCAGCCTGATACGCACAGAAGGGAAGCACGTCCAACCTCGCTCGGCTCCTTGCGCGCAACTGCCATACACGTTCCAGGACGGCCCGATCTGTCATGCCGTCCTGATCCGCGACCCGCCGGGTCACCAACCCGGAATTCAAGTACCCAGCTCCAGCTATCAAAGCATTATAGCCCCGTTCCTCCCGAAGCTGGGCCTCAGCTTCCAGCCACTGCAGACGAGATCGGACCTGATGCCGACACGGCCTTCGCCAGCCAGGCCTGCCCAGACACCACCGGCAACTCCTGCGCGGGATCAGCAAACACCCCGGCTCCCATCCACTCCGCCCGGTTCCCAACCAGGTACAGCGCCCGCCTGGCCCGCGTCGCCGCCACGTTCAGCCGGTTCGGCTGCCCGCCAGCCCAGGCGCGCGAGCCTGGCCGCGCGCGCCGCCCCGCGCCAAGCATCAAGATCACCGCCTCAGCCTCCTGCCCTGGAACGTATGCACTGTCCCAACCCGCTGCCCGATCCAGCTCTGCCGGGCCTCCGCCGTCTGCCCCGGCAGCATACCCAGCGTCCCCAACAGCAACGATCGCAGCCGCAGGGCCGGCAGCTTGAACGGACAAATCACATAAACGTCCGGCGCCTCCCGCAGCGCCCCGCACAGTCGGACCAGCACGGCGGCAATCAACCTGCCCTCCATCGCCACCCACTTGTCGGAACCCCGCGCATCCACATCAACCCAGGCGGACGGTCCCAACAGGTCACATATCCCTGACGCGCCCGCCGGAGTCGCATGGACCATTCGTCCGTCACAGGCGATGCGGTTGGCGATCCCGAACATGACGGGATCACAACGCCGGTGCACCAGCAGAGGCATGCCGGTGACCCGCCACTCCGCGTCCGCCGCCCCATCCCGAACCTGGAAGCGGCCCTGTATGCCGCTGGCCCGGTCCGCCAGGGTTTGCGCCGACTGCCCCGGCGCCACCCAGCGCCCCGCGTCAGCACCAGCACTGGCAAACACCAGCCCAGTCGTCCGGTCCGGCGTCATGGCAACCGGCTCGATCTGCAGCGGATCCCCGATCATCACGGCCCGCCGCGCCCGCCAAACCGCCCCCACCGCCGCCTGCGGCGTGGCCTGCCCAGCCCCGTCAACCAGCGGCCAGCCGATCTTACCCGCGCCAAAGCTGCGGAACATCCGCCCGACCGAGGCAAAGGTCGTGGACACCATCGGCACGACCAGAAAAAATGCCCCCAGCACGGCGACATACCACGGCCGTGGCGTATCGGACCCGCTCTCCAGCTCCGGAAGCGGATCGGGCCGCTGCGGCCAAGGCGTCGGGTCGCCGTCGCCCGGCACTTCCCAATACGCCGGCCCATCCGCCGCCGCCGTACCCTTGTTGCGCTGCCGCCCGCCCCGCTCCGCCGCCAAGGCGCCCCAGCTCGGCCTCGCAAGCTGCGGCGTCAGAACCTCCAACGCCACCTAAGCGCCGAGCACCCGGCAGATCGTGTCGGAAATTTCCGTCATCCAACCTATGTGCCGCGCCGATCCATCCGGATCAATCTGCCGCTTCTCCCGCCAATGCAGCACGAACCCGTGACACCTTTCCCCAGTCCAGCCCCGCACGCTTGCCGCTCACCCAGAGACATCGTAATTGCGAAGCACTCGCAATGCGACAGGACAGTCCGTGACCCAGGCCATCACCACGACGCGCCCGCCGTCCAACCTGGCGCGCTACGCCGCCGTCTTTGGCCCCGGCCTTGTCGTCATGCTCGCCGACACCGACGTCGGCAGCATCATCACCGCCGCCCAGTCCGGCGCCCAATGGGGCTACCGTCTGCTGCTGATCCAGTTCGTCCTTATGCCCATCCTGTTCATGGTCCAGGAACTCACTGTCCGCCTCGGCCTCCACACTGGCCGCGGCCACGGCGAGCTGATCCGGGACACCTTCGGCCTCACCTGGGCCTGGGTCTCCGTCGCCGGCCTCGCCATCGCCGTCTTCGGCGCCCTTATCACCGAACTGTCCGGCGTCGCAGGCATCGGCGAGCTATACGGCGTTCCCCGCGTCATCAGCCTGGTCCTCGCAGCCGTGGCCCTGCTGGCCGTCGTCCTCACCGGCAGCTATCGCCGGGTCGAGCGCATCGCCATCGCCCTCGGCCTGTTTGAACTCGCCTTCTTCGCCGTTGCCTGGATCGCCCAGCCTGGCCTGCACGAAATGGCCCAGGGCGCCCTCAACATTCCCTGGGCCGACAAGGATTACGCTTACCTCGCCGCCGCCAATATCGGCGCAGTCATCATGCCCTGGATGGTGTTCTATCAGCAGTCCGCCATCGCCGACAAAGGCCTTCGGCCCGAACACCTGCGCGCCGCCCGCTGGGATACCGCGCTCGGCGCCGTCATCACCCAACTCGTCATGGCCGCCGTCCTGGTTGCCACAGCTGCCACCATCGGCCACGCATCCAACCCCGCCGGCACTCCTCCCAGCCTGTCCTCCGTCGGCGAGTTGTCCGGCGCCCTGACCCCTTTCCTCGGCATGGGCGCCGGCCGTCTGGTGTTCAGCGCCGGCGTTCTGGGTGCCGGCATGGTCGCCGCTATCGTCGCCACGCTGGCCCTCGCCTGGGGCGTCGGCGAGGTCACCGGCTACCAGCGCAGCCTCAACTTGCGCCCGCCACAGGCCCGCGCCTTCTACGGCCTGTATGCCGCCGCCGTCATAGGCTGCGCCGTGCTGGTCGGCATCTGGCCGGACCTCGTCAGCCTGAACGTCGGCGTCCAGGTCATGAACGCCCTGCTGCTCCCGCTGGTGCTGGGATTCCTGGCTGCCCTCAGCATACGCGCCCTGCCGCCAGCCGTGCGTCTCCGCGGCTGGTACAAGGGCGTGGTAATCGTGGTGATCAGCCTGACGACCCTGCTGGGCGTGTTCGGCGGCTTCAGCGGCGCCGGGCTGCTATAGGCCGTCAATCCCGTAGGTTGGCTGCTCGGACAGCATCGGACGCCAGCGCCTTCCGCCAGGGCCAAGGGCCGCAGCACGGCTGATGCCTCGCCGCTCGTTCGCCGCATGAACGGACCTAAGCAAGCTTCTGGAGGTTGGTGCGCAGACGAGAAGCTAAGCAGGCTTGCGCGCCCTCGCACGGCCGCACGCCATCTGCGTGGTCGGCAATACAAGCCTGCTCAGCGGTCGAGCCTCATCCTCGGCGGTCGGAAACCTCCCGCTCACGCCGCCAGCGGCAGTCCCACGTAGTTTTCGGCCAGCGCCGCCGATGCCTCACGGCTGCTGACGACATAGTCCAGTTCCGCCAACTGCACCCTCCGGTCGAACTCCGAAGCCCCCTCAAACCGGTGGAACAGCGTCGTCATCCACCACGAGAACCGCTGCACCTTCCAGATGCGCCGCAACGCCGCCGCCGAGTAGCCCTGCAGCCCCGCATCCTCCCCCGTCCCATACCAGCGCCCGATCGCCCGCGACAGCAGCAGGACGTCGCCCACGGCCGAGTTCATCCCCTTCGCCCCCGTCGGCGGCACGATGTGCGCGGCGTCGCCCGCCAGGAACAGCCGCCCGCACTGCATCGGCTCCGCCACATAGGACCGCATCGGCGTCACCCCCTTCTGGACGATGCGCCCTGTCCGCAACGTGAACCCCTCGCATGCCAGCCGAGCCGCCAGTTCGGCCCAGATGCGATCATCGGACCACGCCTCCACATCCTCGTCCGGCGCGCATTGCAGATACATCCGCTGCACCGTCGCCGACCGCTGCGAGCACAGGGCAAAGCCCCGCTCATGGTTGGCGTAGATCAGCTCCTCGGCGCTCGGCGGCGCCTCCGCGAGGATGCCCAGCCAACCAAACGGATACACCCTGTCATATCCGCGCCAGGACCCCGCCGGCAGCGCCGGGCGGCACACCCCATGGAACCCGTCGCACCCGGCGATCACGTCGCAGCGCAAGCTGTGCGCCTGCCCCTCATGAGTGAACCGGACCTCCGGGCTGCCCTCCTGAAACCCGGACACCGACACGTCGGCGCAGTCGAACAGCAGCGGCGCCCCAACTGCCTGACGAGCCGCGATCAAGTCCCGCACCACCTCATGCTGGCCATAGACCATCACGGACTGGCCCACCAACGCCTGGAAATCTATCCGGTGCAGCACGCCTCCGAACAGCAGCCCCGTGCCCTCATGCCGCAGCCCTTCCCGGCGCATCCGCGCACCCAGCCCGGTCTGATCCAGCACGTCAACGACATGGTACTCCAGCACTCCGGCGCGTACGCGGTTCTCGACGTAATGCTGGCTCCGTGCCTCGATCACCACGCTCTCGATGCCATCCAGGTGCAGCAGATGGGCGAGCAGCAGCCCGGCCGGGCCGGCGCCAATGATAGCGACCTGGGTACGCATAGCGGTTCCGCTCCCCTCCCGTTGCTGCGGGATCAGGAAGCCGGTCCTACTCCTCAGGCTCGGTCGTGAACAGCAGCGGATAACCCTTCTTGCGCGCGGCGTCCGTCGCGTTGGTGGCTTTCGCCTCGGCGACTTCCTTGGTGAACACCGAAACGACGCAGGAGCCGCGCTGGTGCGCCGTCATCATCACCCGCCTGGCCTGCTCCTCGCTCAGCCGGAACTCCGCCTTCAGCACCATGGTCACGAACTCGCGCGGGGTGAAGTCGTCGTTGAGCAGGATCACCTTGTGCATCTTCGGCCGCTCGGGCTTGAGCACGGTTTCCACGCGGGGCGTGGTAGTTGTGTCTTGCATGGGGTGCGCCTCCGTCCATCGCCGCACCGTTAGGTGCGTCGCGCGGGCGGCGAGACAAGGGCGGCCCGGGCCCGGCGGAGAATGTTGCCGACAGCGCCTGCCCAGGCCGGAGCCAGGTGGTGCGACCTCAGATAAAGTCGCTTGATGCTCTGCGCTGTTCTACGGACGACACCGCAGAGGAAAGCGCGGCCTTGTCATGGCTTATGAACAGCCTGAACATGCGATAGTGCTGAACCGCGGCCGGGAAAAGGCCTGTTGAATTAATGTCATGTTGGGTACGATGGAGGTGTACGATGATATATAGCTGTAATTTGCCTGAACGATTATGACGCTGTCACCAGGGTTTGGGAGAAGCGGCGTCGCCACATTGGTCTGTGTTGAACT
Organism: Acetobacteraceae bacterium; assembly: GCA_036398775.1. Classification (GTDB taxonomy): domain Bacteria; phylum Pseudomonadota; class Alphaproteobacteria; order Acetobacterales; family Acetobacteraceae; genus DASWOJ01. The sequence continues at coordinate 12,325 of DASWOJ010000096.1, forward strand.
CGTATTTATTGAGGTTGCAACCGCCTGACAGGCACGATTGTATTCCCAATCCTTGTTTAGGGTTGAGTCAGATTTCTTGGTGTAGCTGACAATGGACATGGATAGGCTGGTGCCGGCATAGGGCCGCATCATGAGCTGGACCCCGCCAGCAGCTGCGGATCCTCCCTTGCAGAAGTCGTCCAGCAAGGTGCTCGTGGTCGTTAGCTGGGAAGCGACCATAGATGCCATGCTGGACGCCGTTGAGCTTAGCAGCATCTTCGCTCGAGCAAATTGAGATATGGCGAATATCCCAAAGAAAAGCAGGGCCAGAACTGGCGCCATAAGCGCGAATTCAAGGGCTGCAACGCCGCGGCTGTCACCCCCCAGGCGCAGGGCGCCGCGGCGACGGCAAAACCGGCGCCCGATCATTGCGGCTCGTTTTGAAAGACAGAGGTAGCTGTAAGCATGAAGTTTGCAGTGTTCGTCAGAGACATCCCGAACGGACTGTTGCAAGCGACCTGTAGAACCACTGAGTCCCCAGCAGTACCGGTTGAAAAGCCGGCCGGCGAAAATGCTGTCCCCACAACCGTCGCAGCCGCCGCCGCGCTGAACGTAGGGCCGGATGCCGCATAGATCATGAGTGCGGTCTGGCACGACGGCACGATGGCTGAAACGTAGTCGCATATCACAGTGCGTACGGCGCTATCGGACGTGCCACGTATGGTGCCAATCTGAATCTTCCGGGCAGCTTCCTTTGTGGCGAAATTGAGGACGCCCACCGCCATGATGTTCATGCCGCAAGCGAGTGCGCCAAGAACGAGGAAAAATAGCGGAATCGCAACCATCGCAGACTCCACCGCCGTCGTCCCGCGAACGTCCCGCAGCAGCCGAGGTCGGGCCAGCTCCAACCTGCGTGCCGCGCCAGCGTTGCTTTCATGGACCAAATCAATCACTCCCGCCCTACTGGATCAGCTTTGGCGTTGACGTTGAAGTTGAGGACTGATACGTCGTCGTGGTTGACGTCGTTAATGGCACCTGGCCGGTCACCCCCTGATCCTTGCCGATAGTTCCCGCATCCGGGTTGGTCGTCGTATTGCTGCAAGTTAAGGTAAAGTAGAGGTTCTTGTAATCGAAGTCATCCCTGGATGCGCCCATGTCGTTCCACCAATACATGAACGTCCGGCCGGCGATCTGATTGCAGCTTAGGTTTGCATACTTATAGCCAGACCTTGCATCGGTCGCAGACAAGCACACGCCAGGATATGGCGGCTGGGTAGGCGGGTTTTTAACATCGGTCACCAGTACGATTTGAACTGCGCAGTTGGACAGCGTCGCGTTATTCACGTCGCTGTAGTGCGTAGCGGTTTGCGACAATTGGTAGCCAGTCAGGCCTCTAATGATGTTGACCGAATTATCGGTGATCTGGGAGGGTGACTGCCCCAAAGCCATATTAGCAGTCGTCATCACCTGGAAATAGCCGGGCTTGGACCCATACTGGTTCGGGCCATAGCCTCCGGCTCCTCCCGAGGGAAACATGCCGTTGTTCATGTTGACGAACATCAGGGCGATCGGCTGGTCCGCGGGCAGGGTGTACGACATGCTCCTCACTGTTGCGCCGAACTGCCCGTTGCAGGCACTGTTGCTCGTCCATTGAATATCTACGGCCCCGCTGCAGTTGCTGCCAATCTCGTAGAATTGTGACAGTGATGGAAAGCTGGTGTAATCATATTGCCCATTACCTCCTAGGGGCACGCCATATAGATAGACTGAGTTCCAGTCCGCCGCGGTGGACTTGCTCGGCGAGGGCGACAACAGCTGCGACGGCGACCCGCCTCCAGTGCCAAGCTGGACGACCGGTGTCTGCGGCAAAGGCGTCGGCGGCGTTGGATTAGGCGTCGTCGTCGTCGTCACCGTGCCGGCAACCGCCGTGGCGTTGACAGTCATGGTGCTAAGGCCGACCAACCCTCCAAAAGTCGTTTTCAGGGTAGCAGTCGCATTAACGGTGACAGCCTGGGACGAGGAGGAGGAGGAGGAGGTGGAGGAGGACGAGGTGGAGTTCGACTGTGCAGGAGTAACCGTGCGGCTTGCCGACATGATGTCCCCGCCCAGGGCATACTTGTCGAAGTAGCTCTGCGCGTTGTTCTGGGCAACCGTACTCTGGCCTGGAGATGAGTACTGGGCGGCTCCCGCCAGCGCAGCGGCATCGGCGGCGTTTTGCAATGCTGCCTTGGCTTTGGCCATCCGTGAAATGTCAATCCCAGCCCCGACCGCAGCGATGATTGGAAAGGCGCTCAGGGCAATTACCACGGCCACATTGCCCCGGCGGTCACCCCACAAGCGCAGCCTTGGACCGGCAGCAAGGCAAATCCTGTTGCCCTCTGCACCCAAGTTTCCCGCGTGCTTCGAAACCCAACCCAACATCGTCAACGCTCCCCCTGCATGATCCATAGTGAACGGCATTGGCACGGCTCGACGTCCATCCCAGAACGCGGATGCGGCTCCCGCCTGCCAGCCAGGCTCAATGGCGCCATGTGCGCCACCAGCAAGGCCGGCGAAAATGCGGCACGCTCCACGGACTGCGCACCGAGCTGACCCAGTCTGCGAAAAATCACGGCTTGATCTCCGGAACAGGAGTGGCGCCCAGAATGGCGGCGGAAACTGGAGCGGATGCCAAGGCCACAGCAGGAACAGCTTCAGCTGCGGCCGTCGCGGACGGCGCAGCCGCCAAGGCCGGAGACGCAATGATCTCAGGCGCAGGAGCAGCAGGGCGCGCCCTGACCCGCGCGCGCACCCGCGCTTGGGCAACCACCGGCTCTTCAGCCGCGGCGGCCGAAAGTGTGATGAACGGACCAGCCCCCGGCGACCCGGTCCCAGCACCCAAAGACCCCACAGCAATGCCAGCCGGCCGGAAAGCATCGAAGCCGGCCAGCGCCGCCGCCACCTCACCGCGCGGCATGTCCACCGCCAGCGCACGCTTCGCCTCATCCCGCTGCCCGGCAAGCTCCAGCGCAAAGGCCAGGTTGTGCCGGATGCGCGGGACCGTGGACGCGTCCGCCGCCGCGGAACGCATGATCGCCAGCGCATCGGCAACATTGCCGCTCATGGCCAAGGACAGGCCCAGGTTGGACCGCGTCGCCGCCGTGTCCGCTATGGCGAGGGCTTTGCGGTAGGCAGCCTGTGCCTCACCGTGCCTGCCCTGTTGATCCAGGGCGACAGCAAGGCCGTTGTAGCCGACAGGGTCGCTGGAATTGGCTGCCGCCAGCGTCGCATAGATCGCCTCCGCGTCCTTGCCGCGTCCCGCAGCAAGGTCCGCGCGGCCCACAGCCAGCCTTGCAGTACGCAACTGATCCCGAGTGGGCGAGGCATCCCTGGACAGTACGCGCCGGTATGCCTCCGCAGCCGCCGCACCCTGCCCCATCGCAGTCAATGCCTCGGCCTGAGTCAGCAGCGCCGCCACGTTCGAAGGATCGCGGCTGAGAACCCCCTCGGTAGCATTCAGGGCGGCTTGCGGCAGACCGCCGACAATCGCGGCATTGGCCACCCGAAGGCCCCGGGCCGACGTGCCCTCCCCTTGGGTGATCCGGTCAACCGGGCCGCTGCATGCCCCCAGCAGCAGGGCCGTCCCGAGCGCCAGCAACGCCTTATTTGATGTCATCAGGATCCCTTATTATTTCTGGAATTGTTGTACGACCTGCACCACCGCCGGCCCGGCAACGATGAGGAAAACACAGGGTAGGATGAAGATGATCATCGGCATCGTCAGCAGCACCGGCAGCCGGCCCGCCTTTTCTTCGAACCGGAGCAATGTCTCCTGCCGCATCTCCGTTGACAGGGTGCGCAAGGCCGAGCTCAGCGGAGTGCCGTATTGCATCGTCTGCACCAGCGTGCCCCCCAGCCGGCGCAAGCTGTCCAGGCCGGTCCGCTCCCCCAAGCCAATCAGCGCGGCCCGGCGGTCGGAGTTGATCTGCATCTCCTGCAGCGTCGTAAGCATCTCCTGCGCCACGACCGGATGGCCATACACGATCTCAGCCGCCACACGCTCGAACGCCGCTTCCAACCCCAGCCCGGCCTCCGAGCAGATCACCAGCATGTCCAGCGAGTCCGGCATCCCGTTGTCCAGCGCCTGCAAATAGACCTTGCGGCTGCGCTTGACCCAGAAGTCCGGCCCCAGCAATCCAAGGATTGCCCCCCCGCCGACCAGGATGGTCCAATAGGACGGCCACCAATCCAACTGCGTCATCGTCGCAAACGCGGCAGACGGCAGCCCGGCCAATAGGATCAGCTTCATGCCAACGAAGATGCTGAGACCGGTTTGGCCGCGTAGCCCAGCCGTGTGCAGGGTATGCTGCAGCTCAGCCAAGGTGCGGGTTGACAGCAGCCCGCTCCGGGCAATCAGCCCGCCCAGGGCCGCCACCGGACGCAGCAATCCACCTGAACTGATAACCGGCCGGAAATCCGCCTGCGACTCCGCACCGCGCTGTACATCCTGGATGCGCAGCGCCAGCCGCTCCTCTTGCCGCAAATAGGCGAGCAGCATGAGGCTCGTCGGCACCAGCACAATAAATCCTGCACAAAGGATAACCAGCGCAAGGCTCATCGCAGCACCTTCGTAATCGTCGTGCGCATGACAAAGACACCGGTGCTGAGCATGCCTATGGCAACCTCAAGAACAGTGTTGCCGGCTGGCTCCGTAAACAGGATCATAAAGTAAGGTGTATTTATCAATGCCAGTCCGCCGGCAGCGACGAATGGCAAGGCCGCAAGAATGTATGTGCTCATCCGTGCTTCGCTTGCGAGTGCGAAAGCGCGTTTGCGGGCAGCTACCCGCTTGCGGATGACGTCCGCCAGATTCTCCAGCGTCTCGGACAGGCCGCCGCCCGTTTGCGCCTGCAACGATAGCGCAGTCGCAAAAAACCTATACTCCGGCAACTGATTCCGCGACGCCACGTCCCGAAGCGCATCCTCGAGCGCGACCCCGATGGCAAGCTGGTCCGACAGCATGCGGAACTCCGTCGCCGTCGGCTCCAGCGCCTCGCGCGACACGTTGCGGACCGCTTCCGTAACCGGAATGCCGACGCGGACTGCCCGGACAATCATCGCCAATGCATCCGGAAACTGGCTGAATAGAACCTTCGCATGGCGTTGCTCAAACCAGCCGAATACCTTGCGGCTTACCACGACCCACACCACAGGCACGGCTAGACGGGCCGAGGACCCGGCCAGTGAGGTCGCAAGCTGGCAGAATAAAGCCGCAGCGATCAGCGTGAAGAAAACCATCACCGGTCCCTTCGCGGGATACTGATCCTTTCGCTGTGGACTGTAGCCGAACAGCTTTGATGCAGCCGTTGCGACACGGCCGGCGCCCGCCGGGCCAGCGCCCCGGCGGGCCGTCTCGACCAACGGGGTCGCCCGTGCATACGGTGTCGCAACAACGCTGATGCGCTCATGAAGCTGCCGCGCCTCCTTGTCGTCTCGCAGCAGCAGCCACGACGACGCAACCAGGAGCACCAGCAAAAAAGCGCCGGCCAACAGCAGCTGCGTCAGCGTCAACAGGCCCCCGGCGTCACTCAAACCCCGGCCTCCTCAATCGCCGAGGACCACGCGCGGTCCAGGCCGAAATAGATCAGCCGCTCGTTGAAGCTCGGCTTGGACCGGCTGACCTTGTAATGCCCAGTCAGCTTTCCATCCGAGGTTTCCCCAGTCACCTCATACTGGAAGATATCGTTCAACGTGACGATCTCCCCCTCCATCCCATAAACGTCCGTAACCTGCAGCACCCGCCGCGTGCCGTCCCGCTGCCGCCCGATCTGGACCAGCAAGTCCACGGCGCCGACGATCTGCGTGCGTATGGCGCGGGATGGCAGGCCCATGTTGCCCATCTGCACCATGTTCTCGATGCGGGTCAGAGCGTCGCGCGACGTGTTGGCATGGACGGTGCTCATGCTGCCGTCATGGCCGGTGTTCATGGCCTGCAGCATGTCGAACGCCTCGCCGCCGCGGACCTCGCCGATGATGATGCGGTCAGGCCGCATGCGCAGCGCGTTGCGGAGAAGGTCGCGCTGGTTGATCTCGCCCCGGCCCTCAAGGCTTGCCGGCCGCGTCTCCATCCGTACGACATGCGGCTGCTGCAGCTGCAGCTCCGCCGCGTCCTCCACCGTCACGATGCGCTCCCCATGGTCAATCATCCGGGACATCGCGTTCATCATCGTCGTCTTTCCGGAACCCGTGCCGCCGGAGATCACGACATTCAGCCGGGCGCGGCCTGCAATCTCCAGCACCCGGGCCACTGGCCGCGTCAGCGACCCGACCTCGATCATCTTCTCGAAATCTATCTTCCGCTTCGAGAACTTACGAATTGATATGTAAGGGCCGTCCAGCGCCAAAGGCATGAAGACGATGTTGACGCGGCTGCCGTCCTTGAGCCGCGCATCCACCATCGGGCTGCTTTCATCAATCCGCCGCCCGATCGCCGCCGCGATGCGCTGGCACACGTTCGCAACGTGCATGGTGTCGCGGAACTTGGCCGTGCTCAGCACCATCTTGCCGCGGCGCTCGACAAACACCCGGTCCGGCCCGTTCACCATGATGTCGGTGATCGTCTCGTCCTCCAGCAGCGGCTCCAGCGGGCCAAGGCCGAGCATGTCGTGCACCAGCTCCGCCGCCAGATCCCGCTGCTCGCGGCCGTTGAGCTGGAAGCGGCGCTCGGAGGCGATCTGCGCCAGGGTGCGCTCCACCTCGACGTTCAGGCGCTCCGGCGTCATGTTGGCGACCGTTCCGGCGTCTATCTGCGCCAGGCACAGCGCCCGCAGCTCGCCCAAGAAGGCAGGCTGGCCGGTGCGCGCCGGCACGATCGGTTCGTTGCCCGGCGGTGCCGCAGGCGCCACCGTGACGACCGCCAAGTCGTTGTCTTGCTCGACCTTCCGGCGGCCGAACGTGGTGGGAACCAGCATGGCCCCTCCTTATTTCCGAACGCGTAGTGAAAAGCGCGAGCGACGCTTTACGTCGTGCTCGCGCGCCATGAAGCCGACCTCGCGCGCCAGGGCGACCATGCCGCTGCGGAGCGCACCGCGCTCCTTGGCCGCGGGCGTTCCCAGGCTGGCCGCTCGTTCAACGGAGCGCCGGACCTCGGGGATCACGATGTCCGGCTTCATCTTCAACGCGTCGGTGACGCGCTTGAGATCCAGTCCGCCTTGCATGTTGGAGCGGTTCAGCACCACCACGGCACGGCGGGCCTGCGACGGGCCGTTCGGCAGCGCCAGCAGCCGAAGCGTGTCGCGGATGCTGGCCAGCGTCGGCACCGTCACCACGACGCGCTGGTGCGCCATGTGCAGCAAGTCACGGTGCATCGGCTGCCCAGTGAACGGCAGGTCGGTCACGACGAAGTTGTATCGCCGCCGCAATGCGTCTGACAGCTTGGCCGCGGCGCCCGCGGTATAAAGCGGTTGGTCGGCCAGCCGCTCTTCCCCGGCCAGCACGTGCAGCCGGTCTGAAACCGGCTGTGCCACGCGCTCGACAAACAACTCGTCAATGCGCCCCGGCGCTTCCAGCGCCGTGCGCAGACCGGAGCCGGACTTCGCCCCCAGCAGCATGGCGCAGATGCCGCGGTGCAGGTCGGTATCCAGGATCACCGTGTGCCGCCGAGCTTCGGCCCCCAAGTACCATCCTAGGTTTGCTGTAATGGTGCTCGCGCCGACGCCGCCACGGCTGCCCGTGACGGTGATCAGCCGGCCGCCCAGCACCGTATCCCGCGGCAGGGCCTGCCGGTTCAGCAACGGTCCAAACTGCCGGGCCACCAAATCCCGGGTCAGCGGCTTGCTGAGATACTCCAGCGCACCCATGCCGCGCGTGACCTGGCGATAGAAGCTCACGTCATCTTGGTCGCCGACCACCAGCACGCGTACGTCCGGCTCAACCACCTGTGACAAGTCCGCCAGCGCCGCCAGCGGGTTCTCCTCCCCGCTCAAGTCCAGGATAAGGGTCAGCGGCGTCGGCATGGTTGCCAGCAACGCAGTCGCCCCGCGTATTCCCATGCGCCGGAACTCGAACTTCTCGAGAACGGCGTCCTCAAGCCCTTCGCGAAGCGCGAACTCGGTGTCCACATCGGTGACGAAGGCCATCACCGGCAACCGGTTCGGACGCGCCGCGCCGCTCTCCGCCGCCTCGGAAGCGTGGTTGTCCAACGGGGTCATTGGTCTGACTGCCCAGGTGCCGGAGTGGCGCTGCCGCTGCCGACCTTGGAGATGCCGACGTCCTGCAACGGATACACCTTTCCTGTCCGCAGCCGCTCGACCGCCTGCGCGGCAGATCTGCCGTCAGTGGTTCGAGAGGCGCGGCCATAGGCAAGGTCGCTCGGGACCGCGACCATCGCACGAAGGTTGGAGTCGTTCGCTCCGGTCGGGCGCCAGACGCCTTCTTTGGTCAGTGGATCAATCTGCGCGCAGCCCCCAAGCACCAGCAAAGGCAGCGCCGCACAGCCAATCCAGGACGTCACATGCCGGCTCATGGCAGCACGAACCCGGCTTCGCCAGGGATTCGGACGCGTGGCGCCGGGGTTCCCACTGCGGATTGGCGCAGCAGCAGAATGCGCTCCAAGTCGTTCGGAACGCGCCAGCCGTCATCGGGCTGAGCTATCGTCGTAATGTTGCTGACCGGCCGCACGATGTAGGGCGTCACCACGATCACAAGCTCCGTCTGGTTCTGCTGAAAGCTGTCTGAGCGGAACAGCGCGCCCAGGATCGGCACGTCGCCGAGGAATGGCAGCCCAAGCCCCGTCAGCTTTTGGCTGTCCTGCAGCAGCCCAGCGATGGCAAAGCTCTGCCCGGAACCCAGCTCAACCGTCGTGTCAGCCCGTCGCACCGTAAGGCCTGGGATCGAGATCGAGTTGTTGCCGTTCCCGAGCTGCACCGCTCCCTGGTTGGTCAACTGGCTGACCTCCGGCCGGACGTGCAGTACGATCCGGTCCCCGCTCGTAACCGTCGGCACGAAGGCAAGGCTGATGCCGTACTGCTTGAACTCCAGCGAAATCGTGTTGTTCGTGTTCGCAATCGGGATCGGAAACTCGCCGCCAACCAGAAAGCTGGCCGTTTCGCCGCTCAACGCCGTAAGGTTCGGCTCTGCCAACGTCCGGATCAACTGGTCCTGATTGAGCGCGTCAATCGTGGCGTTGATGTCGGTGCCAAATCCGCCTGCCCCATTCGTCTTCGCATACCGGCTGGTGATCGCGCTCGCCGAGCTGGCGAGGTCAGCCAGTCCGTTCGCCGTTGCCAGCCCGACCACGCCATACCGTCCAAGGTTGCCCAGCGCCTGCCAATTGAGGCCAAGCTCGCGCGTCAACGTCCGCGACATCTCGATGATGCGTACCCGCAGGTTGACCTGAGTGGGCGTGTTGACTGCCAGCCGGTTGTCCAGCACCCCCTTTTCCGACAAGTAGGCGCGGGCCAGACGGGATGCGCGGTCAGCCTCCGCCGGCGTCGCAACCTCCCCGGAAACGCCGATGCCGTTCGGCCGGGTTTCGGTCGTTATGCCCGAGCCGGGCAGCACCCGGTTGATGCTGCTGCGGGCATCGCCTGCCGCGTAGCCGGACGGCTGCACCATCACGTCCCACTGCGCGATCGGCGACCCGGACGCCGACAATGCCGCGACCGTCGTCCGACCCGGCGCGACACCAAACAAGAACAGGCTGGTCGGGCTGGCCGGCCGCACCTCCACCACCTTGGGATCGGCTGCGAACACGCTGGCCGCAGGGCCGCCGAGTGGCAGCACCCGGCCCATCCCAGCCTCGAGCACCACGGACCGAGACGGGTCGGGAGCGGCCCGTCCGGCTGCCGGGACGAAAATCAGCAGCGCTGCCAAGGCCACGGTAGGCCGCCGCAGAAAGCGGCACGTCTTTTCCATGCGGGTCATTCGAACTTGAATTCCTTTCCATCGGCGCTGCCCTGGAACACCTTGACCGAGTTGCTGCGCGACGGCGCCGTCGCCGTCGGCCCGCCACGCCCGCCAAGTGCCGGGGATACGTCAGAGCCCCAGGTGGTCGGCGGCTGAGGCTTGGGAACAGTCGCACTTGGCGCCTGCACTGTTTGCTGCGGGGCCGAAACCTGCATTACCGGGGCGCGCACAGTTGAGGCGCTGGCCGCAGTTACGTCCTTATCGCTCTCCGGCGTTGCGGGACGGGGCGGGACCGCCGCCCGCACCGTGAGCGACACCCGGCCTAGACGAACCGCCACCGCCACGCGCTCCGCCGCTTCCGGCAGGACTTCCAGCGTGACGGTTCGGTTGCCCTGACCCGCATTGGCCGCGTCCGGGCTGACGCCGTGCGCCAGTTGCTGATCCACCGCGATCACGCGCACATCCTTCAAGACGGTCTCGCCAAACGTGCGCCGGCCGACCGGCGTGCCCTGCTCCCCAGTCTCCTGCGTCAGGATCAGGTCAACGCGGTCCCCCGGCCAAATCAGTCCAGATGTCCCCGACACGGCATCCACCGCGACGGACACCGCCCGGTGCTCCGGCGCCAACACCGCGGCCAAAAAGCCGCCGTCGGCCGGACGCAGCACTTGTGTCGTCAGCAGCGGCTCCTGTGCCAGCACGGTGCGCCGGACCATGCCGCCGATCAGCTCAGACCGTCCCTGCACGCTGTCTGGCCGCGTTCCATCAGGCGGGCTGGCAGCCGGAAGGTCCAGTGCCGTGATGTCTTCCGGCTTGATGAGGGTGCCTGCCTGGATCGCCCGCGCCCAAGCCAGTATGACCACGCGTGCCGGCGGCGGCGGCGGTGCAGGCGCATCGGCGGCCACGACAACCGGCGCCGGGCGTAGGCTCAGCCAAGCCACCACCCCGAATACCGCAGTGAAGGACAGCATCACGCCGACCAAGACAACTTTCAACATGGAGGCTACCCCGCGAACAAGGTGAACATGCAGCCTGCGGAGATGGCGCAAGCGTAGGGCAGCGGACCGCCCCGGCGGATGCGCCACGCCTCAACCCGGCACAAGCGGCGGAGCGGCCGGCGTAACAGCACGGGCCTCGGATGGGACGTCGGCGCCGCAACCCGAAGAATAAGATACGCCATCGCAAGGACGCCGCCGCTGAGCGTCACCGCAGCAAGCAGCGCGGCGACAGTTCCGGCCGGCACCACCAGCACGCAGGCGGACAGCAGCTTCACGTCGCCGCCGCCCAGAGCCTCCCAGCGCCAAAGCAGATACAGAATGGCGAACACGGCCAAGGCGAGCAGAACAGACGGCAACACGTCACCCGACGCAACCCGCGCCGCAATTCCGGCCAAGGCAACAAGCGCGGATAACAGGTTCGGCACCCGGCGGCACCGCATATCCGTCACGGCCGCCCCGCACAGCGCAGGGATCGCGCAAAGACCGAGGGCTTGGCCGAGATCAGGCACAGTCGCATCACCATGGTGAGAATTCAGCAACAGCCGCAACAAGGTCAGGCTGCGAACTGGGTGCGTAGGCCTCCCGTCCGCAGCCTGAAAACGTTCAGCCTCTACTTGCCTGCAGCGGAAATCGAAGCAGAGATCGTGCTGAACTTTCCGTTTATCGTGGTGCCAAGCTGCGAAGCGCCAACGATGATGACAATGCCGATCAGCGCAGCGATCAGGGCGTACTCGATCGCCGTAACCCCACGCTCGTCAGTCTTGATCTGCGCAGCCTTGAGGTGCGACATGACGTAATGCAAAGCGTCCATGTTTATTCTCCAACAACGTGGTTAAGTTCAATATAGCCGGCAAGTTTCGTCCAAGTGCCCCGCGTCCTCCGTACCCCAAACATCTTGGAGCCGCGAAAAGTCGAGAGGTCCAGGCCCACTCCAATTCACAAATTCTTCAGAGGTTGTCAATAAATACATTTGTAAACATTCAACGAATTTCGTTAGGAGGCCATAAGTCCGGATCATGTCCCTCGCACCTGGAACGCAGCCTGCTAACAGGGTGAGTACGATGCTCATGCGAGGCCGATTGCAGGCCGCGAACAAGCCGCCAGTGATCCAGCTTCAGATTACCGTGGCCGAATGCGGGCCGCCCAGTTAGGTGCAGACGCAAGGCAACTGATGGAACCAACGGCAACATGTGCCCGGATGGGCCCGGCAGCGCCAGGCGCGAGGACGCACCCGCCATGGCTCCGCTCACCGCCGGCTACGCCAAGCTATCGAGCGTGCGGTTCCGGATGGGTCCAGCTGACGAAGCCAGAAATTTCCGCCCCGCCAACCTTGTCGCTACTTGCCAGGAAGGCTGGCCACCGCAGTCTTAACCAGAGTAAACTTGGCATTCAAGCTCGTGCCAAAGGTCGTGACGCCGCCTATGATGGCGATGCCGACCAGAACGCCAATCAGAGCATACTCGATGGCCGTCATGCCCCGCTCGTCACGCGCGACCGGTGACGTTCTCAAGCGGGACAGGAGATTATGTAGTGCATCCATGACCATTTCCTTGCGATGCGGCTAACATCTATGCATGCGCATAGCCCATTCTGTTCCTGCACCGACCCTGGCATCCGGCAGCCTGCAGCAGTCTTTGAGGCTGTCGTGAATGCGCCCTTACCCACCGTGCCGTAAAGCCTTTCAAACCAAAGTGAACACTTTCTTACACAATCGCAGGATGTGCTGCCGTAACCTTAATCTAATGCCAATGTCATATGATGCAGCACTTTCTGGCCGGTCGAACCGGCTGGCCCGCCAACCTGCAAGAGACGCCCGAATTCATGTGCCCGGGTCAGCGTCCGCTCGCCACCTTGAGGCATAACGAAGATTCGCCTTAGCAGTGTCCCCATAAGGAAAGCCGCATCTGAGGAGGCTGACTTGATGGTTCCAGCCGGGCTTAGAAACACTGATGCAGCCTCGACGGCGACGAAGCCGGATAGGGCCGGACTTAGCGCGCCACAGTAGCGTCTTTGCCCGTCATGCTTGCTCAAAACTGGATCGAGCGAAGAACTCATGCGTAAAACTGGGCTTTCAAATCGTCATATGACCCCAAGCAATCTCCGTCCGGTGTGTCGCGGCCGCCAATCCCGCCGCCGCTCAAACGCGCCGCAGGGGAGCCTTCCCAGTGCCGATCCAGCAGCGGCGGCGCTCCGCTCCAGGTCTGGCGTCAAGCCTGGAATGACGTCCGAAACGAAGCCCATAACACGTCGCCTGAAAATTGCTGACATGCTGTTGCTTATCCGACACCACCTGGACGATGCACCACCGGCAGCCGTCCACGCCCCCGGCCAAGCCGCACCTCGGCAGCAACGGACCGCAGTATCGGCGCCCCCGCGGCAGCAATCTGCGCCGCCGCAGCCTGTCCCCCGCCAGGCACATAGACGCGCATCCCGAACCGCACCCCAACCGCCTGGACCAGGCGCCCGCCTAGCTGCACCGGCCCGGCGTCCAAACCCGACCAAGCCGCCATTACCCGGGCCGCATACGGCCCCGCCAACTCCGGCGTCATCGAATGATAGCGTCCCGCAGCAGCCTCCCATGACCCAGCGCCCACCCGCAGAGACGCCAAGAACCCGGCGGCATACCGGGCATTCCGCACCGGATCAAATCCGGCCTCCAAGCTGTCAAAGGCCCAGGGATGGTGCAGCAGGCTCACTTGGAAGCACCCCACGTCCACCGAACCCTGCCCAACGGCCTGGGCCGCCCGGACCTCCGCGATGGCTGCGTCCCGACTCGGGGCAAGCATCCCGCGGCCGGAAACATTCACTGCGAACGGCCAAGGCGCCAGCCGGCCAGTTGCAGGATCAAGCCGCCCGCTCTCGACCTTGCCGATCGCCAGCAGCAGCCCAGCCGGCAGCCCCGCTTCAGACTCTGCCAACGCGGCCGCCCCGGCGCAGGAGCCCCAGGGATCAGCAGCAGGCTGCGGCCACGCCTGCCCCGGATGGCAACCCAGCATCAACGCCGCAACGGATGCCCAGAGCCTGCGGCAGCGGTCACTGCGCAACGCGTGCCTTCTGTCCCCCTGGTCTCTGCATCCTGCAGCCAAGCTGCCGCAATTGCAGGTATGCATTTCGGACGCAGGTGCAGGGCCGCCCATCCCGCACCGACCGCGCCAGCCCGGCCGCGCACCACTGCCGCGTCATGCATTCAAACGCCATCCCCGACCATCCCTGCCCGGTCTTGCCCAGGCAGGATTGCCCAGTCCCCGGCGCGGCTGCCGCCATCCGGTCCAAGCGTGGATATGCAGCACTCGATGTTCCGTTGCCAGGCCAGATCGTTCGAGCCAGATGTGAAAGGAGCTGATGTTGCCGATATGCACCGCGGCATCAGAAAGACTGCGGACATTCATCCTTAGGACTCCGGACGATCTCCGGCTCGGGCTAGGACACAAGCGATGCAGTCGTTCTCCGCAGTCCCTAGCCCAAGGTCACCAGCCCCGATACAGGCCGGACTGCACTGCCTTGTCACTTCTAGACCCCTTTATATTGCAAGGTAGGAATACCTAGCGTATGCTTAACGCTTATGCTGGGCTGGCCGGTGAAAGGTTTCTGACCCGATGAAATTCTTTGGAAAGGACAGGAAGCTGGACGCCGTTGCCCGGCAGCAGGAGGCTGAGTTCGATTTGGCCCTTGCCGCCCGGATTTCGGAGGTCGTTGGCGACCGCGACGAAGACGCCGCCAGCGACGGCCTGCCGGACACGCAGCCGATGGAGGCTGAATGGCCCGTTCACGCCAGCATGGACAACGCTGTGAAGGTCCCATCCTCTCACATCCTGGACCAAACGCCGCAGGCCGAGCTTTACGCGCACCAGGCTGGAGCATGGGCACCCCCCACCCATGTCGCCAGAACCACGGAATACCAGACTCAAGAACCCGGTCACGCCGCACCGGCGGACACTGCGGCTTCGCCTGCAAGCACGCCCACGCACATATCCCTGCCTGCAACGAGCATGCTGAACAAGCCGCCAGTGTCTGGCGCTGTAGCTTATTCCTCGGGCGACGGTGCGTTGCCGGGCCTTCCGGAAATGCCAGCCAGCACGGATTGGACATCACCCGCAGCCCTCAGCGCGTTCGCCGGCACCGCTTCAGCGCCCGCTGCGCCACCAGCCACCGCCCGGACGCCCGATCTCCAGCCAGACCCGGGCCAGACGTCCGTCGCGGTAACCGCTCCGGCAGCGATGCCCAACAGCTCGCAGGCAATAGACGACCTGATGCAGCAGACCGCCATGCGGCTCCGCAGCCTGGGGACAGTAAATATCCTGGTCGCCGGCCAGACCGGCGTCGGCAAGAGCACGCTGATCAATGCCGTGTTCGGGGAGCAGTTTGCCCAGACCGCCGCCGGTCGCCCGGTCACGCAACGCGCGCAGTGGTTCACATCCGAAACCGTCCCGCTCCGCATCCTCGACACTCGGGGGCTTGAGGCGAAGGACTACGCCATAACCTTGAACGACATGCGCGCTGAGATCGAAGCATGCCGCGCGCAAAAGGATGAACGCGACCAACTCCACATGGCTTGGGTCTGCATATCATCGCCCAGCAGCCGCGTGCAGGATTGCGAGGTTGACATCGTCCGTGTGTTGAACAAGCACGACATCCCCGCCATCATCGTCCTGACCAAGGACGACGATGATGAGGAATTCGCCGGCATCGTCGGCGGCATCATGGATGAACGCCGTGCTGCCTACGTCAGCATCGTCCCGGTCCGCGCCCTGTCAAAGCCGAAGCGGGCTGCCGCCGGGTTGGAAAACCTGGTCATCGCCACGTTCACGGCGTTGCCGGCCGCCCACAAGGCCGCTTTCGCTGCGGCGCAGAAGATCAACCGCGATCTGAACAAGATGGCGGCCGACGAATACGTCATCGCAGCTTCAACCGCCGCCGCGGCCGCCTCCGTTATCCCCATACCGTTCGCCGACATGGCGACGCTCGCTCCTATTCAGGCAAGCATGCTGGTCGGGGTAAGCAACGCATTCGGCCTGACGTTGGAGCGGCCTCAAGTCATGCAGCTCCTCACCACTGTGTTGGGCTGTCTGGCACTTTCAGTCGCGGGCGGATGGGCCGTAGGCAATCTGCTGAAGTTCATCCCCGGGCCAGGCACCGCTATTGGTGCCGTTCTCAACGCCGGCGTGGCCGGAGCGATGACCCAAGGGTTAGGTAAGACCTACATCAAGTTCATCTACACGTTCATCGAGACGAATGGCCGCGTTCCCACCGCAAACGAGGTTTTCGAGATCTTCCCATCATTCTACAAGGCGGGCGGAGACGAGTAAGGCAGCTGATGCTGTCCTGGCCTATCTTGCGGCAGTGAAGGCGCCGGCACACCAACTTCCCGGCGCCAAGATGAGGCGTCCCCATTGTCCTTGTAATGGTGCGGAAGGCGTCAAACGCCTCGCTCGAATGTTGGCGCAACGTAAACCTGGCAGGCTCGAAACAGGCCTCCTCGATCTCTCGCATGGATGGCAACATCGGGCGTTGGTGACGTAATTTCACTCACGTTGCGGCCTGTCGGATCGGCTGGCCTCACGCCCGGCCTGCTCGCGGCATTGGACATGAAGCGCATGGTGGACGTGCGCCAAGGTCCCGTCCCGGTCCCAACGCCCGAAGCAGCCGCAGGCCGTGCTGCGCGGGGCCTGGTCCCTGGGGATCGCCCGCCACTGGCAGCCGGTGCCCAGGACACGCATCAGGCCGTTGACCACCTTGCGCATCACAACCGTTCGCGTGCTGCCGCGGGTCCTGGCGGGCGGGATGAGGGGCTCGACCAGCGCCCATTCGCCATCGGTCAAATCACTTGGGTAGCGCAGCCCGCTGCGGTCGCAGCGGGCGCGGTTCTCGGGAACGCATATCGGACGGCCTCACACATGCCTGGTCAAACCGACCTCACCATGACCGCGACCTAAACAATGGGGTGATCTCGATGAAGCTCCATGCACTAGGTAGTTCCCGAGCCTCCCTTGGGCAGGTGGGCCGGGGCTATCGTCCATGCCGGGCCTTGATAGCCCGCGACGGCCCTAGCCACGGACGATGCCGGAGGATGCCATGCCCCAAGACAGACAGTCGCAGCAGGCCATGCCCGCAGAATTCGGGTGGAAGGAATTCGCGTGGGAGCCGGGCGTCACCGCCACCAACATCGACGTCACGCCGCGCGAAGGGGCTGTCACCCTCACCGGCCGCTTCGCGCGGCAGCGGGCGGCCAGACGAGTCAAGAACGTCATACCACAGCAGATCGGGGCAGCGGCAGAAAGGGTCAAGGCGCGCCTGTCGTCCGGCATAAGGCGAAGGGACGGGCAAATTGCGGCCGCAGCGGTCAACTGCCCGTCTTGGGACGTGTGTCTGTCCTGGGGCGTCCCGGTGCCGCGCGGCAGCTCGAAGGTCGAGGTCGAGAAAGTACGGGGTCACGCTGAGCGTGCAGGTGGACTCGGACCGCCCGCCAGACGCCGTGGGGGAGAGCATGCGCGCCCCGGCGGATACCCGCGGCGTGCTCAACGAAATCACGTTAATCACAAAGGTCAACGCCGCCGGCCTGAACGAGATCAATCATGCGCTGCACCGGTCCCGGCTCCTAAGTCCGGATGACGCCCAAATCGCTGCGGCGGGCGGGACGGTCATTCTGGCCGGCGCCATCCAGCCGCCGCGCCACCGGGAGGTCGTCGAGGCCACCGCATGGGCCGCCCCGGGTGCGGCCCCAGTCTTAACGACATCGTCTTTGACGGCATCGCCGTCATCTGACCTGCTTACAGGAGAGTCCTAATGACCTATGCGACCTTGATGGTGCACCTGCAGGTCGGCCATCCGAACGGGCCGGTGCTTCTGGCAGCGGCCGGGCTGGCCGAGCGGTTCGGCGCCGGGGTGATCGGCGTTGCCGCCTGCCAGCCGATGCAGCTCATCTACAGCGATGGCTATATCGCCGGCGACGCGTTCGAGCAGGACCGGCAGGAAAAGGACCGGGAGGTCGCGGCGGCTGAGGCCGCGTTCCGTGCCGCGTTCCGGGACCGCAGCAACGTCCTGGAATGGCGGTCCACCGTCACGCTCGCGTCCTCCTGCGCCTGGTTGGCGGACCAGGCCCGCAGCGCCGACCTGATCGTGACGGGGGTGGACGCCGCCGACCCCTTCGACCCCAGCCGCCGCGTGGACACGGGCGAGTTGCTCATGCAGGTCGGGCGGCCTGTGCTGGTCGTGCCGCAAGGTGCGGGCACCCTGGATCATGCACCCACCCTGGACCATGCCATGATCGCCTGGAAGGACACGCGCGAAACCCGGCGGGCCGTGCTGGACGCCCTGCCGCTCCTGCAGCGCGTCGCCCGGGTCAACGTCGTGGAGGCCGCAGCGGAAGAGGATATGCCCGGCGCCCGCCAGCACGTCGCAGACGTGGCAGCATGGCTGGGCCGGCACGGCATTGCGGCGGACAGCGAGGCCGTGCGCCGCAATGGCGACGACGCCGGGCAGTTGGACAGCATCGCACGGGAGCGGGGCGCGGACCTGATCGTTGCCGGCGCCTATGGCCACAGCCGCGTGCGCGAGTGGGCGCTGGGCGGCGTGACGCGCAGCCTGCTGCTGCACTCGCACCGCTGCTCCCTGCTGTCGCACTGAGCGGCCCGGCGCAGCGCACGGGGCGGCCAAGATGCACGCAATGGTCCTGAACCGCATCGGCGCCAGCCTCGAATGGACGGAGCTGCCCGACCGCGAGCCGGGGCCGGGCGAGATCCGGGTCAAGGTCCTCGCCTGCGGCGTCTGCCGCACGGACCTGCACGTCGTGGACGGCGAGCTGCCGGACCCGGTCCTGCCGATCATCCCGGGTCACGAGATCGTCGGGCGGATCGACAGGGTCGGGCCAGGCGTCGAGGGGCTGCGGCTGAGCGAGCGGGTCGGCATCCCTTGGCTCGGCCACACTTGCGGCGTCTGCCCGTATTGCCGGATGCAGCGGGAGAACCTGTGCGACAGCCCGCTGTTCACCGGGTTCACCCGCGACGGCGGCTTCGCGACGGCTGTGGTGGCCGATGCGCGCTTCGCTTTCCCGCTGGGCGAGGATGGCGACGACGCGGCCCTTGCCCCGCTGCTGTGCGCCGGGCTGATCGGCTGGCGGTCGCTGGGCATGGCCGGGGACGGCAAGGCGTTGGGCCTGTATGGCTTCGGCGCGGCGGCGCACATCATCGCCCAGGTCGCACGCTGGCAGGGCCGCCTGGTTTACGCCTTCACCAAGCCCGGCGACGTCGCGACCCAGGCCTTCGCCCGCAGCCTCGGCGCGGTCTGGGCAGGCGGCTCGGACGACATGCCGCCGCAACGGCTGGATGCCGCGATCATCTTCGCGACCGTGGGCGACCTGGTACCCGTAGCGCTGCGGACGGTTCGCAAGGGTGGCCGGGTGGTATGCGCCGGCATCCATATGTCGGACGTGCCGTCCTTCCCCTACCGGTTGCTGTGGGAGGAGCGGCAGCTTCTGTCCGTCGCCAACCTGACCCGGCAGGATGGCCTGGACTTCCTGCGCCTCGCGCCGGAGATGGGCATCGCCACCCACGTCACGCGCTACAAGGTGAACCAGGCCAACCAGGCGCTAGCCGACCTTCGCGCCGGCCGCTTTGACGGGGCGGCAGTCTTGGTTCCCTGACCGAGTCGTAACTGCTTGACCTGGGCTGCCGCGCCATGCGGCAGCAGGGTGCCGAGCTGATTGCGGCCACGACATGACCCGCCGCACGGTCCGCAGCACTACCTACGGCCCGCCCGGCCCGGACTAGGTGATTTCCGAACCTGGCGGCACCCCCCTCCCATCAGCACCGTGCCGTCCCTGCCCGGTCCGAGGAGGCTGACACGAGCAGTTACCGGCACATGATGCGCCTTCTCCCGGCTCTCTCGTTAGGGGCCTATGCCGCCCAGGCTCAGCCTGCAGCGGTGCAGTCGGTGGGCACGCACGACCCGATGGACAGCCGCGTGCTGGCGTGCGCCCCCTGCCACGGGACGAAAGGCCAGGGAGCGGCAGGCCAAGGCAGCCTCGGGCAGGTTGCGGCCAACAACATCTTCCCCCGCCTGTCCGGCAAGCCGGCGGGATACCTGTTCAACCAGCTCGTCGCTTTCCGCGAGGGCCGGCGCCGCTATCCGCCCATGAACTATCTGCTGGAGTTCCAGACCGACGCCTACCTGCATGCGATGGCCGACCATTTCGCCGCCCAACGCTCCCCCCTGCCGCCGGCTGCCGTCTCGGTTGCGAGCCGGGACGTGCTGGCGCAGGGGCAGTCGCTGGTGACGGCCGGCGACACCGCCCGGGGCATCCCGGCCTGCGCCGCCTGCCACGGTCCCGACTTCAACGGCATGGAGCCTGCGATCCCGGGTCTGCTGGGCCTGCGGCCCGACTACATCAGCGCCCAACTGGGGGCCTGGCGCTACGGCACAAGGACCGCGGCGGCGCCCGACTGCATGCAGGCCGTGGCCGGGAGGCTGACCGAGGCTGACGTGACGGCGGTGGCGGCTTGGCTGTCCGCGCTGCCCGACCCGGCAAATCCCGACCCGGCGCCGCAAGGCTCCCTGCCAATGCCGCTCGCGTGCGGGAGCGAGCCGCAATGACCGCCGGCACGATGGCGATGCCGGTCCGGGGGCCGGTCCAGGCGCCGCTCCAGAAGCCGGTGCCGTGGTGCCTCCTTATCCGGACCGCCCTGCTGGTCGTCGCATTGAACGGCTGGTCCAGCCCGGCGCTGGCCCAGACCGCCGCGGCGCAGGACCAGGCAGCCCCGGCCGGCGGCACCGTGGTAGCGCAGGGCGAGTACCTGGCGCGGGCCGGCGATTGCATCGCCTGCCACACCAAGCCCGGCGGCAAGCTGTTCGCCGGCGGAAGGGCCATGCCGACGCCCTTCGGCACGCTCTACACTTCCAACATCACGCCCGATCCCAGCACGGGGATCGGCAAATGGTCGGCGGACGCCTTCTACGGCATGATGCACACGGGACGCTCTCCCGACGGAGGGCTGCTGTATCCAGCCATGCCGTTCGGCGCCTACACCAAGGTCACGCGCGCGGACTCGGACGCAATCTTCGCCTACCTGCGCCAGATCCAGCCGGTGTAGGCCGCCAACCGGCCGCACGACCTGCAGTTCCCCTACAACAACCGCTCCCTGATCCTCGGCTGGCGGACGCTCTATTTCCAGGAGGGCACCTACGCGCCCGACGCGGCGAAGTCCGAGGACTGGAACCGTGGCGCCTACCTGGTGCAGGGGCTGGGCCACTGCGCGATGTGCCACACGGCAATCAACTCGCTCGGCGGCAGCTCCGATTCCGCTGCGTTCCAGGGCGGGCTGATCCCGACGCAGAACTGGTATGCCCCGTCGCTCACGTCCAACAGGGAGGCCGGGCTGGGCGACTGGAGCATCGCCGACATCAGCGGACTGCTGCGGGATGGCGTGTCGCACCGTGGCGCGGTTTACGGGCCGATGGCGGAGGTGGTTTACAACAGCCTGCAGCACATGACCGACGCGGACACGCGCGCCCTGTCGGTCTATCTGAAAAGCCTGGCCGAGGGCAGCCCGCCGGCCCCGCAACCCCGGGTCGTCCGCGCGGAGGAGGGCAGCCTGCTCATGCGGCTGGGCCGCAGCGTCTATGACGGCCAGTGCGCAAGCTGCCATGGCGCGCAGGGGGCCGGGGCGCCGCCGCACTACCCGCTGCTGGCTGGCAACCAGTCCATCCAGATGAGTTCGGCCGTGAACCCGATCCGCATGGTGCTGAACGGCGGCCACCCGCCGGGCACGGCCGGGAACCCGATGCCGCACGGGATGCCGCCCTTCGCCCAGACGCTGTCGGATGACGAGGTCGCGGCCGTCGTCACCTACATCCGTGCCGCCTGGGGCAACCCACGGTGCCGCCGTCACCGCCCGCCAGGCAAACGAGCTGCGCGCGGCGCCACTGGATTAGAGGACACGACGATCAACACCGAACCTAGCCCGTCAGGCCCTGCCGACGATGCGGCGGTGGACGTCGTCGTGCGGAGCGGCGCCCGGGGCGCGGCCGTGCTCGCCGGTCTTGCGACGGCCATCGTCATCGGACTCTGGCTCGCGTTCTACTTGCTGGTGTTCGTGCCGCGCAGCGTGGCGCTATGACGTCCCCGGTGACGCCCGTGCTGGATGACCCCGGCGCCGGAGCAGCCAAGCGGGCCGAGCGCCAGTGGGCCATCCTGTCCGTCGGGATCATCGCCCTGCTCGTGGTCATGGCCGCCTATGCCGGCATCTACCAGGCCGTGATGCCGCAGGCGCGGCTGGAGACGGCGGACCCCCGCACGCTGCACATCGCGGGCGAGTTCGTCGAGGGCAACCTGGGCAGCGCGCTGGAGCCGGACGGCAGCGTGAACGTGCGGGCCATCGGCCAGCAGTACTCCTTCACCCCGCAGTGCATCGTGGTGCCCGCCGATACGCCCGTCACCATACGGGCCACCAGCGCGGACGCGCTGCACGGCTTCCTGATCCAGGGCACCAACGTCAACGCCATGCTGGTGCCGGGCTACGTGTCGGCCATCACCACGCGCTTCGCGGCACCCGGCGATCACGCCATGCCGTGCCACGAGTTCTGCGGCACGGGGCACGAGAGCATGTGGGGCCGGGTCAAGGTGGTCGAGAAGGCCGCCTTCCTGCAGGCCGCCGCCAGCCAGAGAAGGCAAAGCTGTGTTGCACAGTAGGCGGCTGATCCTGGCGCACTTCTGGCTGGCCTTCGCGGGGTTCGGCCTCGCCTTGCTGCTGGGCGAGTGGCAGATGGTCGTGCGCAGCCCGCTCCATGCCTGGATCGGCAATCCCGAGCTCTACTACCGCTCCGTCACCGCGCACGGCACGGCGATGGCCTATGTGTTCCCGACCCTGGTCGCCATGGGCTTCGGCTATGCGATCAGCGAGGCCGCACTGCATCAGCCCCTGATCGGGCGGCGATGGGCCTGGGCCGGGTTCGGGCTGGTGCTGCTGGGCACGGTCACGGCGATGGCGCCGGTGTCGCTCGGGCTGGCATCGGTGCTCTACACCTTCTACCCGCCGATGATCGGCAACCCGCTCTACTACGTCGGCATCGTGCTGATCGTGGTGGGGTCGTGGATCTGGGTGGCGCTGATGGTGGTCAACCTGACTGCCTGGAAACGCGCCAACCTTGGCATCCCGGTGCCGCTGGCGATGTTCGCCAACGTCGCGGGGTCGCTGCTGTGGGCGTGGACAGCCGTCGGCGCGGCCATCGAGCTGCTGTTCCAGATCCTGCCGGCGTCCCTGGGCCTGACCGACACGATAGATGCCGGGCTGTCCCGCGTGCTGTTCTCCTGGACGCTGCACGCCATCGTATATCTCTGGCTGATGCCGGCCTACATCGCCTACTACGCCATCATCCCGCGGGCGATTGGCGGGCGGCTATACAGCGATCCCATGGCGCGCATCTCGTTCGTCCTGTTCCTGGTGGTGGCCATGCCCATCGGCGTCCACCACCTGTTCGCGGACCCGCAGGTGGGCGCCGGTTTCAAGTTCATGCACTCGGTGTTCACCGCATTGGTGACGCTGCCGACGCTGCTGACGGTGTTCACCATCTGCGCCTCGGTCGAGATCGCCGGGCGCCTGCGCGGCGGCCGGGGCGCGCTCGGCTGGCTCACGGCGCTGCCGTGGCGCAACCCGATGATGCTGGCGCTGGCGTTCTCGTTCGTCATGCTCGGCTTCGGCGGCGCCGGGGGCCTCATCAACATGAGCTACCAGCTCGATGCCAGCATCCACAACACGCAGTGGATCACCGGCCACTTCCACCTGATCTTCGGCGGCGCCATCGTCATCATGTACTTCGCCATCGCCTACGACCTGTGGCCGCACCTGACCGGCCGCGCCCTGGCCGATGCCGGGCTGATGCGGACGCAGCTCTGGACCTGGTTCGTCGGCATGATCGTGCTGACGTTCCCGTGGCACTACGTGGGCGTCCTGGGCATGCCGCGGCCCATGGCGTTCTATGACTATACCGACCCGGCGCTGGCGGCCCAGGCGCTGTCGGTCACGGCGTCCGTCGTGGGCGGCGCCATCCTGGTGGTGTCCGGCGCGCTGTTCGTGGCGGTGCTGGTCCGCGGGCACTCGGCAGTCCGCGTGCAGCCCGGCGAATACCGGTTCAGCGTGGCCGCCCACCAGGCGCAGGCCGTGCCGAAGGTGCTGAACGGCTTCGGCCTCTGGTTCGGCCTGATGGTGATGCTGACGGTCGTGAACTACGGCTTCCCCATCGTGCAGCTGCTGGCGACGCCGAAAACGTCGGTGCCGGCCATCCGGATCGGCGCCGCGCCATGACGCCCGCGCACCCGCGCCGCAGCCCTTGGGCGGCCACGGCCATCGTGCTGACCGCGTCGCTCGCCGTGGCCTCGGCCGTGGTGGGATTCCTGGTGCTGCCGGAGGTGCAGGGTCAGGCGGGTGCCGGAGTCTAGGACTCGATCTGCCGCGCGGCGGGCATCCTGCAGGTCCCGCCCGCCGCCGCGCCGGTGGTTGGGGCGGGTTTCAGGACCACCGATGTCGTTGTCGTCCCGGGGATGATGGACGGCGCAACCCCGGCATCGGTCGGCCAGGGCGCCACCCTGGCGATGCAGTGCGCCACCTGCCACGGCGCGCGGGGCATCAGCGGGGCGGACGTGCCCAACCTGGCCGGCCAGTATGCGCCGGCGGTCTTCAAGCAGTTGCGGGACTACCAGTCCGGCGCACGGACGAATGCAGTCATGGGTCCACGCGCCGCGGGCCTGACGGCGCAGGACATGCAGGACCTGTCGGCCTACTACGCTTCCCTGCCACGGCTCAGCCTGTCCGCGGCGGCCGTGCCGGCGCCCATCATCGTTGCCGGCGGGGCGCCGATGCGCAACATCGCACCGTGCGGCACCTGTCATGGCGGGGTGGCTACCAAGGCCGGCAGCGCCTGGCTGGATGGGGCGCCGTATGCCTACCTGCAGGCACAACTCGAAGCCTTCGCTGCTGGCAGTCGGCACAACGACATCAGCCAGCAGATGCGCAACGTCGCCCGCAACATGACGCCCGCGGAGATCACGCTGGCGGCGCACTACTACGCAGGCAACCAGCCCTAGCCTGAACCGGAGGACACGATCATGCCGATGTTTGAGGAACGCGAGCGGGCCTTCGAGGCGAAGTACGCGCATGACAAGGAGTTCCAGTTCCTCCTCACCGCGCGGCGCGACAAGCTGCTGGCGGGGCGGGTGGCGGACCGGCTCGACATGGAGGACCGTGACCGGGCTGCGCTGACCCTGGCGGTCCTGGCGGTGCCCGGCGGACCCAGGCATGACGCGCTGCTGGTCGAGCACCTGAGGGGGACGCTTCTGGATCGGGGAAGTATCGTCCCTGACGCGGAGATGGCGGGTCTGCTGGTGGACTGCGCCACCCAGGCGAGGCAGCAGCTCCTGGATCAGCCGGACGCTAGGTAGTTTCCGAGGCTGCCCCTGGGCGGGGCGCCCGGGTAGGCATCGCCTCCGCTGGCTCGGTCCGGCTGGCCTGGTTTTGGAAGGGCAATCCTCATGCACGCACAAGCACAAGACTCCGTCGTGGCCGTATTCCCTGGCCACGACGTGGCAGAGGCCGCCGTCAAGGCGCTGACCGCGGCAGGCATCGCAATCAAGGCGATCAGCATCGTCGGCAAAGGCTACCACACCGAGGAGAAGGTGCTCGGCTTCTACAACATGGGCGACCGGGTGAAGTTCTGGGGCAGCCGCGGCGCGTTTTGGGGCGGGCTGTGGGGCCTGTTCTTCGGCGGCATGATCCTGACCCTGCCCGTCACCGGGCCGGTGGTCCTGGTGGGCTACGTGGCCGCCGCCGCGGTCTCCGCCGTCGAGGGGGCGCTGGTGGTCGGCGGGCTGAGCGCGCTAGGCGCGGCCCTGGCCGGCATCGGCATCCCGCGCGACAGCGTGCTGCGATACGAGACGGCCATCGCCGCTGACGGCTTCCTGGTGATGGCGCATGGCACGACGGCGGAAATGGCGCAGGCGGAATACGTGCTCAAGGGCCTGCGCCCGCAGCATCTGGAGCTGCACCAGGGCGGGCAAACATTCGCGGCAGCGGGCGCGACGGACAAGCAGCTTGCCGGCATGGTCGTTTGATGGCCCGCACGGCTGATGACGGGCGCGCTGCGGCCATCGCAGCACTGCCCGGGCTGCTGGGGCTGGGCGGTCCGTAGCCCGCCGGAGCAGTCACCGCTGTCCGAACTGAGATGCCCCCACCTGTCTCAACTCACCCGTGACGAGCGGTGGCCCTTGTCCCAAGTTGCCGATCAACCGTCTTTGCCTGACCGCCGGGGCGGAACCAGCTCTGCCCTGGCGAAAAGCGCCGCAGCCCAATCAACGAACACGCGCAGGCGCGTGCTCAAGTGCCGGTTTGGCGGATATACCACATGCAGCGGCAGGGCTGGCACGGCCCATTCCTTCAGCACCTCCTGCAAAGCTCCGCTCTCCAGATGCGGCCGCACTATGAAGTATGGCGCCTGCAGGATGCCATGCCCGGCCAGCCCGGCGGCCACATACGTCTGTGCCTCGTTCACCGCCACCTGGTAGCGCCCCGCCACTTCCAGCCTTTCGCCTGCGCGCACGAAGCTGAACGGGTGCGGCTCGGCCAGGCGCTGCTTGAGATAGCCGATCCGCATGTGATCTTGCGCCAGCGCGTTCGGGTCCGCCGGCATCCCATGCGCATCGAGGTAGGCCGGGGCGGCACAGGTCATCATGTGCATCTCGGCGATCCGCCGGGCAATCAGCGACAGGTCGCCGATGACGCCGGCCCGGATCACGCAATCCACGTTGTCCGCAATCAAGTCCGCGGCCCGGTCCGACGTGCCGACATCTAGTTGGATGTCGGGATACCGGGCGAAGAACCCGCCCAGCGCGGGGATGATGATCTGCTGGGCGATGGACGGC
Organism: Acetobacteraceae bacterium; assembly: GCA_036398775.1. Lineage (GTDB taxonomy): Bacteria > Pseudomonadota > Alphaproteobacteria > Acetobacterales > Acetobacteraceae > DASWOJ01. The sequence continues at coordinate 39,088 of DASWOJ010000096.1, forward strand.
GACACGTCAATGCGGAGGCGCCCCTTCGGCCGGCCCTGCGACGCGGTGACGCTCGCGTCCAGTTCCTCCAAGTCGGACAACAGCCGCACGGCCCGCTCATAGTAAGCGGCGCCGTCCGACGTCACCGCAAGCCGCCGCGTAGTCCGGCTGAGCAGCTTCGTGCGGAGATGGGCCTCCAACTGCTGCAGCAGCTTGCTCACGGTTGCCTTTGGCGCCCCCAAGCTGGCAGCCGCATGCGTGAAGCTTCCGCTCTCGACGATGCGGACGAACGCCCGCAAGGCGGCCACTTGGTCCATCGCTCCAAGCACTCCGATGATTGTCCACAATGGTGGATAATGTAATTCCAGATGCAGCATTACACTGGTTTGTAGCCAATCCCACTATATGCTGCGTCGCAACAGGAATTGACCATCGGCCATGCCGGTCCAGTCCAAGCTCGAACGGTTCACCATCAGCGCCGGCGGCGTCCCGGTTCCGGTCCGCCTCTACCGAGGCGCTATGGCCCAGGCCCAACCGCTTGTCTTGCACCTGCCAGGCGGGACGTTTACCGCCGTGCCTGACGAACGCCCGGTCGCCTCCCTGCTGGCCGAGGCCGGGGCGGCCGTCATCTCCGCAGACTATCCCACCGGCCCAGCCCATCCCTTCCCGGACGCGGTCGAGGCGATGTATGCGCTGCTCCGGCATCTTCACGACCGCCGCGCCCAGTGGGCCGCCCGCACCTCCAAGCTGTTCGTCGCCGGCGAGGAGGCCGGCGGCAATCTGGCTGCGGCGCTTGCGATGATGGCGCGGGACCGCCTCGGGCCACCCATCGCCGGGCAGATACTGCTGTCGCCCATGCTCGATGCCGGCATGGCGACCTGCTCGTTCCGCGATGCGGAGGCCGGGCCGGTCGGCTGCAAGTGGGCTGATGGCTGGACCGTTTACCTCGGCTGCCCGGACACCGCCGCGCACCCCTACGCCGCCCCGTCTGCGGGGTCGCGGCTGCATGGCCTGCCGCCTGCCCTGGTGATCACGACGCCGGACGACCCGATGCGCGACGAGAGCCTCTGCTACGCCGGCCGTCTCAAGCAGGCGGGCGTGGCAATCCATGCCCGGGCCATCACGGCGCACGACTGGCCGGACACGCTGGCGGGGTCCGCCCCGTCCGGGCCGCGTCCGGAGTGGGCGGACGTGGTTCGCAGCAACTTCGCCGATTTCTTCGCCGCCGTGACGCAGGGTCAAGCCCCGGTCCGGACCATTGCAGGGAGTGCCGCATGATCGACTTCAAGCCCGCCACGGCCACCGACGACCTCAAGGCATCGCGGCCCCGCTCCCGCCGCCTCTCCTGGCTGGCTGGCATCAGCCTCGTTGCGCTGGTGGCTGCCGGGGCCGCCTACAAGCTGGCGCCGGGCCTGGCCGGGCCAACTGCCGGTCCTGCGGCCGCAGCCGCGCCTGGCCCCGTCCCGGTCTCGGTTGCGGTGGTCGAGCAGAAGGACACCGCGATCTGGAGCGACTTCTCCGGACGGGTCGAGGCAGTTGGCCGTGTCGAGGTGCGTCCGCGCGCTGCCGGCGCGATCCTCAAGGCGCACTTCCGCGAAGGCGCCTTGGTCCGGCAAGGCGACCTGCTGTTCACCATTGATCCCGCACCCTACGCGGCCGAAGTTCAGGGCGCCGAGGCTCAGGTCGCGTCCGCCCAGGCCCGCCTCGCCCTCGGCGCGAAGGAGTTGCAGCGCGCACAGCAGCTCGTCGGCAACGGCTTCACCCCGCAACGCGACGTGGACCAGCGGGTGAACGAGCTGCGCGCCGCCGAGGCGAACCTGCGCGCCATGCAGGCGGCTCTGGACACCGCGCGTCTCAACCTCGGCTATACCGAGGTGCGGGCGCCGATCGCCGGGCGCGCTGGACGGATCGAGGTCACGGCCGGCAACCTCGTGCCCGCCGGGCCGACGGCGCCCGTGCTGACGACGCTGGTATCGGTGAACCCGATCTACGCGAGTTTCGAGGCCGACGAGCAGTCCCTGGCCCGCGCGTTGGCCAGCCTGCCCGGCGGCAGTTTCCCCCGCGGCGGAACCGACATCACCGACGAGCTCGCCGGCATCCCAGTCCAGATGGGCACGCTCGGCTCCGCGGGGACGCCGTTCCTGGGCAAGCTGCAACTGGTGGACAACGTCGTTGATGCCCGCAGCGGGACCGTCCGCGTGCGCGCCGCCTTCGACAACCCTGACGGCAAGCTGATGCCCGGCCAGTTCGCGCGGCTGCGGCTGGGCCTGGCGCACACGGAGCCTGCGCTGGCCATTGACGAGCGCGCCATCGGCACCGACCAGGACCGCCGCTTCGTGATGGTCGTCGGCGACGACAACAAGGTCGCCTACCGCCAAGTCGCCCTCGGCCCTACCGCCGAAGGCCTGCGCCTCGTCACCTCCGGCCTGAAGCCCGGGGAACGCATCGTCGTCAATGGCCTGCAGCGCATCCGCCCGGGGGCAACTGTTGCCCCGGAACCGGTCGCCATGACTGCCTCCGCCTCGCTGGCCGCCCGCTGACCACACGTCCTACCGGGACCACCTAAATGAACATCTCCAGGTTCTTCATCGACCGGCCCGTATTTGCCGGCGTGCTTTCCGTGCTGATCTTCGTCTCCGGCCTGCTCGCCTTGCGGACCCTGCCGATCTCGGAATACCCCGAGGTTGTCCCGCCGCAGGTGATCGTGCGCGCCAACTATCCCGGCGCCAGTCCGAAGGTGATCGCGGAGACGGTGGCCACCCCCATCGAGGAGCAGATCAACGGCGTCGAGGGCATGCTATATATGGGCAGCCAGGCGACGACCGACGGGCTGATGACCCTGACCGTCACCTTCGCGCTGGGTACCGACCCCGACAAGGCGCAGCAGCTCGTGCAGAACCGCGTCAGCCAGGCCGAGCCGCGCCTGCCCGACGCCGTGCGCACCCTGGGCATCACGACGATCAAGTCCTCGCCGGACCTGATGATGGTCGTGCACATCCTGTCGCCCAACAACAAGTACGACATCACGTATCTGCGGAACTATGCCGTCCTGAACGTCAAGGACCGCCTCGCCCGCATCACCGGCGTCGGCGACGTGCAGCTATTCGGCTCCGGCGACTACGCCATGCGCGTCTGGCTCGACCCGCAGAAGGTGGCCGAGCACGGCCTGTCCGCCGGCGACATCGTCCAGGAAATCCGCGCCCAGAACGTCCAGGCCGCCGCCGGCGTGGTCGGTGCATCGCCCAACGTCCCCGGCCTCAGCATGCAGATGTCGGTGAACGCGCAGGGCCGGCTGCAATCCCCCGAGGAATTCGGCGACATCGTCGTTAAGACCGCCACCGGCGGCGCCGTCACCCGCCTGCGTGACGTGGCGCGGATCGAGCTGGGTGCGGCCGACTATTCGCTGCGGTCGCTGCTGAACAACAAGTCGGCGGTCGCCGTCCCGGTGTTCCAGGCGCCCGGCTCCAACGCGATCCAGATCGCCGACGCCGTGCGCGCCACCATGGAGGAGATCAAGCAGAACATGCCGGAGGGCGTGGACTACGCCGTCGTCTATGACACGACGCAGTTCGTCCGCGCCTCGATCGAGGCCGTAGTCCACACCCTGCTCGAAGCCGTCGTCCTGGTCGTGATCGTCGTCGTGCTGTTCCTGCAGACCTGGCGAGCCTCCATCATCCCGCTGGTCGCCGTGCCGGTCTCGATCATTGGCACCTTCGCCGTGATGCACCTGTTCGGCTTCTCCATCAACGCGCTCAGCCTGTTCGGCCTGGTGCTCGCCATCGGCATCGTCGTGGACGACGCCATCGTCGTGGTCGAGAACGTGGAGCGCAACATCGAGCAGGGGCTGTCGCCGGTCCAGGCGACCTATCGCGCGATGACCGAGGTGTCCGGCCCCATCGTCGCCATCGCGCTGGTGCTGATCGCCGTGTTCGTGCCGCTGGCCTTCATCAGCGGCCTGACCGGGCAGTTCTACCGCCAGTTCGCCCTGACCATTGCCATCTCGACCGTGATTTCCGCGGTCAACTCGCTAACCCTCTCGCCCGCGCTCGCGGCGCTGCTGCTGCGCAGCCACGATGCGCCGAAGGACCTGCTGACACGGGTGCTGGACCGGCTGCTGGGGTGGCTCTTCCGCGGTTTCAACCGGTTCTTTGCCGCGGGGTCGGGCGCCTATGGCCACGGCGTGTCGCGGGTGATCGGGCGCAAGTCGGTGATGATGGGGGTTTACGTGGCGCTGGTCGGCGCAGCCTACGTGCTGTTCCAGGCGGTTCCGGGCGGCTTCGTGCCGGCGCAAGACAAGCAGTATCTCGTCGGCTTCGCCCAGCTTCCGGATGCCGCCAGCCTCGACCGCAGCGAGGACGTTATCAAGCGTATGGGCGACATCGCCGCAAAACAGCCCGGCGTCGTCAACAACATCGCTTTCCCCGGCCTGTCCATCAACGGCTTCACCAATAGCTCCAACTCCGGGATCGTCTTCGTCTCGCTCGACGAGTTCGAGCGGCGGACGACGCCCGGGCTATCCGCGGGTGCCATCGCCGGGTCGCTGAACCAGAAGTTCGGCGCGATCCAGGATGCGTTTATCGCCGTCTTCCCGCCGCCGCCCGTGCAGGGGCTTGGCACCATCGGCGGCTTCAAGCTGCAGATCGAGGACCGCGCCGGCCTGGGTTATGACGCGCTGAACGAGGCGACCAACGCCTTCCTCGCCGCCGCCCGCAAGGCGCCGGAGTTGACCGGCATGTTCACTGGCCTGCGCGTGGATGTGCCGCAGCTTTATGCCGACGTTGACCGCGTCCGCGCCCGGCAACTGGGTGTCGCCGTGACCGACGTGTTCGACACGCTGCAGGTCTATCTTGGATCGCTGTACGTCAACGACTTCAACACGCTCGGCCGCACCTACTCCGTGCGGATACAGGCCGATGCGCCGTTCCGCGCCCGTGCGGAGGACATCGGCCGGCTCAAGGTCCGCTCCGCCTCGGGCGAGATGGTGCCGTTGGCCGCTGTCCTGACCGTGAAACCCAGCGCGGGGCCTGAGCGGGCGATGCGCTACAACGGGTTCCTGTCCGCGGACGTGAACGGGGCGCCGGCGCCGGGCTACTCGACTGGGCAGGCGCAGGACGCCATCGCCCGCATCGCCAAGGATGCGCTGCCCAAGGGGTTCGCGTTCGAATGGACGGAGCTGACCTACCAGCAGATCATCGCCGGCAATTCCGGCCTGGTGGTGTTCCCGGTGGCGATGCTGCTGGTGTTCCTGGTGCTGGCGGCCCAGTACGAGAGCCTGACCTTGCCGCTCGCGATCATCATGATCGTGCCGATGGGGCTGCTGGCCGCCATGACCGGCGTTTACCTGACGCACGGCGACAACAACGTCTTCACCCAGATCGGCCTAATCGTGCTGGTGGGCCTGTCGGCGAAGAACGCGATCCTGATCGTGGAGTTCGCCCGCGAGCTGGAGTTCGCCGGACGCACGCCGCTGGCCGCCGCGGTCGAGGCAAGCCGCCTGCGCCTGCGCCCGATCCTGATGACCTCGATGGCATTCATCATGGGCGTGCTGCCGCTGGTGCTATCCACCGGCGCCGGCTCGGAAATGCGGCACGCGATGGGCGTGGCCGTGTTCGCCGGCATGATCGGCGTGACCGCCTTCGGCCTATTCTTGACCCCGGTGTTCTACGTCGTGCTGCGGCGCCTGGCGGGCAACCGGCCGCTGAAGCAGCATGGGGCCGCCGTGGCTGGGGATGCCGGGAGGAAGGCCGTGGTTCCAGCCTGATTGGAGGCAATGTCAGCTTGGCGGAACAGCTGTCCGGCACGGTTCTCGATGTTGGTGTCGTGTGCCGATGGGGTCATGGACGACATGCAGCTTGGCGCCGCCGGCATGAGCCGTCGCCTGCGCCAAGTTGGCATTGCATGCGTTCAGCATCAGGCTGGTGCTGCCGATCAAGTGGGTGAAACCGTCCAAGTAACGGACAAGCCCATCCGCTCATCGCATTGGTCCCACGCGAGCCTGCTGCCAGTGGCCACAGTTCGCGCCATGTTGAAACCCCGCTTCCGATCGAAGACATCACTTTTGCCCGGCCGCAGCACGCCTCCATCCGCTTGGCATCCCGGCCCATCGGGCGCAGATTGGCGCCATCCTTGCACTACCCCGCCCACCCCCGAAGGACCCCGCCATGATCCGCACCGGCGCCCAGTATCGCGACAGCATCCGCGACGGACGCGAGGTTTACGTGAACGGTGAGCGGGTGCGCGACGTGACCGTGCATCCGATGTTCAAGCCGCTCGTGGACATACGCGCCGACATCTACGACATGGCACACGACCCGGCGACCCGGGACATCATGTCGTGCATGGAGGGCGGGCAGCGCAACGCAATCGGCAACAAGCTGCCGCGGGTGCAGGGGGACTGGTGGGACAAGCGCCGGGCCACCGACACGGTGCTGGAGCGGATCGGCGGCGTCGTCACCCGCGTCGGCGACGAGACGGTAGGCGAGATGTGGTCCCTGTTCGACGGCCGCGACGTGCTGAACGAGGTGGACCCGCAGTTCGCCAGGAACATCGAGGCGCATATCGAGGGCGTGCTCGTGCACGACCCGTTCCATGTCTCGGCCAACACCGACCCGAAGGGCGACCGGTCCCGCGCGCCGCAGGACCAGGACCCGGACATGCTGCTGCACGTCGTGCGGGAGACGGACGCCGGCATCGTCGTGCGCGGCGCCAAGTACGAGACCGCCGCGGCCTATGCCAACCAGGCCTTCACCAAGCCGACCATCGCCAACTGGGGCGACAGCACCCTGTCGGACTATGCCGTGGGGTTCATCTGCGACCTCGGCTCGCCCGGCATGAAGTTCATCTGCCGGACCGGGTTCGCGGGGCGGGCCAGCGCCGAGGACTACCCGCTGTCGAACCGGTTCGACGAAGTGGACACGCTGGTGATCTTCGACGACGTGCTGGTGCCGTGGGAGAACGTGCTGTTCTACCGCCATACCAAGGCGGCGACGTTCATCCGGGCGACGCTGCACCGGTATTCGGCATTTGCCTTCGTGCAGCGCAACCTGAAGCTGGCCGACATGCTGATCGGCGCGGCGCTGTTCAACGTGCGGCAGACCGGCCTCGACAAGCAGCAGGCGGTACAGGAGAAGCTGTCGCAGTTGGCGGTGTATCGCGAGGGGATCAACGCGCACCTGACGGCCTCCATTGCACTCGCCGAGCCTAGTCCGGGCGGGCTGCTGATGCCGAACCAGTCGCTGCTCTACACCGGGCGGGTGCTGGCGTGTTCGCAACTGCATCACATGATGCACCTGGCGCGGGAGCTATGCGGCGGGCAGATCTGCGTGACGCCGGACAAGGCGTCGTTCGACGCGCCGGAAACCAAGCCTTGGCTGGACAAGTTCTACAGCGTCAATGACGGCTGGGTGGCGGAGGATCGGCGGAAGCTGCTGGCGTTCGCGCGGGATTTGCTGAATTCGGATTACGCCGGGCACCGGTTGACGTTCCAGTTGTTCGCGCAGTCCGCGCCGTTCGCGCATCTGGCGGCGGTGTATCGCAACTTCGGCTGGGATGGGCCGCTGGCATTCGTCAAGCATGCGGCGGGGCTGTCGGAACAGGTGCCGGGCGGTGCGGCAGGCGCCGCGGGCGACAGCGCGGTGCGGCAGTGGTTCAGCCAGGGGCCGGAATATCGGCAGGCGGCCGAGTAACGGCGGAATGGCCCACCAGCGCATCCGTCCGTTCAACACGCGCGACACCTACCCGGACCAACGGCTGGACAACGACCTGGCGCAGGCGGTGGTGGCGCGGGGGCGGACCGTCTTCCTGCGCGGCCAGTGCCCGCAGGACCTGGACACGGCGGAAAGCGTCGGCGTCGGCGACCCGGCGGAGCAGGCGCATCGGGTGATGCGGAACATCCGCCAACTGGTGCAGGAGGCTGGGGGCGGGATGCAGCACCTGGTCAAGCTGGTGGTCTATCTGACTGACGTGCGGCACCGGGAGCCGGTTTATCGGATAATGGGCGAGTATATCCGGGGTGTGCATCCCGTCTGCACCGGGCTGGTGGTGGTGGCGCTGGCACGGGCGGAGTGGCTGGTGGAGATAGACGCGACAGCGGTGATCCCGGATGGGGACGAGGCGTGACGAGGCGGCTCGCGTGACCTTCTCGATCGCCGCACGCTGCGCCCGCACGGGCATGTTCGGCATTGCCGTTTCCTCCTCCAGTCCTGCCGTCGCCGCCCGGTGCGCCCATGCGCGGGCCGGGGTGGGCGTGGTGGCGACGCAGAACATCACGGACCCTCGGCTGGGACCGGTGGGACTCGATCTGCTGGCGTCGGGAATAGCGGCGGCGGATGCCCTGGACCGGCTGCGCGCCGGCGCGGCGCATGCCGAATTCCGTCAGGTCACGCTGGTGGACCGTAATGGAGGCTCGGCGTTCTTCTCCGGCAGCCGGACGTTGGGCCGGCATGGCGCGGCGGAGGCGCCCGGCGCGGTCGCGGCCGGCAACATGCTTGCCAGCGACAACGTGCCGCGCCGGATGGTGGAGGCGTTCGCGGATGCGGGCGGGGCCGAGCTTGGGGACCGGCTGCTGGCAGCAATGCGCGCCGGGCTGGACGCGGGCGGGGAGGAGGGGCCGGTGCATTCCGCCGGGCTGCTGCTGGTACGGGACGTGCCGTGGCCGGTGGCCGATCTGCGGGTGGACTGGACCGAGGCGGACCCAGTGACGGCTCTGGCCAGGTTGTGGATGTTGTGGCAGCCGCAGATGGACGCCTATGTCGCCCGCGCGCTGGACCCGGCTGATGCGCCAAGGTTCGGGGTGCCGGGCGCCGAATGAACGATGCAGGGAGCTTGCCGATGCCGGACCAGGAGTTGAACACCATCCCTGCCCGCCGGGGCGCCGCGGCCAGGGTGCGCCGGGGGCAGACGGTGCGGGTCGTCAACACGCATGGCGACCAGGTGGTGGACACCTGGGCGTTCAACGCCGCGGACATGGCCGAGCACCTGTCCATGGAGCATACCCGGCCCGGCATCCTGAAGGTGATCCCCCGGGTGGGCGACGCGCTGCTTACGAACAAGCGGCGGCCGATTCTGACTGTGGTGGAGGACACCTCGGGCGGGGTGCACGACATGCTGATGGCGGCGTGCGACCGCTGGCGCTACGAGGGATTAGGCTGCACGGAATACCACGACAACTGCACGGACAACCTCCACGCGGCGCTGCAGGCGCTGGGCTGCGACGTCACGGGGACGCCTAGCCCGCTGAACCTGTTCATGAACATCCCTGTACACCCCGACGGGATGCTGTCGTTTGACGCGCCGATGTCGGTGCGTGGCGGACATGTGCGGCTGCGGGCGGAGATGGACTTGGTGATCGCGTTCTCGGCCTGCCCGCAAGACATCCTGCCGATCAACGGAGTGGGCCATGCGCCGACGGAGGCGCATTTCGGCGTGGGCTAGGGGCGGTCGCGTGTCCGTGGGCCGGGTTGCCTTCCGCCCGGAACGCAGCGGCAGACGCGGGTGTTCGCGGCAATGCCGACCCTGCTTCACCGGCACCCATGTTGCCCAGCGGCCGAATGGCAGCCTATGGTCCTGATCCCCAAGCAAGAACACAAGGAAACGCCATGTCCCGCCTGCCAATCTTTGCCGCTGTTGCGGCAACGCTGCTGTCCGCCCAGGCCGCGCAAGCCATCGAGGTTAGCCAGACCGTCACCACGTCTGCGCCGCCGGCCAAGGTCATGGCCCTTGTCGGGCGGTTCGACAACATTGCCGCCTGGCTGCCGGGCGTGGAGAGCAGCCCGGCGGACAAGGGGAACGACGCCGGGTCGGTCCGGGTGATCACGCTCAAGGCGCCGGGCAGCCCGACGGTAACAGAGCGGCTGACGACCAGCACGAACACGGGATACAGCTACACCATCTCGAAGGTGGATCCCAAGGTGCTGCCGGTGTCGGAGTATTCGTCCACGCTCAACGTCGCGCCTTCCGGCACCGGATCGGCGGTTACCTGGCAGGGGACCTTCAAGCCGGCGGGCGGCGCAGACGATGCGACGGCGGAGAAGGCGATCACTGGGCTTTACCGGGCTGGGCTGGATAACATCAAGGCCCTGGCAGAGAAGTAGCAGGGCCGCCGCGGCAGGCCACGCAGCCTGCCGCGGGGCTTACCTCCCGAACCGCTCCACCAGCTCCCGCGTCCGTGCCGCCTCCGTCTGCTTCATCACCTGCCAGGCCAGACGCTGGCAGTCGTCCACCGTCGTACCGCGCACGGCCTGCTTCACCCGCGGTACGGCGGACGCATTGGTGCTGAAGCAGCGCAGGCCCAGGCCGATCAGCAACGGCGTCAGCGCCGGGTTGGCCGCCATCTCGCCGCATACGGACACCGGGATGCCGCGGGTGGCCGCGCCCTCCGCGACCATGCCGATCAGGCGCAGCATGGCGGGGTGCAGCGGGTCGTAAAGCTCCGCCACATCGGACTCGCCGCGGTCCACCGCGAGCGCATACATGCACAGGTCGTTGGTGCCGATGGCGAAGAACTCCGCCTCCGTCGCCAGCGCCGGGGCGCACAGGGCGGCGCCGGGGGTTTCCACCATGATGCCAAGGGGAGGCAGCGCCTTGGGCAGCCGCTGCCCGGCGGCGCGCAGCCGGGCAGCGACGCGCAAGAGGACCTCGCGGGAGGCGCGCACCTCCGCAACCGTGCTCACCATCGGCAGCAGGATGCGGACGGTTCCATAGGCGGCAGCGCGCAGGATGGCCGCCAATTGCGTTTCGAACAGCGCGGGCTGGCGCAACAGCAGGCGGATGCCGCGCAGGCCGAGGGCCGGGTTGGCGTCCACCACCTCCGGCACGACGCCGGCGTTGGTCAGGGCCTCGACCTCCTTTTCGCCGCCCCAGTCCAGGACGCGGATGGTGACGGGGTCGCCAGACATGGCCTCGACGATGCTGCGATAAGTGTCAGTCTGCTCGTCCTCCGTGGGAACGGTGTCGCGGTTCATGAACAGGAACTCGCTGCGCAGCAGGCCGATGCCGGTGGCGCCGGAGTTGGCGACCATCGGCAGTTCGACCGGCAGCTCCAGGTTGGCGTGCAGCGTGACGTCCTCGCCATCCAGGGTCACGGCGGGCAGGCGGCGCAGACGGCCCAGGCGCTGACGGTCACGGGCGAAGCTGACGACGGCGCGGCGGGCATTGGCGAGGGTGGAGGGCAGCGGGTTCAGGGTCACGGTGCCGACCACGCCGTCCACGATGGCCAACTCCCCGGCCCGCAGCCCCGCCATCAGCCCTGGCGCCCCGAGCACGGCGGGGATGCCCAGGGCACGCAGCAGGATGGCGGTGTGGCCGTCCGTGCCGCCCTCCTCCGTGGCGACGGCGGCAATACGGGCGGGGTCTATCAGCGCGGCGTCGGAGGGGCGCAGGCTCTCAGCGATCAGGATCGCGCCCTGGACGGCGCCGGCGAAGCTGCGGAACGGAGCGCGGGTCAGATTGCGGACCAGGCGGCGTCCGACCTCCCGGACCTCGTCCGCCTTGCGCCGCGCACTGCTGTCGTCGGAGGATGGGTTGGACGTTGCGCTGCCGCCCAGAGCGTCCGGCGACCGGCCAGCCAACGCGTCCGGCTGCCCGCCGGCCAACGCGATGAATGCGTTGGCAAAGGCGTTGGCCTCTTCCATGACCGCCGTTTCCGCCGAAACCAGGCGATCGCCGATGCGGGTGCGTATGCCGCGGACCAGGCGGGAGGGGCCGAGCATCTGCAGGTAGGCGTCGAGCAGCGGGGAGATCTCGCCCTGACCTTCCTCCGGCAGGACGGACAGGCGGCCGCGCAGCTTCAGGAGCTGCTTGCGGGATTGCACGATCGCGGCTTCCAGCCGGGCCAGCTCGGCTGGGGCGTCGGCGGCCTGGATGCGGTGGCGGGTGATCTGGGGCGGCGCCTCGGTTGTACGGAACACCGGGCCGATTGCGACCCCGGCGCAGGCAGGGATACCGAACAGGCGGCGCTCGCCGCAAGGTTTGTTCGCCGGGGCCGGGCTGGCGGCAGGCGTGGCGCCATCGCCGTTCCCGCCGGCTGGGTCGTGGTCCGCGTCTTGGCTGGCGTCAGTCGCGCTCATTGAACCCGGCCTCGACCAGGCTGGCCAGGGCATCCAGCGCCTCCTTGGCGTCCCAGCCGTCTGCCTGCAGCTCCAATTGCGATCCCTGGCCGGCGCCGAGCATCATCAGCCCCATGATGGAACGCGCCGACACGGACTGTCCGTCGCGCAGCACCTCGACGGAGGCGCCGTAGCGTTCGGCCAGGGTCACGAACTTGGCGGCGGCGCGTGCATGCAGCCCGCGCATGTTCACGACCGTCACCGTCCGGGACAGCATGGTGGGGCTGGGTCCAGCGGCGGCGCCGTCCATCTCAGTCACCCACAGTTGCCGTTCTTGCGGCAGCTTGGCATGACGGTTGACGCGGAGGCGATATACTTGCGCCCGGCTGTCTGGGCGCAGTCCACGCATTCCCCCAGGTTCTGGCTGGACCGGACCTTCGCAAGCTTCACCAGCATCGGCAGGTTGACGCCTGAGATCACCTCCACGCCCGGCCGGGTCATCATGGAGATCGCGAGGTTGCTGGGCGTGCCGCCAAACATGTCGGTCAGCAATACGACGCCATCCCCTGTATCTACGCGGTCTATGCTCCTGTGGATGTCGGCGCGCCGGCCTTCCATGTCGTCCTCCGGTCCGATGCAGACGGTGGCGACGTTCCGTTGCGTGCCTACGACATGCTCCATCGCCAACCGCAACTCGTCGGCGAGGCGCCCGTGGGTCACCAGCACTAGGCCAATCATGATATCCGTCCAGGCTCCTATGCCGGCACTTGGGTGATGTTCACGTCCGGGCCTGCCATCGGCTCGGATATCGGGCCAGCACCCACGGCGCCGGCAATGCCCTTGCGGGCGAGTTCACGGTGGATTGCGGTCACCTGCCAGCCGGAAGCCGCGCCAGCGTCGTGGCCACGGAGTTCGGCTGCCAGCCGCTCGACAATCCGGACCGACCGGTGCCGCCCGCCGGTGCAGCCGACGGCAATGGTGGCATATCGCTTGCCTTCCTGAACAAAGCGCGGAAGCACCAGGTCCAGCAGTCCGAGGATACCATTGTAGAAAGCGGGAAAATCCAGATCCGCCTCCACGTAAGCGGCGACATCGGCATCCAAACCTGTGCCCGGACGCAATATGGGATCGTAATGAGGGTTGCGCAGGAATCTTGCGTCGAACACCATGTCGGCCTCACGGGGCAGACCCGCGGGAAACGCGAAGGAAATGAGGGACACCACCAGGCGGGCCTCTGGGGTGCTTGCGTCCGGATCTGGCTTGAAGCGCTGTTCGATCAAGCGCCGGAGTTCGGCAAGCGGCAGCTCTGAGGTGTCGAGCAGCAGGTCGGCGGCGTCGCGCAACGGCTGGGTCAGTGCCGCCTCCGCCGCAATGCCGTCCACGACACGGCCCTGCGGAGCGAGCGGATGTCGCCGCCGGGTTTCGGTGTAGCGGCGGAGCAGCGCAGTCTCGTCGGCGGTGGCATAGACGAGTTCCGGCAGCAGGCCGGGCTTCTCGCGCAAGTCGGCCAATGTCGCCAGCACCAGCCCGGCATCGAAGCCGCGGCTGCGGGCGTCCAGGCCGATGGCCAGCGGGCGCTCGGCGCGGCTGGCCAGGTCGGGCACCATCGTAAGCGGGGGATTGTCCACGGCCTCATAGCCCACGTCCTCCATCGCCCGGAGAATGCTGGCCTTGCCGGCGCCCGACAGGCCGCTGACGAGGACGATGCGCAGGCCAGGGTGCAAGATGCTCAAGCGAACACGCCGGCGACCTGGGTAGTGCGCCCGATTGCGCAATCCAGCGCCATGCCGACCCGCATGGCGGCTGAGGGCTGCGCCGGGTCCACCATCACCATTGGCAGGCCGGTTTGCGGGTGAAACGCCGGGTCGGGCAGACGGTCGCCAGCGCCCATCCCGATGACCAGGGCCAGGCGGACCGGGGCGGTATGGGGCAGGCGCAGGATGCCCAAGCCACGCACCTCCAGCAAACCAGCAAGTGTGCCGGGAGGACGGGCATAATTGTCCTGCACCTCCACCTGATCATCGGCGACGAGGGTGAAATGGTGGTGAAGGAGGCGCAGCAGCAGGTCGGATTTCCCCGACCCAGGCGGCCCCAAAAGCAGTACGCCATACCCGTCCCGGGCGGCGCAGCTGGCGTGGATATGCATAAGAACCGTCTTGTGGCGCGGTTCTGCATTAAAGGGAAGCATCTTGTGATCGTAAGGTCGAAGGTGCCTCGTTTCACGTGAAACGGAGGATCGCTGCGCCGGCTTCCGCTCCACCCGGGAACGGGTCGGGGTAAGGAAGTTTTGCTGCGGGACAGGGACGAGATTGTGCCAGGCGCACAAGGGTCCGTTCCGTCAAGAACCAGGCATGCCCCCCCTACCCCGGCCCTCTCCCAAAGATAAACCGCCGTGCTCTGTCAAATGCGGTCTGCTGAGACCTACGCCCGCGGCAGGCGCACGACGAACCGGGCGCCCAGCACCTGTCCAGCATCGTCACGGCGGTTCTCAGCGGCGATGCTGCCCTTCAGCCCTTCCACGATCTGCCGGCTGATGGACAAGCCGAGGCCGGAGTGCTGGCCGAACTCCTCCCCAGCCGGGCGTTCGGAATAGAAGCGGTCGAACACATGCTCCAGCTTGGCAGCCGGGATGCCCGGCCCCTCGTCCTCCACCGCGACTTCCACCATCGTCCCGGCCTCCCGCGCCCGCAGCAGGATGCGGCCATCCCGCGGCGAGAAGCTGCGGGCGTTGCCGATCAGGTTCCGGAGCACCTGCACCAGCCGGCGCTCCACGGCCTGCACCAGCAGCGGCGCGCCTGGCGCGTCCAGCACCAGCACCGGGTCGCCGTCCCCGCGCGTCGCGTCATGGATCTCGGTCAGGATGCGGAGGATCTGGACCACGTCCAGCGGCTCCGTCGCAGCGCGGGACAATTCGGCGTCAACCCGGCTGGCATCGCTGATGTCGCTGATAAGCCGGTCCAGCCGCACCACGTCGTCCGAGATGATGGCGAGCAGCTGCGACCGGCGGCCTGGGTCCTCGATGCGCGGCAGGGTCTCGATGGCGCTGCGTATGCTGCTCAAGGGATTCTTGATCTCGTGCGCAACATCGGCGGCAAAGCGTTCGGTGGCGTCCATGCGCGCCCACAGCGCCGCAGCGCTCTCAGCAAAGGCCTGGGCCAGCTCCCCAACCTCGTCGTTCCGGCGCAGCAGCGGCGGCGGCACCGTGCTGGCCCGGCCGCGGCCTTCGCGCATCTGGTGCGCGGCGCCGGCCAGGCGGAGGATAGGGCGGGCGATGGTCAGCGACAAATACCAGGACAGCGCGACCGTCAGCACCAGCGCCAGCGCAAACAGGGCAAGGATGCTCATGCGGACCGTGAGCAGGCTGTCGTCCACCTCGCGCGCTTCGCGGGTCAGCAGCACGATGCCCACGGTGTGCCGGTTCCGCAGAACCGGCTCCGCCACCGTGACCAGCAGCCGGTCATCGCCGGTCCGGCGGATGTACGGCGGCATCTCGCGCCCGGTGCTGGAGCTGGTCATGCGCAGCTCCTCCTTCACGTCGGGCTGCCAATCCACGCCGGCCGCCGGGCTAATCTCGACCAAGGGGCCCTGGGTCTTGTGCGGCAGCAGGGACATCAGCTTGTCGTAAACCGTGCCGACTGTATCCAGCACCGGGCTGCGTATGACGGCTGGGGGCAGCGGCTCGGTGACGACGGCGCCGCCGGCGCCGTCCCGGACGCGGCTGTCGGCGATCAGGCGGCCATCAGGGGCGAACAAGCGGGCCTGGGCGTTGGGCGTCGGCTCCGTCAGGCGGCGCAGCAGCGGGCGGGCCTGGTCCGGCTGCAGCACGGGGTTGTCAGGGTCCGGCTCGCGCACGGCGCTTTCGCCTAGGGCGCCGGCAAAGATGCGGGCCTGCTCCCGCAATGCCTGCACGTTGGCTTCCAGCAGGCCGGCCTGGTATTGGTCCAGGTAGAGCAGCGCCGCCACCAGCAGCGCCAGCGGCAAGGCATTCACAAGCAGGATGCGCTGCAGCAGCGGCGATACCCAGCGCCGCCGGATATGGCGGGCTGCAGGGCGCGTGAGGGCCGCGGGAAGGACGCCGCTGTCGGGCACTACTGCTCCTTATACTTGTAGCCGATGCCGTACAGCGTCTCGATCTGGTCGAAGCTGTCTTCCATGGCGCGGAACTTCTTGCGAACGCGCTTGATGTGGCTGTCTATCGTGCGGTCATCCACGTAGATGTTCTCGCCATAGGCGGCGTCTATGAGCTGGTCGCGGGACTTCACCATGCCGGGCCGGGCAGCAAGCGCCTTGACCAGCAGGAACTCGGTCACCGTGAGCTGGATGTCTTTCTCGCGCCAGGTGCACTGGTGCTTGGTCTCGTCCAGCACCAGGTCGCCGCGTACCATGACCCCGCCCGGCGCCGCCCCGGCACCCTCGGCGCGGGAAACCTCCTTCCGGCGCAGCAACGCCCGTATCCGCTCGATCAGCAGGCGCTGGCTGAACGGCTTGGTGATGTAGTCGTCGGCGCCCAGGCGCAGGCCCATCAGTTCATCAACCTCCTCGTCCTTGGAGGTCAGGAAGATCACCGGCAACTGGCTGCGGGCGCGCAGCCGCTGCAGCAGCTCCATCCCGTCCATGCGCGGCATCTTGATGTCCAGCACCGCCAGGTCCACCGGCTTGGCGATCAGGCCTTGCAGCGCGCTCTCGCCGTCGGTGTAGGTTCGGACGGTGAAGCCCTCCGCCTCCAGCGTCATCTGCACGGAGGTCAGGATGTTCCGGTCATCGTCAACCAAGGCGATGGTATGCTTCATGGGAATGGCCTTGTGCTCACCCGGCAGCCCTGGCCGACCGGGATCGGGATGCTATGTGCATCGTGATTATGGCGGAATGCAGGAGGATCACCAATGAGCGACGCCCATACCGGCGACACCCCGACCGCGACGCCCGTCCAGGACGCCCGCGCCCTGCTGCGCGCCGCCCGCGCAGGGACCCTGGCGACCAGCGCCGCCGGCCAGCCCTTCGCGTCGCTCGTGACGCCGGCCACGGCCCCGGACGGGTCGGTGCTGATGCTGCTGTCTGGCTTGTCCGAGCACACGCGGCATCTGCGGGACGAGCCGCGCTGCGCCGTCATGGTGGCTGGCCCGCCGGCCGGGCTGAACCCGCAAACCGCGCCGCGCCTGACGGTCACCGGCCTGGCGACGCACGAGCCTGACCCGGCAATGAAGGCGCGCTGGGTCGCGCTGCATCCATATGCCGCTTTCTATGCCGGGTTCGCCGACTTCCAGGTTTACCGGCTGCGGCCGGTGGCGGGGCAGTTCATCGGCGGCTTCGCCAGCGCGACCCGGCTGCGGCAGGCGGACCTGCAATGGGACCCGGACGCAGTTGCCGCCATCGAAGCGGCGGAGGCGGACGTGATCGGCCACTGCAACGCGGACCACCCGGATGCGCTGGACGCCATCGCAGGGGGTGCCGGTGCTGATGGCCTGGGCTGGCTGATGGCCGCCTGCGACGTGGATGGGTGCGACCTGGTGCGGGATGAGAGCACTTTGCGCATTCCTTGGTTGGCCTCCGTACAAGACGCTGGCGGGATTCGGACCCAACTCGTGCGGCTCGCACATGCAGCACGGAAAAGGGCGGCTGTTGGCCTGGACGGGGGACATCCCGTCGCATAGGAAGGACGTAGATTATTCAATCCGACCTCGCATCAAGGCGGGGCCGCGCAGGGAGTACGTCAGTGAACTACCAGCCCAATCCCACCGAGGCGCAGGTCGCAGCCGGCCAGTCCAGCGCATCCAATCCCCTGGCCGGAAGCGGCGTGCGGGCGACGGGTCCGGTCCATGCCAACCTGACCGCGGCGGAGCTTGTGACCCACGCCCTTCGCCGGGGCGAGGGCCGCCTGTCGGCCGAGGGCGCGCTGATCGTCAAGACCGGCGTCCACACCGGGCGGTCCGTGCAGGACAAGTTCTCGGTGGACGACCCGGGCATCACCGACGACGTCTGGTGGCGGCCCGGCAACCGCAAGCTGGACCCGGCGCACTTCCAGGTGCTGAAGGGCCGGGTGCAGGCCTACCTGCAAGGGCGCGAACTGTTCACCCAGGACTTGTATGCTGGCGCCGACCCGCAATATCGCGTCCGCGTCCGCCTGGTCAGCAGCGAAGCCTGGCAGACCCTGTTCGCCCGCAACATGTTCATCCGTCCGAAGCCGGAGGAGCTTGCCTTCTTCGAGCCGGACTACGTCATCCTGCACGCCCCGCAGTTCCAGGCCGACCCGGCGATTGACGGCGTGCGCAGCGGCACCGCCATCGCCGCCTCGTTCACCGAGCGCATGATCGTCGTCGCCGGCAGCGAATACGGCGGCGAGATCAAGAAGAGCATCTTCGGCGTGATGAACTGGAAGCTGCCGGCGGAGGGCGTGCTGCCGATGCACTGCTCCGCCAACGTCGGGCGCACGAAGGATGGCAGCCCCGGCGACGTCGCCCTATTCTTCGGCCTGTCCGGCACTGGCAAGACCACGCTGTCCAGCGATCCCAACCGGCCATTGATCGGCGATGACGAGCATGGCTGGGGGCCGAACGGCGTCTTCAACTTCGAGGGCGGCTGTTACGCCAAGGTCATCCACCTGAACAAGGAGGCCGAGCCGGAGATCTACGCCGCCACCCACCGCTTCGGCACCGTGCTGGAGAACGTGGTGGCGGACGCACAGGGCGTGCTGGACCTGACGGACGGGTCGCTGACCGAGAACACCCGGTCCTGCTACCCCATCGAGTTCATCCCCAACTGCGACCTGTCGGGCCGGGCCGGGCACCCGCGCAACGTGGTGATGCTGACGGCGGACGCCTTCGGCGTGCTGCCGCCGATCAGCAAGCTCAGCCCGGCGCAGGCGATGTATCACTTCATGTCCGGCTACACCGCCAAGGTCGCAGGCACCGAGAAGGGCATGGGGCGCGAGCCGCAGGCGACGTTCTCGACCTGCTTCGGCGCGCCGTTCATCCCGCGGCACCCCGAGGTGTATGGCCGGATGCTGGCGGACCTGATCGCCAAGCACGGCGCCGATTGCTGGCTGGTCAACACCGGCTGGACCGGCGGCGCCTACGGCGTCGGCAGCCGCATGAGCATCAAGCACACCCGCGCGCTGCTGGCCGCCGTGCTGGACGGCAGCCTGCAGGGCGCGCGCTACGTGCAGGACCCGCATTTCGGGCTGATGATGCCGCAGGACGTGCCGGGCATCCCGAACGAGGTGCTGGACCCGCGGCAGGCCTGGGCGGACAAGGCCGCCTATGACGAGGCCGCGCGCAAGCTGGTGGGCTTGTTCGAGGCGAACTTCGCCACGTTCCAGGGCAAGGTCGGCGACGACGTGAAGGCGGCGGCGATCCGCGCGGCGTAGTGGACCCGGGCCGGCGCCTGGCGGCTTGGGGCTTGCAGGGCGGGATAGCCTTAGCAGGGTCCGCCCTGCCGCGGCGTCGGCGTAGCCGGGTTGCGGGCCGTCGCTGCTGCTTGCCGTGGGAGTCTGGGTCGTAAAGGGTTTCGAGGCCGCGAGGGCTGTTGCACCTTGTTCCCCGCAACGATGGGAAGCGCCAGAGTTGCGGCGCCAACCGAGATCAACCGGGCCGGCGCGTTGAAGCCGCACCATGTCGTCCCCTGTCCAGCAGTTTGAGGTTGGCAGGTTGAGGAGACGCACCGTGCAATACGAGGATATCGAGTTTTCGATCACCGATGGTGCCGC
Organism: Acetobacteraceae bacterium; assembly: GCA_036398775.1. GTDB lineage: Bacteria > Pseudomonadota > Alphaproteobacteria > Acetobacterales > Acetobacteraceae > DASWOJ01. The sequence continues at coordinate 58,813 of DASWOJ010000096.1, forward strand.
GCGTATCGCCATCAACCGGCCCAAGGTGATGAACGCCTTCCGGGCCCGCACCTGCGAGGAACTGATCCACGCCTTCAATGCCGCGGGCTGGGACAAGGCGGTCGGCGTTATCGTGCTGACCGGCACCGGCGACCGCGCCTTCTGCACCGGCGGCGACCAGTCGGCGCATGATGGCGGCTACGATGGGCGCGGCATGATTGGCCTGCCGGTCGAGGAGCTGCAATCGGTGATCCGCGAGGTGCCGAAGCCGGTGATCGCCCGGGTGCAGGGCTACGCCATCGGTGGCGGCAACGTGCTGGCGACCCTGTGCGACCTGACCATCGCCTCCGAGAAGGCGGTGTTCGGCCAGGTCGGCCCCAAGGTGGGTTCGGTGGACCCCGGGTTCGGCACCGCCTACCTGGCGCGCATCGTCGGTGAGAAGAAGGCGCGGGAGATCTGGTATCTGTGCCGGCGCTACTCCGCGGCGGAGGCGCTGGCGATGGGCCTGGTGAATGCCGTGGTGCCGCATGACGAGCTGGACGCGGAGGTCGCGCGCTGGTGCGCCGAGATCATGGCACGCAGCCCGACCGCCATCGCCATCGCCAAGCGGTCGTTCAACGCCGACAGCGACAACATCCGCGGCATCGGCGGCATGGGGATGCAGGCGTTGTCCATGTACTACGCCACCGAGGAGAGCCAGGAGGGCGTGCGCGCCTTCAACGAGAAACGCGCGCCCGATTTCCGCAAGTACCAGAAATGATCGCCTCCCTGACCACCTCCATGACCGAGGGCCAGCACACGATCCAGCAGATAGCGCGACGCTTCTCGCGTGAGCGCTTGGCCGCATGGCGCGGGAGCGGGAAGGACGGGTTGACGGCGGACCGGTGCGGGAAACAGGTGTGCCCGGCCTGATCGGCACCGGACTGCCGCCGCTCGCAAGCCGAAGGAATTGGGCGCCCTGCAGCCTGACGGACTCCGATCCGTCCTGCCGTGCCCGCAGCGCCATCGGCAGGAACCCACGCGCGCTGCAACGAGGCGGCGCGACCTTCCTTCCTTTCCCGCGTTAGGCCCACGCCAGCGCAGGAGCCACCGTGCCCGACACACCGGCCACTATCCAGACAGACCAGGACGACCATGCGCCCCAGGAACGCGAGGCCGGCGCCACGCTGCTGCTCGGCGCACTGGGCATCGTGTATGGCGATATCGGCACCAGCCCGATCTACACCCTGCGCGAAAGCTTCAAGGCCGCCGGGGTCAGCGAGATGACCGACCCGGCCGCAGCCCAGGCCGCGGCACTGGGCGTGCTTTCCATGGTCATCTGGACCGTGCTCATCATCGTCACCTTCAAGTATGTCGTCCTGGTCATGCGCGCCGACAACGACGGGGAGGGCGGGATCATCGCCCTGATCTCCCAGGCGCTGCGCGGCATGGCGGATGGACGTGTGCGCACCGGGCTGCTGCTGCTGGGCGTGTTCGGGGCGTCGCTGTTCTATGGCGACGGGATCATCACCCCGGCCATCTCCGTGCTCAGCGCCATCGAGGGGCTGGACGTGGCCACACCCTTCTTCCATCCATACATCGTGCCGATCACGCTGGTGATCCTGGTGCTGCTGTTCGCGGTGCAAAGCCGCGGCAGCGACTTCATCGGCCGGTTCTTCGGACCGGTGATGGTGACGTGGTTCCTGGTGCTGGGGTTGGCTGGGCTGTGGGCGGTCGTGCACCGGCCCGGCGTGCTGCTGGCGGTGGACCCGCGCCACGCCATCGGCTTCGGGCTGCACGCGCCGGGCCGGGCCTTCATTACGCTGGGGTCGGTGTTCCTGGCCGTGACCGGCGCGGAGGCGCTGTATGCCGACATGGGCCACTTCAGCCGCGGCAGCATCCGCCTGGACTGGTTCGCCCTGGTGCTGCCGGCGCTGGTGCTGAACTATGCCGGGCAGGCGGCGCTGGTGATGGGCGACCCGACGGCGCTGGACAATCCGTTCTTCAAGCTGGTGCCGGGCTGGGGCCTGTATCCCCTAGTGATCCTTTCGGCTGCGGCAACGGTGATCGCATCGCAGGCCGTGATCTCCGGAGCGTTCTCGCTGACGCAGCAGGCGATGCAGTTGGGGCTGCTGCCGCGGCTGGACCTGCGGCAAACTTCGGAGAAATCGGCCGGACAGGTTTACGTGCCTCAGGTCAACTGGCTGCTGATGCTCGCCGTCGTAGGGCTGGTGCTGTCGTTCCGGTCATCGGAGGCGCTGGCGGCGGCGTATGGGATCGCGGTGACAGGGACGATGCTGGTGACGACGGTGCTGCTGGCGGTGGTGATGCGCCGGGCATGGCACTGGAACCCGGTGCTGGTTGGCGTGACTGCCGGCTTCCTGCTGGTGGTGGACCTGACGTTCTTCATCGCCAACGCGCTCAAGATACCCCAGGGCGGCTGGCTGCCGCTGGTGGTGGCGGCGGCGATCTACACCCTGATGACGACCTGGCGCATGGGACGCAAGCTGGTGTTGGACCGCACCGGCGACGACAACGTGGACCTGGTGCCGTTCCTGCAGCGGGCCACCGAAAGCGGCCTGGCGCGGGTACCGGGTACGGCGATCTATTTGACGTCACGCCGCGACCAGGTGCCCTCCGCCCTGGCCGAAAACCTGAAGCACAACCATGTCCTGCACGAGCATGTCGTCATCCTGACGGTCGTCAGCGCCCGCAGGCCGCGCGTGGACGAGGGTCGCCGGGTGCTGCGGGATGAGATTTGCCATGGGGCGTCACGTATCCAGTTGACCTTCGGCTATGCCGAGCAGCCCGACCTGCCGGCGACCCTGCGGGCGCATAGGGGCACGCTGGGCGTTGATCCCGACACTGCGTCGTTCTTCACCGGGCGCGAGCTGCCGATACCGGCGTTCGAACCGGCGATCCCGTTGTGGCGGGAGCGGCTGTTCTCCGCCATGACCAGCAATGCCGTCAGCGCCGCCCGCTATTTCCTGATCCCGTCCGAGCGCGTGATCGAGCTGGGCACCCAAGTCGAGCTTTGAACAGGACCTTCTGCATGAACCAGCCCTTCGTCCCGCCTGACCACTTCGACCGGCTGTATGCCTCGAACCCCGATCCGTGGAGCTTCGCCACCAGCGAGTATGAGCGGGACAAGTATGCCGCTACCCTGGCCGCGTTGCCGCGCCCGCGGTTTGTCCGGTGCTTCGAGGTCGGATGCAGCATCGGCGTGCTGACGCAGGACCTGGCGGCACGGTGCGACGAGATCATGGGCGTGGACGTGGCAGACGCGGCGCTGGACCAGGCGCGGAAGCGGTGCGCCGGGCTGCCGGGCGTCACGTTCGCCAACATGGTGCTGCCGGGCGCTTGGCCGGACGGCCGGTTCGACCTCGTGATCTTTTCAGAGGTGCTTTACTACCTCGGCATCCCCGGGTTGCAGCAGGCGGCGCGGCAGACCGTGGAGTGCCTGATGCCGGGCGGCGCCGTGGTGCTGGTGAACTGGCGCGGGCCGACGGATGGAGCGTGCACGGGCGAGGAGGCGGCGGACCTGTTCACGGCGGCCGCGCCGGCGTTGCGGACGACGCACCAGTCGCGTGCAGAGAAGTACCGGTTGGATGTGCTGCAAGCGGGCTGATCCTTTACATCCGTCACTCTGACGGTAAGGCGAGCGGATCGCCAGCAGCCGCCGAAGCCGTGCCTTCCGTCTCTGCATTGCAGCCAGGCAAAACCGACCCGCAATGACAAGGACTCTGCGCGGGTCAGTACTACTCCCGGCACCGGCCTACGGCGCCAGACGATAGATCGTCAGCGCCACCCGCCGCCCGCGCGAGTAGTTGAAGCCCGGCACCTCAGCAATCTCCCGCAGCCGCACCCCGTCCCGCTCCGCTCCGGCCAACACCGCCGCCCGGTCCCGGTCGCCGACCAGCAAGGTGCGGATATGGCCCGACGCCAGCACCGCAGCGGCATCGGCGGCAAGCAGCCACTGCGTGTCGGTGCCGGCGAGGAACATCAGGCTAGGCTCGGAAAAGCCGACCGCGCCCAGCCCGCCCCGCTCCGGCAGAGCCGCCACGACCCGCGGTGCGATCCAGAGCGGGGCAAGGCGTGGCAGTTCGAACCCCAGTATTGCCGCATAGAGCACGACGCCAGCCGCCAAGGCCGCGATGGCCCCCTCTCCCTCCGGGAGAGGGTTGGGGTGAGGGAGGCCGACGGGGCCGCTTGTGGCTGAATAAGGACCAGTCTGCACTGGGCTGAGGGTCGGTGCTGTTGGGCTTCCCTCACCCCAACCGTCTCCCGGAGGGAGAGGGGGCAGGACAGTGCTTGGGACGGCCCGTACCGCCAGCCACCCGGCCAGCCCAGCCGCCGCCGCTGGCAAGCCAAGCCAGACCGGCATCCCCAGCGTCACCGGCCCCCCCAGCGCACCGACCGCCAGCACCAAGGCTCCTAGGCACGGCAGCGCCACAGCCAGCAGCCGCCCCCACCGTGGCAGCACCTCCCGACCCGGCTGCAGCGCCCAACTGGCGGCAAGCAGGCACAGCGCGGGATACAGCGGCAGCGTGTAATGCGGCAGCTTCGTCGGCACCGCCTCAAACACGATCCAGGACGGCACCACCCAAGCCGCCAGGAACCGTGCCGGTGCCGTCCGCCGTCCCCGCCACGCCGTCAGCACGGCGCCCGGCAGCAGGCCAGACAGCGGGAACAGCAGCACCGGCAGCAGCAGCAGGTGCAGCCCCGGCGGACCCCAATGCGAGTCGTCGCCCGACGCCAGCTTCCGCCCGAGGTCTCCGCCCACCGCATCGGCGAAGAATCCCCCGCCAGTGGCCACCCCGATGGCCACGAACCATGGCAGCACGACCGCCAGCATCAGCGGCATGCCCCACCCCGGACGCAGCGCCCGCAGCCACGCCGCCCGCCGGTCCGCAACGACGAGCGCCAGCACCGTCAGCCCGGCCACCATCGGCGTGACCGGCCCCTTCAGCAGCACCCCGGCGCCGATCGCCAGCCAGAACAGGGCTGCAGCGCCTGGCCGCACCCCGCCCGGGTCCAGGTAGGCCCGTGCCAGCAACGCCATCGCCGCCGTCGTCGCTCCCAGCAGCGCGGCATCGGTCTTGGCGATGTGGGCCTCCACCACCAGGATCACGCTCGCCGCCAGCATGCCGGACGCCAGCAGCGCCGCCCGCTGCCCGACCAGGCGCTGGCCCGCCCAGAACGTCCCGAGGACAGCGCACAGTCCGCCCAGGGCGGAGGGGATGCGATAGGGCCAGACCGGGTTCTCCGTCGCCAACCCCAGTCCTCGTGCCGCTGCGGCGAATGGGACCTGTAGCCAATGGATGCCGATGGGCTTGCGGTTTCGCGCCTCCGCCCCGTTCTGGATGCGGACGTAGTCGCCGGTCTCGATCATCTGCTTGCTGGCCTGCACGAAGCGGCTTTCGTCCCGGTCGCCCGGCGGGAGTGTAAAGAACCCCGGCGTCCACAGCAGCAGGCAGAACAGGGTCAGCAGCAGCCGCGGGCGGCGGGTGTCCAGCAGATGGCGCATGGACCGGCCCTAGCATGGCGCCCCGATCCGCGCCATGAACCCGGCCCATGACCGTCAAACCCGACGCCCGTCCCAATGGGCCCCCCACTGCGCGACCCAATACGCCCTTCAAGGACCCGACGCGGGAGATCGCCTTCGACCTGCTCTCCGCCGTGCTGGACCGCCGCCGCCCGCTGGAGGAGGCGCTGGACGCCGCCCATCCCGCCGATCCCCGCGACCGCGCTGCCGCGCACCGCCTGGCGGCCGCCGTGCTGCGCCGGATGGGGTCGCTGGATGCGGTGCTGGAGCCTTGGCTGCAACGCGCGCCACCGGATGGGGTGCGGCACATCCTGCGGCTGGGCGCGGCCGGGCTGCTGCTGCTGGACACTCCGGCACATGCCGCCGTCGCCACCGCCGTCGCCTTGGCGCGTGCCCGGCGGCTGACGCCGTTCGCCGGGCTGGTCAACGCCGTACTCCGCAAGGTCGCCGCGGCTGGCCCGGCGGCGCTGGACGGGCTGGACGCCCCGCGGCTGGATACGCCGGCTTGGCTGTGGACAAGCTGGGGCGCCAATGCCCGCGCCATCGCCGAGGCACATGCAAGGGAGGCGCCGCTGGACCTTTCGCTGCGCCCAGGCGCCGCGGCGCCGGACGGCGCGACGCTTCTGCCGACCGGAACCGCACGCCTGCCGGCCGGCACGCGGGTACAAGACCTGCCCGGCTTCGCCGAGGGCGCGTTCTGGGTGCAGGACGCAGCAGCCGCCCTGCCGGCCCGGCTGCTGCGCGTGCGGCCCGGCGAGCGCGTCGCCGACCTGTGCGCCGCCCCAGGCGGCAAGACGGCGCAGCTTGCGGCCGCCGGGGCCACGGTCATGGCAATCGAGCGCGACGCCGGCCGCCTGCGCC
>DASWOJ010000097.1:0-12744 GCA_036398775.1 Acetobacteraceae bacterium
GGGGCCGGCCGGGATAGCGCCAAGCCGCCCCGGCCAGAGCAGGTTGCAGCCGTAACAGCCGACATGCGCCTTGGGGCGGAGCCAGGAGACCGGGCAGTGTCCTGCCCCGGTGCTGCGCCTTGCCGCCGGGCAGCCATCTCCGATCGGCTCACGCGGGGGCGTGCAGCGGCCTTGCGCTGCGGGGCTGACAACCGATGCGTGATCCCCCACTATCTCCCGTATAAGACGCTGCAGCTGGAGGCAGCCATTTTGGGGAAACCGATGCGGGCGCTGCCCGGCTTGATCGCACTGCTCGCCGGCCTCGCGGCTGCCCATCCTGCCTCGGCGCAGCCCGCGGCAGGGGAGGTTACGATTGGCTATCTTGCCCTAATGCTGCCGCACGCGGCGCCGCTGACCCTGCTGGATCCGCCCATTAAGGACGAGGGCGTGCAAGGCGCGCGGGTGGCGCTGCAGGACAACGCGACGACGGGCCGCTTCCTGAACCAGACCTACAAGCTGCAGGAAGCGCTGGCGCCGGATGCCGCCGGTGTCATGGCCGCGGCGCACGCCATGCTGGCGGCCGGGCAGAAGGTAATCGTGACCGACCTGCCGGCGCCGCTGCTGCTGCAAGTCGCCGACCTGCCGGAAGCGAAGGATGCCACCCTTCTCGATGCGACGCAGGAGAACGACGCCCTGCGCGGCGCCGACTGCCGCCGGCAGGTGCTGCACCTGCTGCCCAGCCAGGCGATGCTGTCAGATGCGCTGATGCAGTACTTGGCGGTGAAGCGCTGGCGCAACCTGCTGCTGGTGCAGGGGCCGGCCGAAGCCGACCGCGCCTATGCCGACGCCCTGCGGCGCAGCGCCCGTAAGTTCGGCCTGCGCCTGGCCGCCGACAAGCCCTGGACGTTCCAGCCCGGCGCCCAGCGCACCGATACCGGCCACGTCACCATCGCGGCGGAGGTCGCGCGCTTCACCCAGGGGCTGTCGTATGACGTGCTGGTGGTGGCGGACACGGCCGGGGATTTCGGGGATGACCTGGCCTACCGGCAGACCGACCCGCGCCCGGTTGCCGGCACGCACGGGCTGGTGCCCGGCGCCTGGTCGCGTCCGTTCGAGCAGTGGGGCGCAACGCAGTTGCAGCTCCGTTTCCAAAAGGCGGCGGGCCGTCCGATGACGACGCACGACTTCGGCGCATGGATGGCAGTGCGGGCGGTGGGCGAGGCCGCAACGCGCGGCGGCGGCACCGATCCGGCCGCCATCGGCGCCTACCTGCGCAGCCCCAAGTTCGAGCTGGCAGCCTTCAAGGGTGCGCGCCTGACGTTTCGCGCCTGGGATGGGCAGTTGCGGCAGCCGGTGCTGTTGTCGGACACGCGCAGCCTGGTCTCGGTCAGCCCGCAGCCGGGCTACCTGCACCAATCCTCCGAGCTGGACACGCTCGGCATCGATCAGCCGGAGACCACATGCAAGCAGTAGGAGCAAGCTTCCCCCTCTCCCTCCGAGAGAGGGTCGGGGTGAGGGAGGCCGCGAGCATGGACCCAGGTCCCATGCGGACCGGTCCTGTTCTTGGTAAGAACGGCGCTGGTGGTTTCCCTCACCCCAACCCTCTCCCGGAGGGAAAGGGAGGAGGGACCATCGCCCTATCTCTGCTGGCCCTGCTCCTGTTCGCCCCCACGGCCCGTGCGGAGCGGCTGTTCGTATCCAATGAGAAGGACAATACCATTACCGTCATTGACGGCGGGACGATGGCTGTCACCAGCACCGTCAGCGTCGGCGACCGTCCGCGCGGCATCGTCGCATCGCGCGACGGCAAGTCGCTCTATATCTGCACCAGCGACAGCGACCATATCGAGGTGCTGGACCTGCAAACGCTGAAGGTCAGCCGCATCCTGCCCAGCGGTCCCGACCCGGAGCTGTTCGCCCTCAGCCCGGATGGCGGCATGCTGTATATTTCCAACGAGAACGACAACATGGTGTCCGTGCTGGACATCGCCGCCGGCCAGGTGGTGACGGAAATACCGGTGGGCGTGGAGCCGGAGGGTATGGCCGTCAGTCCCGACGGCCATACCCTGGTCAACACGTCCGAAACCACCAGCATGGCGCACTTCATTGACACCGGCACCCAGAAGCCCATCGCCAACGTCCTGGTCGGCAGTCGCCCGCGGGTGGCGCGCTTCACGGCGGACGGCAAGCAGGTCTGGGTCAGCTCGGAGGTCGGCGGCACCGTCGCGATCATAGACGCGGCGACGCACCAGGTGCTGCACACGATCGCCTTCGACATCCCCGGCGTCCCCGCCGAAGGCGTCCAGCCCGTCGGCATTGCCATCACCGCGGATGCCTCGACCGCGTTCATCGCCCTCGGCCCGGCAAACCGCGTCGCGGTGGTGGACGCCAAGACGTTCGAGGTCCGCAAGTACCTGCTGGTCGGCCAGCGCGTGTGGAACCTTGCCTTCTCCCTGGATGGCAAGCGGCTCTACACCACCAACGGCATCAGCAACGACCTGTCGGTGATTGACGTGGATGCGCTGCGCGTCACCAAGTCGGTGCCGGTGGGGCGGCTGCCCTGGGGCGTCGTGGTGACGCAATGACCTCTCATTCCAGCAATGCCGCCCTTGAGGTGGCTGGCCTGACCCACGACTTCGGGTCGCGCACGGTGCTGCACGACGTGTCGTTCAGCATCCTGCCCGGTGCCTTCACGGTGCTGCTGGGTCAGAACGGCGCGGGCAAGACCACCCTGTTCGCGCTGGTCACCCGGCTGTATCACGCCAGCCGCGGCAGCATCGCGGTGTTCGGCCGTCCGTTCCGCGAGGACCCCGGCGCGGCGCTGGCGCGCATGGGCGTGGTGTTCCAGCAGCCGACGCTCGACCTTGACCTGACGGTCGCGCAGAACCTGCACTACCACGCCGCCCTGCATGGGCTGTCCCCGGCAGACGCGGCCCCACGCATCGCCGTGGAGCTGGAGCGCGTCGGCCTGGCCGACCGCGCCAAGGAGCGGGTGCGCCTGCTGTCCGGTGGGCAGCGCCGCCGGGTGGAGCTGGCGCGCTCGCTGCTGCACGAGCCTTCGCTGCTGCTGCTGGACGAACCCACGGCCGGGCTGGACCTGGACAGCCGCGCCTTCCTCCTGGATCACGTGCGCGTCCTGTGCCGCGACCGCGGCCTGGCGGTGCTGTGGGCGACGCACCTGCTTGAGGAGGCCGGCGAGGACGCCGAGGTGATCGTCCTGCACCGCGGCCGGGTGCTGGACGCGGGGCCGGTCGCGGACGTGGTGGACAGGACGGGTGCCGCCGGTCTGCGCGGCGCGTTCGAGCAGATGACGAGGGTTGCCGCATGAATTACATCGCCCCGGCCCTCGCGCCGGCGCCGGTCCGGCTGGGACCTGCGGCCTACGCCCTTTGCATGGCGGGGATCGTCCGGCGCGAGGGGCTGCGCTGGGTCCACCAGCGCGGGCGGTTTATCTCGGCGCTGGTGCGGCCCCTGGTGTGGCTGGCGATCTTCGCCGCCGGGTTCCGGTTCGTGCTGGGGGTGTCCATCATCCCGCCCTACGAGACCTACATCCCCTACGAGGTTTACATCGCGCCCGGCCTGGTCGCGATGATCCAGCTCTTCAACGGGATGCAGAGCAGCCTGTCCATGGTCTATGACCGCGAGATGGGCAGCATGCGGACGCTGATGGTCAGCCCGTTTCCGCGCTGGTACTTGCTGCTGTGCAAGCTGCTGGCCGGCGTCGCGGTGGCGGTGGTGCAGGCCTACATCTTCCTCGGCATCGCCTGGTTCTGGGAGATCGAGCCGCCGCTGGGCGGCTACATCGCGGTGCTGCCGGCGCTGGTGCTGTCCGGGTTGATGCTGGGGGCGCTGGGATTGGTGATGTCCTCCTTCATCAAGCAGTTGGAGAACTTCGCCGGGGTGATGAACTTCGTGATCTTCCCGATGTTCTTTGCCTCCTCCGCCCTGTATCCGCTGTGGCGGGTCAAGGAGAGCAGCCTGTTCCTGTGGTGGGTGTGCACGCTGAACCCGTTCACCTCGGCGACCGAGCTGATCCGGTTCGCGCTGTATCAGAAGGTGGATTGGATTTCCGGGCTTGTCGTCGTGGCCTGCTCGGTGGTGTTCATGGCGGTGGCCGCCGTGGGCTACGACCCCGGGCGCGGCATGATGGCGCGGAAGGGCGGGGCGGAATGAGGCGCGTGCTGGCTGGCGTTGCTGCGCTGGTCCTGGGCGCCGCCGGGCCGCCTCCGGCCGATCCCGACTGGCCCTGCGTGCAGCGCCTGGTGCCGACGCTGACGGCAGGCACGCTGTGGCCCGGGCACGATGCAGCCGGGGACTGGCGGGCCGACCCGCAGGTCGCCGCGGTTGTCTCGGACGCCGCCCCACGTACCCAGCCGACTCCGGCGGCGGTGGCGCGGCTGGATGCCTACGCCGCCACGGTTCCCGCCGCGGACCGCCCCGCCGCCCTGTCCCTGCTGTTCACTGGGCTGGTGGACGAAACCAACCGGCAGCGTGCGGACGTCATCGAGCGGCTGCGCGGCATCGGCCGGCGCCAGCGGACGCTGACCGAGATCACTGGGCGGGTCAGCGACGAGTTGCGCGCCTTGCCGCCCGACGCACCCGCCGCGGTGCGGGAGGAGGTCGTGCAGCGCCGCGGCTTCCTGATCCGCGAATACGAGGAGATCGGGCGCACCATCCGCTATGCCTGCGAGGTGCCCAGCACGCTGGAGGCACGCCTGGGCAGCTTCGCCCAAGCGCTGCAGCGCGACCTGCCGCAGTAGGGCTGATTGCCGCCGGGTCTGGCCGCAAAGCCTCCGGACTCAACTGCAAGCGTCGGCTGGCATCTGAAAAGGCTGAAGTAGCCTGCGTCCTGACCCCGAGATAGACTGCTTAGGCTAAATCCGCGATGGGAACGGAGCGGGGTTGCGGACCTGCTCCGGCCTTGACCGGATGCGGCGCGGCCTATGGGTGACGTGCCGCAAGCGTTCAGCGTGCCGGGCCAGGGCTGCCCCACGGGTTGGCCGGCGGCTGGGGAGCCTTCGGCCGCAACGCCTGCACCATCATCAGCTCGCCAAGGTTCTCCGGCGTGACCAGCCCGACGAGCCGGCCATCCCCGTCCACCACGCCGACCGCGGGCAGGCCGCCGTCCTGCATCAGCCGCACCGCGTCCTGCAACGGCTGCGTGGCGCCGACCGTGGGGATGTCGCGCTGCATCACCTCCAGCACCGGCGTGTCGGGACCTGTCGCCTGCAATGCGCGGATCATGCCGTTGCGGGTCACGACGCCGCGCATCCGCCCGGCGCCGTCCACCACGGGAAAGTCGTGCTGCGAGGTTCGCAGCAGGTGTTCCACCGCCACGGCCACGGTGGCGGCGGGGGACAGCATCTCGAACCGCGTGACGGCTGCGTCGGAAGCCAGCAGGTTCTGGCTCGCCTCGCGCTGGTGTGCTGCGGCGCCCTCGGACGCCGCGCCCATGTAAACGAACAGGGCGATGAAGATCAGCATCGGATTGCCGAACAGCCCGGCCAGCCCCAGCCCGAACGCCACGACCTGGCCGACGCTTGCCGCCACCCGCGTCGCCCGGGCATGGCCCATGCGCAGCGCCAGCAGCGCCCGCAGGATGCGTCCGCCATCCATCGGGAAGGCCGGCACCAGGTTGAACAGCACCAGCGTGACGTTCACCCAGGCGAGCCGCCCGAGCAAGCTGACGCCGGGATTCTCCAGGTTCAGCCCAACGCCGATTTGCGGCAAGCCGCCGAGGACCAGCGCCAGGATGCCCGCGATGACGACGTTCACCGCCGGGCCGGCGAGGGCGACCACCAACTCCTCGGACGGCTTTTCCGGGATGCGCTCCATCTGCGCGACGCCGCCGATCGGCAGCAGGGTGATGTCGGGGGTCTTGATCCCGTAGCGCCTGGCGGCAATGACATGGCCGAACTCGTGCAGCAGGACGCTGGCGAACACCAGGCTGATGAACAGCACACCCTCCATCGCCGCGCGCTGGCCGCCGCGGGCATAGGCGGTGATGGCGATCCAGGCCAGGAACAGCACGAAGGTGAGGTGGATGCGTATGACGGTGCCTTTGACGGCGCCGATCGGGATGGACCATTGCATGGGCGTTGCTTTCTTGGTGCGGGACGGAAGCGCGCCGCGGCGGCACAGGGTTCCGGCGTCCCGGCATTTGCGCCAGCGGGGCGTGCCCGCGCCAGGTCGCAGGGTTCCCGGATTATTGGATTGGACCTGGTCCGGCGAACCCCTATTTGGGCGGGCATGGACGCAAATGGCATTGCTGCGACGAAGACTCCAGCGGATGAGGCGCCGCTGCACCGCCTGCTCGGCAGCCTGCCGGCGCCGGTGGCGCGCGGTTTTCATGCGCTGCGGCAGCCTGGCCGGCGTTGGGTCCGCCTGCCGCTGGGGATCCTGTGCATCGGCGGTGGATTCCTGTGGTTCCTGCCGGTTCTGGGACTCTGGATGCTTCCTGTAGGGGTGATCCTGCTGGCGGAGGATGTGCCGGGGTTGAAACGCCCGGCGATGCGTGGGCTGGGTGCGGTCCAGGCATGGTGGGACCGGCGGCGGGGACGGGCATAGGGCGTCACCGCGCGTAAACTAACGCTTCCGCATCAAATCGCCCCTGGGTGAAGATGCGGTTAAGGTCACGACCGCCGGGCACGCACGCAGCCGCGGGCTGGTCGTGGTGACGGGCAACTTGGGAGAGTTCGGCCGGGTGAATGAGCTGCGCTGCTAGGATTGGCTGCCCGGCGTTACGCCCGCGCCGTAATTGTCGCCCCCGCGTCCCGCGCCAGTCCCAGCGCCGCGAATGCCGACCCCGCCATGAACAGCGCGATGACCGCCAGCGCCGTATGGAATTGCGCCAGCCCTGGCTGCTCCACACCCCCGGCCACGCTCGCCAGGCGCAGCGCCACCGCGCCCACCGCCACGCCGATGCCGATGGACAACTGGAACGCCACGCTGAACCAGGTGTTGGCCGGCCCCATCGCCGGTTGCGGCACGTCGGCGAACGCCAGGGTGTTGAGCGCCGTGAATTGCAGGGACCGCGACGCCCCGGTCGCCGCCAGCAGCGGCAGCAGCACCGATAGCGGCACCGTGGCCGGCAGCAGGGCAAACCCCGTCATTGCCGCGGCTTGAAGCAGCCCGTTGCCGACCAGCACCCTGCGGAACCCCACCCGGCGCAGGATCGGCGTCGTCAATGGCTTGATCCCCAGGTTGCCGGCGAACAGCACCAGCAGCAGCAGCCCGGCCTCCACCGCGCTCCGCCCATAGCCCAACTGGAACATCAGCGGCAGCAGGAACGGCAGGGTCCCGATCAGCGTCCGCATCAAGGTGCCCGTCAGCATGGTGGCGCGGAACGTAGGCGTCGCGAACGGCGCCGTGTCCAGCAGAGGATGTGGATGCCGGCGCAGGTGCCGCCACAGCAGCGGCCCCGCAGCCCCGGCGCCAGCCGCCAGCAACGCAATCGCGCCCCACGCTCCGGCGCCCTCGCCCAGCATATCAAGCGCCAAGGTCGCACACAGGCACCAGGTGGCGGCAAGCACGAAGCCCATGCCGTCAAATGGCCGCCGGGCCGCCCCGGCTGCGGCAGGCACCAGCCGCAGCGCCAGGATCATGCCCAGCACTCCCAGCGGTATGTTGACCCAGAAGATCATCCGCCAGGTGAAGTGTTCCGCCAGGAACCCGCCCAGCGGCGGGCCGAGCAGCGGCGCCGTCAGGCCCGGCCAGGTCAGCAGGGCGATGGCGCGGATCAGGTCGGGCTTGGCCGTCGTCCGCAACACCGCCAGCCGGCCGACGGGCACCATCATCGCCCCCCCCAAGCCCTGCAGCACCCGCGCCGCGACGAACGCGCCGGTGCTGTCCGCCAGCCCGCACAACAGCGAGCCCAGCGTGAACACCGCCACGGCAGTCGTGAACACCGCCCGCGCGCCGTAGCGGTCGGCCGCCCAGCCGCCGGGCAGGATGAACACCGCAACCGTCAGCAGGTAGGCGGTGATGCCGATATGCAGGTCCACCGGATTGGTGCCGAGGGACGTTGCCATGTAGGGCAAGGCGGGCACGATGATGGTGCCGTCCAAGAACTCCATGAAGAAGGCGCCGGCGACCAGCAGGGCCAGGCGGCTCATGAAGTGCTGCCTGGAACGCAGAATGTCTTGAAGGCGTTTCCGGCGGACGCCAGTGCCAGCGGACCTGCCACGCGGCGGTCCGGAATGTGCCGACAGACAGGGCATGATCCGGACGCGCAGGCTTCCACTCCCTCTTCCCCTGGGCAAAGGTTCGAATTAGGGCGTGGGCAAGAGCTGCCCCTTCCGTCAAAGAACCGTATGCCGGCGTCGTCCGCAGCCCTTCGCTCAGCAGCCAAAACCCCCTCCTCCCGGCCTTTTCCCAAAGGAGGGGGGAGCAGGAAGACGCCTGATCTCACAGGTGCCGCCGCCGGGGCGCTGGCGCGGTCAGGGTTGCGGGTCCGGCTCCGGCGCTACTTCCGGAACCGGCGCGGCGGGCACGTCTTGCAACGGCTCGTAATCCTCGGTGCCGTTGTTGGCGCCGAACTGGCCGTGGTTGCCCGGCAGCGCCGCATCCTTCGCCTGCGCCTCGGGCGTATCTCCGGTCGTGCGTGTCATCGTGTTCTGCATCCCCTTGCCAAGCACCTGTAACGCATCGGCTGCCGTCAGTTTGCCGGTGGTGCGCGATGGGATGCGAGCGGCTCCCCATGCCCTGCCTGGGCCGGCTTGCGTCCTGGGTCCGGCGATGGCGACGATGGCTTGACGCCGGCAGTATCGGCTCTGCCGGCGCCTTGCCGCAGCCCATGACCCGGCTGGATGCCGTCCGGCAACACCACTTGAAGGAAGATGGCCCAAAAAGCCTTCCAACGCGGCATGAGTTGCCACATGAATAGGCATGTCCCCAATCCGCTCCCTTCTGCGTGCTGCCACCATGTCGGCGCATGGACGGGTTGATGACGCTTTCACCCGGTTGGACCTCGGCCGGCGCAACGATTACCGCAGGTTCCTGACCGCGCACGCATCCGTGATCCTTCCATTGGAGGCGTTGGCCGGGCAGGCAGGGGCCGGGCAGATCCTGGACGACTGGCCCAGCCGGCGCCGGAGCGACGCGCTGCAGGGCGACCTCGCCGCACTTGGCTTGCAGCCGCCACCGCCGCTTCTCCTTGATGCGCCTGGCGGCCCTGCCTGGGTCCTGGGCGTCCTGTATGTCCTGGAAGGCTCGCGTCTCGGCGCCCAGGTGCTGCGGCAACGCGTGCTGGCCGGGCAGGACGCGGAGTGCAGGGCAGCGACAGCGTATCTGGGTCATGGTATAGGGCAGGGGTTGTGGCCAAGCTTCCTGATGCAGCTGGAGGCCTCCCCGTATGCCAAGGACGGCACCGGCCCGGTGATCGAGGGCGCCCGCGACGCCTTTGCAGCTTTCGAACGCGCGGCCCCGTCCAGTGCCGAAACCAGGGACCTTGCCGATGCCGCAGCCCCATAGCGATCCCAGCCTGACCGGCGAGACGATCGATCTCAGCAACTGCGACCGCGAGCCGATCCACCTCCTGTCCATCATACAGCCTATCGGCTTCCTGATCGCCGTATCGGCCGACTGGATCATCACCCGCTTGTCCGCCAATGCGCCGGACTGGCTGGGCCAACCGGTTGACACCCTGCTGGGGTCCTCCTTGCGCACCCTATTCAGCGCGGACGCGCTGCATACGCTGCGCAACCGGCTGGCGGTCCTGCGTGGCGACGACGCAGTGGAGCGTGCCTTCGCCCTGCATTTGATCGAGGGCGGCCCGGCGTTCGACGTCGCCATCCATCTGTCGGCTGGCAAGATCGTGCTGGAATGCGAGCCGAGCGCGGAGGATGGCGACATGAACGCCGGCACCCTCGTCCGCTCGCTGATCTCACGGCTGCAAACCAAGGAGGTCATCGGCGATTTCTACCGCGAGGCCGCGCGGCTGTTGCGGGCGCTGACCGGCTTCGACCGGGTCATGGTGTATAAGTTCGCCGGGGACGGGTCCGGCCAGGTCGTCGCCGACGCGACCAAGCCTGGCATCCCGTCCTTCCTGGGGCTGCACTACCCGGCGTCAGATATCCCGAAGCAGGCCCGTGCGCTTTATGAGCGCAACTTGCTGCGGGTCATCGCCGACACCTCGTCCGAGGGCGTGCCGATCGTGCCGCAATTGGGTCCTGAGGGCGAGCCGCTCGACCTGTCCATGAGCACCCTGCGCGCCGTGTCGCCGATCCACCTGGAATACCTGCGCAACATGGGCGTTGCCGCGTCCATGTCTGTGTCAATCCTTCGCCGGGGCAAGCTGTGGGGCCTGTTCGCCTGCCATCACCTAACCCCGCGCTGTATCGGCTACGAGCGCCGCACCGCCGCCGAGCTGTTCGGCCAGACCTTCTCGCTGCTGCTGGAAGGCCACGAGCGGGAGCTGGAGATTGAATACGAAACCCGTGCCCGCAAGCTGCACAACCAGTTGATGGCGACGATGGCGGCGGAGGCGTCCACCTTCGAGAACGTCTCCCGTCTCGTTGACTCCATGACCGACCTGATCCCCTGCGACGGCATCGGGATCTGGGTCGAGGAGCAGGCGACGCTGAAGAGGACGACGCCGACGCGGGAGGAGTTCCTGGGCCTGACCCGGTTCCTGAACCGCACCGGGGCCAGCAGCGTGTTCGCCACCAACGAGCTCGGCAAGGCCTACGAGCCCGGGCGGGACTTCCCCGAACGGGCGGCGGGCCTGCTCGCGATCCCGATATCGCGCTCGCCGCGCGACTACATCGTGTTCTTCCGCCGCGAGGTCGCCCGCTCCGTCACCTGGGCCGGCAACCCGGACAAGCCGGTGACGGCCGGGCCGAACGGCGTGCGCCTGACGCCGCGCAAAAGCTTCGACGCCTGGCAGGAGATCGTGCGCGGGCAGTCGGTCCCGTGGACGGATGCTGAGCTGCGGGTCGCGAACTCGCTGCGCACGACGCTGCTCGAGGTCATCCTGCACCTGGCCGACATCGCCCAAAAAGAGCGCCAGGGCGCCGCCGAGCGGCAAGAGCTGCTGATCGCCGAGTTGAACCATCGCGTCCGCAACATCCTCGGCCTGATACGCGGCCTGATCTCGCAAAGCCGGGCTGCTTCCGGCTCGGTGGACGAATTCGCCTGCGTGCTGGGCGGACGGGTGCAGGCGCTGGCCCGCGCGCACGACCAGATCACGCGGGAACAGTGGGGGCCGGCGTCGCTGCGCGCCGTCGTGGAGGCGGAGGCGGAGGCTTATGCCAGCGGCGCGCCGGGCGGCTTGAACGCGGGCGGCAGGACCGGGGTCCGCGTAGGCAGCCCCGATGTCCTGCTGCAGCCGGAGGCTTTCACCACCGTGGTGCTCGTCCTGCACGAGCTGATCACCAACTCCGCCAAGTATGGCGCCCTGCAGGGCGGCCGGGGGCACGTGGACATCACCTGGACGCTGGATGCATCGGGGCGGCTGGTCATCCAGTGGATCGAAAGCGGTGGGCCGCCAGTGCAGGCGCCGACCCGGCGCGGATTTGGCACGACGATCATCGAGCGCTCGATCCCGCACGA
Organism: Acetobacteraceae bacterium; assembly: GCA_036398775.1. Lineage (GTDB taxonomy): Bacteria > Pseudomonadota > Alphaproteobacteria > Acetobacterales > Acetobacteraceae > DASWOJ01. The sequence goes on from DASWOJ010000097.1 coordinate 11,530, forward strand.
CCTGAAGGGGGAGGCTACGGTCGAGTTCCTGCTCGCCGGGCTGCGGGCGCGCCTCGTGATCCCCGCGCATTACGTGGCGGCGGGCGGCGGCCCGCCCGTTGCGCAGCTGGAGATGCCTGCACCGAGGTCGCCCGCACGCTTGTCCGGCACCGTGCTCCTGGTCGAGGACAACATCATCATTGCCCTGGACGCGGAGGAGATGCTGACCAAGATCGGTGCGACCCAGGTGGACGTTGCGGGCAGCGTCGCCGAGGCGCTCGCTTCCATCAGCAGCCGCCAGCCGGATTTTGCCGTTATGGACGTGAACCTGGGCGGCGAGACGAGCTTCGCCGTCGCAAGCCGGTTGCAGACGCTTGGCGTGCCGCATGTCTTTGCCACGGGTTACGGCGAGGACGCGGCCTTCCCGCCGGAGCATGCGGGGACACCGGTCGCCAAGAAGCCCTACTCGGTCGCGAGCCTGCAGGCGGTGGTTGCGGCGCTGGGCAAGCATTAAGCGCGGCGGGATTGGCGCCTCCGTTCGCGGCCGGCGGCGTTGATCGGAACGCTGCGGCCGGGCAGGGCGGTGACCCACCGAACGAGGGCTGGCTTGACTCCGGAGGACGAGGGAGGGCAGGCGGACGCACGATAAGGAAATCCCGCATGACCCGCCTCGTCTACGTCTTGAACGGACCCAACCTGAACCTGCTCGGCCGCCGTCAGCCGGAGATCTATGGCCGCGAAACCCTGGCCGACGTGGAGCGCGGCTGCCGGGCGCTGGCGGCCGAGCTGGGCCTCGAATTGCGCTTCCACCAGAGCAACCGCGAATACGAGATCATAGATTGGGTGCATGAGGCGCGGGACGACGCGGGCGGCATCGTCATCAACCCGGCCGCCTTCACCCACACCTCCGTCGCGATCCTGGACGCGCTCAATGCCTTTGAAGGGCCTGTGATGGAGGTGCATATCAGCAACGTCCACAAGCGCGAGGCCTTCCGGCATCATTCCTACGTGTCGCTTCGGGCGGATGGGGTGATCGCCGGGCTTGGTACCCAGGGCTACCAACTGGCGCTGCGGCGGGTGGCGCACCTGCTGGACGAGGCAAAGTAGCGTTGGCGCCTGTCCGGCTAGCGGTGATGGTCGCCAGGCTGCTGGGCGCTGATCGAGACGCCGGCGGCAGGTCACGCAGCCGGGATGGGCTGTGCGAGACGATTTCGTCTTGGTGCCCCGTACGGGATT
>DASWOJ010000098.1:0-17642 GCA_036398775.1 Acetobacteraceae bacterium
GCCGGCCATTCCCCGGCGGTCGCTAAGGGGCTTCTACGCCGGCCCCGGCGCCAGGGTGGTGCTCACCTCCGCCAGACGCCGCGCCGCGGCCACGACCTTTTCCAGTTCCCGGGCGTGGCCGGGTCCATCCCCGGCGGCAGCGGCAATCTCGTGCACCAGCCGCTGGAACTCCGCCACGATCTCCGCCGGCATGTGCGCCCTGCCAAAGTTCACCTCCGACAGCCGCGCCGGCAGCCCCTGGGTGATGTCGTGCTGGTTGGCGAAGTAGTGGATGATCCTCCCCTGTCCGTCCCGCACCGGCGAGATGAACAGCAGGTTCCAGAACGCGGCGCCACCCTTGCGGTGGTTCACGATCCACTCGACGCAGCCCTCGCCGGCGGCGATGACCCGGCCCAGCTTGCGCGCTGTTTCCAAATCCGTTCCCGGTCCCTGCAGCATCCGGCAGTTGCGCCCGACGATCTCGGCGGCCGGGTAGCCGGTCATGGCCTCGAACGCCGGGTTCACGGCAATGATGGGATGGTCCGGCCGATGCGGATCGGACAGTGCCATCGGCTCCGTGCTGTGCGCGATGGCGGTCAGCAGAGCGTCGGTGATGCTGCGGCCTGGGATGGGTTGGTCGGGCATGGCGGCGCAATCCTAGTTGCCCGCATCCTGCACCGGCAACGTAATCCTCGCAATATCGGCCCATCCCCGCTACATGCCGGGCCAAGCCCTAATCGAACGGCACATTCCGAAAATGCTCCAAATAGATGATCTCGTCTTCAATGCATGGGGACGGCGCTTCTTCGACCGCGCCAGCGTCCTCCTGCCGCCCACCGCCAAGGTCGGCCTGGTCGGGCGCAACGGCGTCGGCAAGTCCACCCTGTTCAAGCTGATCCTCGGCGAGCTGCAGCCGGACGGCGGCGAAATCGGGCTGCCCCGCCGCGCCCGCGTCGCCGCCGTCAGCCAGGAGCACCCGGCGACTCCGGTCAGCCTGCTCGACACTATCCTCGCCGCCGACGAGCGGCGTGACAGCCTGATGGCCGAGCTGGATACGGCGCCCCCTGAGCGCATCGCCGACATCTACGCGGAACTGGAGGAGATCGGTGCCGACCGCGCCCCCGCCCGCGCCGGCGAGATCCTGGCCGGCCTCGGCTTCTCGACCGCCGACCTGGCCCGGCCGATGTCGGAGTTCTCCGGCGGCTGGCGGATGCGCGTGGCCCTCGCCGCCGCCCTGTTCGCCCAGCCCGATCTGCTGCTGCTGGACGAGCCGACCAACTACCTGGACCTGGAGGGCGCCATGTGGCTGGAGGCGCGCCTGCGCCGCTACCCCAACGCCGCCATCATCATCAGCCATGACCGCGAACTGCTGAACAACTCGGTGGACAGCATCCTGCACCTGCGCGATGGCAAGCTGGACCTGTATACCGGCGGCTACGACGACTTCGAGCGGCGCCGGGCCGAGAAGGCGCGGCTGCAGACGGCGTCGCGGGTGAAGCAGGAAGCGGAGCGGGCGCACCTGCAATCCTTCGTGGATCGCTTCAAGGCCAAGGCCAGCAAGGCCGCCCAGGCCCAATCCCGCATGAAACGCCTGGCCAAGCTGGAGCCGATCGCCGCCGTGGTGGAGGAACGGGTCGCGCCGTTCCTGCTGCCGTCGCCGCCGCGCCCCTTGGCGCCGCCGCTGATGCGGCTGGAATCGGCGTCGGTCGGCTATGGCGACGCCGAGCCGGTGCTGCGCAACCTGAACCTCCGCCTGGACATAGACGACCGCATCGGCCTGCTGGGCGTGAACGGCGCCGGCAAGAGCACATTTGCCAAGATGGCGGCCGGTGCCCTGGGTCTGCAGGCCGGGCACATGCAGCGGGAGCGGCGCATCCAGGTCGGCTGGTTCCACCAGCATCAAATCGAGGCGCTGGACGCCGCCGACACGCCGCTCGACATTATCCGCCGGGCGCGTCCGGAGGACAGCGAGACCTCCTATCGCTCCCGCCTGGCGTCGTGGGGCATCGGCTTCGAGAAGCAAAGCACGACAGTCGAGAACCTGTCCGGCGGCGAGCGCGCCCGCCTGCTGCTGAACCTGGTCGCGATGGCGGCACCGCATTTGCTGATCCTGGACGAGCCGACCAACCACCTGGACATAGACAGCCGCCGCGCCTTGCTGGATGCGCTTAACGATTATCAGGGCGCCGTCATCCTGATCACCCATGACCGTTCGCTGATGGAGTTGGTGGCGGACCGGCTGTGGCTGGCGGCAGACGGCACGGTGGCGCCGTTCGACGGCGACATGGACGACTATGCCCGGCTGGTGCTGGAGCGCGCCAAGACCGGCAGCGCCCCCAGCCAGGCCCGTGCCGGCAAGGTGTCGCTAGGCAAGCAGAAGCGGAAGAAGGCGGCATGACGGCGGACGAGCTCAAGGTCTGGGCGCTGGGCAACGGCTGGACGATGGTAGCCGGGCACCCCAGCCTGACCAAGCCCTCCAATCCGAAGGAGGCCGTGGTCCGCATGGTGCTGAAGGCGACCGTCGTCCATGTCGAGGCGAAGAAGCCCGCGGGCAAGTGGGAGAAGCTGAGCGGCGACGCCTACGCCAAGGTGGTCGCCGATCCCGAAACCGGCGTGCCCGGCGGGCTGGGCTTCGAGAAGTTGCCGGGATTCCGGATGCTGATGCAGGAGAACCGCGACCGGCAGGTGTTCGCGGGGTGGGGCAGCTAAAGCCGGCAGCCTGCTCCCTCTCCTCCGGGCGAGGGTTGGGGTGAGGGAGGCGACCGGCGCGGACCACTCCGGCAGCAGCATCAACGGGCTCCAACACGGCAAATCGCTGTCCCGCGGCTTTCCTCACCCCGACCCTCTCCCGGAGGGAGAGGGAGCAGCAAGTCTCACCCCCGCGCTGCCAAGCGCTTCAGCACCGCCACCTGCCGGAAAAACGTCTTGATCGGCTGCGCCGGGCTGCCCACCACCACCGCCTTGTCCTCCAAGTCGCCGATCACCCCCGCCTGCGCCCCGATCCGCACGCCGTTGCCGATCCGCAGGTGCTCCGACATGCCGACCTGCCCACCCATCTGCACGAAGTCGCCGACCGTCACCGAACCGCTGATCGCCACGTGCGCCGCAAATGCGCAGCAGCGCCCGACGTGGACGTTGTGGCCGATCTGCACCCCGTTATCCAGCCGCGTCTCCGCGCCGATCATGGTGTCCCGGGTGGAGCCGCGGTCCACCGTGCTGTTCGCCCCGACCTCCACGTCGTCGCCGATCAGCACCCGCCCTAACTGCGGCACCGTCTGGAACCCCGCGTCCGAGATGGCAAATCCAAAACCTTCCTGCCCGACGCGCACGCCCGGGTAGATGTAAACCCGTGCGCCCAGCACCGCGTGGCTCAGCGTGGCGTTCGCGCCGATCCGGCACGCCTCGCCCAGCACCACGCCCGCGCCGACCACCGTGCCCGGCCCGATGATGCACCCAGCACCGACCTCCGCCCCGGCGTCCACCACCGCCATCGGCCCGACCTCCGCCGTGGGATGGACGACCGCATCGGTGTGGACAAAGGCCGTCGCATGGACCCCGGCCTGGGCCTGTGCCGCCGGGTGGAACAGCCCGGCCGCCCGCGCCCAGCCGAGATGCGGGTTGCGCGTCACCACCGCAATGGTGTCCGGCGGCACCTGGCCCAGCAGGTCCGGCGCCACGATCACGGCGCCAGCCCGGGTCGCCACGAGCGCCGGCACGTGCCGGGCATGGCCGATGAAGGACAAATCTTCCGGCCCGGCGCCATGCAGGCCCGCCACGCCGCGCAAGGTGGTACAGCGTTCCGGCACAGGCGCGCCCACCAAGTTGGCGATCTCGGTCACGTCATGCGGGCCGGTGTAGGCGAAGAATCTCGTATGGCCGACATTGTTCTGCACGACACGCCCCGGTGTTTGGACCCGTACACTCGCATGACAAGGGTCGACCCGGCAACGCCGCTTTGTTACCGGTTCCTGGGGCAGTGGAGACGCACCCCTGCCTGGCCAGCCCGCCGCCGCTCTGCGAGACTGCCGGCCCAATGACCCCGGAACCCATGACCCCCGACTTCATCATTCCTGAACCCATCGGCACCGTCATCGCCCTGAACCGCTACCCCGTGAAGTCCATGCAGGCCGAACCTCTGGACGCCGCCGAGCTGTTCTGGACCGGACTGCACGGCGACAGGCAATATGCCTTCGTGAAAACGGACAACACCTCCGCCTTCCCCTGGTTCACGGCCCGCGACCTGCCCGCGCTCGTGCTGCACCGGGCGCGCTATGCCGACCCGGACGACCCGCGCCGCGCCCGCGTGCAGGTGACGGCGCCGGACGGCACGGTGTTCGATCTGGCAGACCCGGCCCTGTCCGGCTGCCTGGGCGACGCCGCCGGGCATCCGCTGCACCTGATCCAGACCGGGCGCGGCGCCTATGACGCCATGCCCGTTTCGGTCCTCGCGACCACGGCGGCGGACGCCGTCGGCCAGGCGCATGGCGCGCCGGTCGGCCTGGACCGCTTCCGTGCCAACGTCGTCATCCAGCCGGACGACCCCGCCAGCACCGACGCCGATTGGTGCGGCCGGACCATGCTGTTCGGCGACGGCCCCGACGCGCCGGGGCTGAGCCTGGACTGGGCCATCCCGCGCTGCGCGATGGTGGCAATCGACGCCGTAACCGCCGCCAAGGACCCGGCCGTGCTGCGCACCGTCGTGCAGCGCTTCGGCAACCGCATCGGCACCTACTGCGCCGTCCACCGCCCCGGCGTCCTCCGGGTTGGGGACCGGGTGCGCCTGGCCGCCTCCTAGATGCGCGCGGCGCCGCTGCCGCGCTTCGTGCTGCTGTATGGCACGCTGTTCGCAGCCTTCGGCGCGGCGTCGCCGTTTCTGCCCAGCCTGCTGCAGGAGCGTGGCTTGCACCCGTCCGGCATCGGCACCGTGCTGGCCTGCGGCACCGCCGTGCGCCTGCTGGCCGGCCCGGCAGGGGGCCGCGTGGCCGACCGGCTGGGCATGCGCCGGCAGGTGCTGGCGCTGTTGACGGCCGCTGCCGCCGCGGTCGCGCTGGGCTACCTGCTGCCCGGCGGCCTGCCAACCTTGCTGGCGGTCTCCGTCCTTCACGCGTCGCTGCTTGCGCCCCTGGTGCCCCTGGCGGACGCGCTGTCGGTAGAGGCCGCGCCCGGCCGCTACGGCTGGATACGCGGCGCCGGGTCGGCCGCTTTCATCGTGGGGTCGAACGTCGCGGGACACGCGGTGGCGACGATGGGCCTGCCCAGCATCCTGTGGCTGAACGCCGGGCTGCTGGCGGTGGCCGCGGCGGCGGCGCTCGCCGTGCCCGATGCGGTGGCCGAGCCTGCGCCGTCCGGACCGGCCGGCAGTCCCCTGGCGCTGCTGCGGCTGCCCGGCTTCCTGCGCCTTATGCTGGTCGCGGCGCTGATCCAGGGCAGTCACGCCCTGCATGACGGGTTCGAGGTGCTGCGCTGGACCGCAGCCGGCATCGGGCCGCGCACCGCCGGGCTGCTGTGGTCAGAGGCTGTGCTGGCAGAGGTGCTGGTGTTCGCGCTGATCGGACCTCCGCTCCTGCGCCGCATCGGCCCGCGCGGCGCGGCGCTGCTGGCCGCTGGAGCCGGCGTGGTACGCTGGGGCGTCACCGCCGTCACGGCAGCCGTTCCGGCGATGGCGCTGGTGGAGCCGCTGCACGGCCTGACCTTCGCGCTGCTGCACCTGGCCTGCATGGGGATGCTGGCCGCCATCGTCCCGCCGCCCTTGGCCGCGACGGCGCAGGCCGTTTACGGCACCGTCGCAGTCGGCGCCATGTCGGCGCTGCTGACGCTGATATCTGGTCCGCTGTATGGATGGTACGGGGCCAGTACCTTCTGGATCATGGCCGCCCTGTGCGCGTTGGCGGTGCCGGCGGCGGCCGGACTGCGTGTGCCTGCGAGGGCGCCCGCGGCCCTGGCCCTCGGATGATGCGGCCTCTGTCGGGTTGACGGTGCGCAGTGGTCGTTGCGCGAAAGCGGCCGAGGCAGCGTCCGAAGATGGCGAGATTTGCTCGCAGACGGTTACCCTGTCGCGTCACTCTCGCCCAGTTGACACCGTCCGCACCCCCATAGACCATCAACCCAAGAACGAAGGGATGGATTTTGGTCATTGGGCGATGGGTTGCTTTTGCCGGCATGGCATTCTTGGCGGCTGGGTGTTCCCATGACGTTCACCTGCAAGCCGACCATGGAGGTTTCCTGACCGAGGCGGAGATCCGGCCCCTCGACACGGTCGCGCAGGCGACGGCCGCCACCGAGTCGGCCAGCCCAAGCGGCCCGGTCCTTCCGGAATACGTCTTCTCATTCCGGCCGGATTTCGATGTGAGCCAGATCGCGAGCCTTCGCATCCTGCCCTTCACGGCGCTTACGAAGGATGGGCAAGACATTGCCCGGGATATCCCGCCCGCACTCGTGGCGCGCGCGGCCAGCAACAAGATCATCCCTGCAGCGTCCCTAGCATCGGCAACGGAGGCTGCGCCTGATGCCTATGTACTATCGGGCGCAGTGACCCGCACGATCGGGAATGACAGCTCGACCGTGCCATTGAGCTTCTTGCACGAGACGAGCGTGGCGATGCGGCTGTCGAGGAACAACGACGTCCTCGGAGTCATCCAGGTCAACTCGGTTGGACGTCAGCCGAACCCGTTCCTTGCCGTGCCCTCGTTGCTGTTCTCGGCATTCCAAGGCTCGCGCGCCACCCTGGTCAGCCGGCGCATCGAGGACGTCTTTGCCCAACTGCGGTCGGGGCACCGGACCGGCGCATCATCAAGCCCGAGCGATGTCGCCTTCATGCCTGCTCAGCCGCCGGTGCCGAATTGAAGCGCCTTTCGTGGAGACCAGCAGCGGAGCCAAACCGAAACGACCGCTTCACGTAATCTGGCAATCCGGGAGCGCAGCCCGCGCCGCGCCGTTGATCGGTGGCCTCCGGTTGGTCCGTTCCAGCCGCTGCCTCAGCCGCCGTTGATCGTCAGGATCGTGCCGGACGTGTAGCCCGAGCGCGGGCTGGCCAGGAAGGCGACCGCGGCGGCGATCTCCGCTGGCTCCGCCGGACGGCCGAACGCCATGCCGCGCGTCAACTCCTGCCAGCGCCCGGCGTCGCCCAATTCCCGCTCTGCGCGTGCGCGCAGCAGCATCATCAGCCGGTCGGTCGCGACCGGACCGGGGTTGATCCCGACCACCCGCATGCCGTCCGCCGGCGCCGCCCGGCCCAGGGCACGGGTGAAGGCCATCAAGGACGCATTGCCGGCGGACCCCGCGATGTAGTTGGGGTCGAACTGCTCCCCAGCCGCGCCGATGACGTTCACCACGACGCCGCCGCGTGCCTTCAGCACGGGATACATCGCCCGGGTCAAGCCGATGAAGCCAAACACCTTGAGGTCCCAGGCCGCACGCCACATGGCGTCGTCCACCGCCAGCAAGCTGCCCGGCGGGATCGCGCCGGCGTTGTTGACCAGCACGTCAACCTCCCCCGCGGCGCCTGCCACGCGCTCCACCTCGGCCTGCCGGCTGAGGTCGGCGGCCAACGTCTCGACGCGTACCTGATGGCGCGCACGCAACCCGGCGGCCACGGTCTCCAGCGCCGCCCCGTCACGGGCGACCAGCAGCAGGTCGCAGCCTTCCTCGGCCAGGGTCTGCGCCGACGCCGCGCCGATCCCCTTGGAGCCGCCGGTGATGAGAATGCGCTTGCCGGAAAGGTTCAGGTCCATGGACGCTGCTATCCACGCACCCTGCCGGCGCTGTCAAATGACGGACCGGCGCGGCGATGGGAGGCCGGCCTCAATTGATCTTCCAACCCTCGGTCCCGTGCCGGGTGAAATGGCAGGTCATCACCCGCCCATCCTGCTTCTGCAGCGCCCGGATCACGTCCATCCGCCGCTCCGGCAAGACCAGCAGGGTCACGAAGCCGCCGCCGCCCGCGCCGGATACCTTGCCCGCCCGCGCTCCGGCGTCCAGCGCGGCCTGCACGACCTCGTCTATGTGCCCGGTGGTCACGTTGTCGGCCAGGCGCTTCTTGCTGTCCCAGGTGCGCCGCATGCAGGCGGCGAAGCGGTCGAAGTCGCCCCGCAGCAGGCACTCCTTCATCACGAAGGCATCCTGCTTGATGGCGTGCATCGCATCGAGCGTCGTGCCGCTATGCCGGGTCAGGTTGTCCGTCTGCTCCTGGATGATCCGCGCCGAGGACCGCGACACCCCGCTGTCGAACAGCACGAGCGAGGTTTCCATCTCCGAGATGATCCAGTTCTTCACCCGCAGCGGGTTCACGATCACCCGGTCCTGCGGGTGGAACTCCATGAAGTTCACCCCGCCGAACGTCGCGGCATACTGGTCCTGCCGCCCGCCGCCGAGACCCGCGTCAATCCGCTCGATCTCGAAGGCCAGGTGGGCGATCTCGTATTCGCCCAGCGGCAGGTTCAGCCACTCGACGAACGCCTTCACCAGGGACACCACCATCGTCGAGGACGTGCCCAGCCCCGACCCCGGCGGGGCGTCGCAGAAGGTGGTCACGGCGCAGGGCAGGGGGCGCCCGCCATTGAAGTCCCGCACGACACGCCGGTAAACCGCCCGGTGCAGCACCAGCGGGCAGTCCTCCATCCCGTCATCGGCCGGGCCGTCCCACTCCTGCCTGAGGTCCGTGGCCGCGAACCGGACGCGCCCGTCGTCGGCCGGAACGATGATGGTGTAGGCATACAGGTCCACCGTGACGTTCAGCACGGCGCCGCCATGCTCGTCGCAGTACGGCGATACGTCGGTGCCGCCGCCGGCCAGGCCCAGCCGCAGCGGCGCGCGGGAGCGGACGATCATGCCTGTGCCAGCGCCGGCGCGAATAGCGGGTCGAACCCGCGCAGCCGCCCGGCCCAACTGTAATCCTGCAGCACGCGGTCCCGCGCAGCCGGGCCAAGAGCGGCTCCGGCGGGCGTCAGCGTTGCCAGGCAAGCCGCGGCGAAGGCGCCGGCGTCGGCGGCCAGCAGCACCTCCTGTCCCGGGCGCGCGGCGATGCCCTCCAGCGCATCGGAGGTGACGACGACGGGGCGGGCCATCGCCATCGCCTCTAGCACCTTGTTCTGGATACCGCGGGCGATCCGCATGGGGGCGACGGCTGCGGCGGCATGCGCCAAATAGGGGCGCACGTCCGGCACCCGGCCGGTCACGGACACCCCCGGCAGCGCCGACAATGCCTGCACCCGTGGCGCCGGGCTGGCGCCGACGATGAAGAAGGCGGCATCCGGCGCCCCCTGCCGGACCAGCGGCAGCACCGCCTCCGCGAACCACGCCACGGCGTCCACGTTGGGCGGATAGTCCATCGTGCCGGTGAACACGAAGGTGGGGCGGTCCATGGGATAGGGCGCATCCGTGGGCAGCGCCGGATCGAAGTAGCTGGCGTCCACCCCGTTGCTGATGGCGCGGACACGCCCGTCATGCCCGGGGTTCAGACGGGTGAACAGGGCCGCCTCCTCATCGGACACAAAGGTGCTCCAATTGCACTCCCGCAGGATTTGCGCCTCCAACGCTGCGACCCGGCGCCATTCCCGGCGGTAAACCCAGCGCATCGGCAACCCTGCCGCCGCGGCGTAGGCCCGCCATTTCTCCGAGTCCACATCAGTCAGGTCCACCACGCAGGTCTGCCCCGGCCCGCGCAGGCCGAGCACGTAGGGCGCCATGTTGGAGGAGAACACATACACCGCCACAGGCCGCACCCGGTCCATAACCCCCTGCACCCAGCGCGCCAGGCCGCGGTCGCGGAAGAAGGTGACGCTCAGCGGCTCCCCGGTCAGCAGCCCCGTCATGCACGTTGCCTTCGCCATGCGCCGGTCCAGGGTGGCGAAGTGGCTGCCGGCGCACATCGCCTGCACCGCCGGGATGTGCTGCTGGTCTGCCGGGTCGTCAACAAGGGTGCCGAGATGCACGTCGAAGTCGCGGCGCAGGTGCTGCAGGATGTGGTAGGGCCGTATCTTCTCACCCTTGATGGGCGGGTAGGGAATGCGCTGGGTCAGGAACAGCAAGGGGGGCATGGGCAGGTCCCGGCAGGGTGGGCCGCTATACAAGGCGGCGCGGCCGGCAGGAAGGGGAGGGCGACGGGTCCGGCCGACTTGCTCTGACCTCATTGACGAGGATGCTGGGCGGATCGGGTCGGCAGGCTGCGCTTCACCCGGCAGCATTCCCGGTTAGCCTTGGTTCGTGATGCCGCTCCCTTCCCAGACGCTCGAAGTGCCCGTAGAGGTCACAATCAGTGCTCGCTGGACGAGGCGGCGACCCAAATGGGGCTTAAGCTGATGTCAGGCTGCCGGTGGGTGCAGATCCGGCTCGAACCGGGGGCAATCATTCGTTTCGTATGCCGCCGACGCCCGCTGCGGTGCGGAGCCTGCGGCCGCGCCCAGGGTTGCAACTAGCCGCGTGCCCTTCCAAACCTCGACGCAGGCGTGCCTGCCGAGCCATGCTTGAGCTGCAGCCAAGGCAGCGTCATCCGTCCTGACGTGGCAATAAACAGAGCCGATCACCTCGTTCCGAGCATCTACCATCAGGATGGTGTAGTGAGAGATCATTGGTCCCGTCTGAACTCGTGTTGCCGCCGCAACTAATTTCTCGCACAGCTCGGACCTCTTCGCCGTACAAAATTTCGTGTCCATTAAGCATAAATTATATATCCAGCATAAAAATAAAGATTTTGCGGCCCTGGTTGAGCTGAAAGGAACGTTGGGCCACCCGTCGGTGGAGACTTATCCACCCTGAAAGCGTCTTGCCGGCGCTGCGTCCAACTAGCCGGAGCGAGAGATGGCCGAGGGCAAGTGGTCGCAACCGTTTCGGCAACCGTCCAACGGGGATTGCTGCTTGTAGCCACTCCATCACCCGCCCAAGTGCCGCGCCGCAATGTTGCGCCACCTTCGGTTGACTGGCTCACCGGCCCGGCGCAGCTACGACGCGTCCTCCTCCAGCGCGGTCTGGGCGATGCCCGGTCCGTTCCCACTGGCCTGCGCCGCGAGTGCATGACCCGCTGCAACTGCCCCCAGGCATAGCAACACCGACAGCGCGACGTTCGCCAGGCCCCGGCCCCACGCCCCGGCACGCAGCAGGTCCAGCGTTTGCAGGCTGAATGACGAGAATGTCGTGAACCCGCCGCACACCCCGACCATGACAAACAGCCGCAGCCAATCCGGCGCCGGGTAACGCCCGCCCTGGAGCGTCAGCGTGCCAAAGCATCCAATCAGGAACGACCCCGCCACGTTGATGCCCACCGTGCCCCACGGCAGGTCCTGGCTGTAGGGCGCAGCCCACCCCCCGATCCAATACCGCCCGACGCTGCCCAGCGCCCCGCCCAATGCGACCCAGAGTATTTCCGTCATGCCCGCCCCCGCTGCCCCGCCATCCCGGCGCGCGCTGCGTCGGCGTGCCGCATCGCCCGGTCCACCCATAGTCCGGCCGCCGTCACTGCGGGCGCAAGGTCGAACGCGGCATCCAGTTCCGGCCCGGTCCCCGCCCCGCCGGCCAGCACCGCCTGCAGCGTCGTGCCGGTGCGCCGCACCTCATCGGCCGCCCGCTCGACCAGTTCATGCGCCGCCGCCCGCCCGAGCCGGGGGGACAGCCGCGCCGCCGCCGCGTCCGCGAACAGCAGGCCGTGCGTCAGGCCAATGTTCCCCGCCATGCGCGCGGCGTCCACCTGCAAGCCTTCCGCCAACGCCCGTGCCTCCCGCAGCGCCCCCGCTGCCAGGCCGAACAGCGGCGGCAGCGCGTGCCACTCCGCGTGCCACGCCCCGGCCGGACGCTCATGCGCCGCGGCCATACCGCCAAACAGCGTCACGAGATGGCCGAGGGCCGCGGCATGAGCGGCCAGGATGACGGTGGAGGACACCGGGTTGCGCTTGTGCGGCATGGCGGAGGACCCGCCGCGCCCGGGCACGTAGGGTTCGGCCACCTCGCCAACATCCGTCGCGGCCAGGCTCGCCACATCCGTCGCAATCTTCGCCAGCGCGCCCAGCACGTGCAGCAGCCAAGCGCCCGCCTCCGCCATGCGCCCGCGCAGCGCATGCCAGGCCAGCGGCGTGCTGGCCAATCCCAACTCGTGGGCGAACGCTTCCTGCACCGCCGGGCCGTCCCTGCCGAGGGAGGCCAGGGTGCCGACTGGGCCGCCGAGCGATGCTGCCAGCACCCTCGCACGCAGCGCCGGCAGCGCCGCCGCGGCATCCGCCACGCCGGTCAGCCAGACCGCGGCCTTGTAGCCGAAGGTGATCGGCGCCGCGTGCTGGCCGTAGGTCCGTCCGACGCAGGGCGTGTCCCGATGCGCCTGCGCCATCGCCGACAACCCGGCCAGCACCGCGTCCAGTTCCGCCGCCAGCAACGCCAGCGCCCGGCGCACCTGCAGCACCAGCGCGGTGTCCAGGATGTCCTGCGTGGTGGCGCCCATGTGGAACGACCGCGCCAGGTCCGGCGGCAGCCGGGGCTGCATCGCGGCGATGAACGGGATCGTCGGCACCCCGGACACCGCCGTCGCCGCGCCGAGCGCCGCCACGTCCAGCGTCCCCGCATCCACCGCCGAGACCGCCGCCGCCAACCCCTCCGGCGCCAGCCCCAACCCGGCCTCCGCCCGCGCCAGCGCCGCTTCCGCCTCGATCATGGCGGCCAGGCGCGCGGTGTCCGAGAAGCAGGCCGCCATGTCCGCCGTCGTGAACAGCGGTCCCAGCAGGACCGAGTCCAGCGGCGAGAACGTCATGCCACTGGCCGCAGCCCAAGCGCCGCCCGCGCCTCCGCCGGGGTCGCGACGGTGCGGCCATGGCGCTGGACGGTTTCGGCAGCCATGCGGACCAGTTCGGCATTGCTGGAGGCCAGGCGGTCCTTGCTGGCGCGCACGTTGTCCTCCAGCCCGGTCCGCACCGCATCGGCGCCCCGGGCCAGCGCCCAGTTCATCACCCGCGCCTGGTTCGCGCCGATCCCGGCCGCGGTCCAGGTTGCGTGCGGCAGCAGCCGCCGGCTTTCGGTCAGCAGGATGTCGAGCAGGTGCTCCTCCGCCGGCATCGCGTTCTTCACGCCCATCACGAACTGCACGTGCGGCGCCTCGTTCATCAGCCCGGCGTCCACCAGCCGGCGCGCCCCGTGCAGGTGGCTGAGGTCGAACACCTCGATCTCCGGCAGCACGCCGTACTCCTTCATGCGCGTCGCAAGGTCCACGACCAACGCCGGCGCGTTCTCATAGACGATGGTCGGGAAGTTGACCGACCCGGTGGACAGCGACGCCATGTCGGGCCGGTGCTGCAGGGCGTTGCCCCGTGCCGCCTGGTCCCGCCCGCGTCCCCCCGTCGAGAACTGCACGATCATGCCGGGACAGTGCTTCGCCACTCCTTCCTGCACCTGGAGGAACAGCTCGGGGTCGGACGACGGCGTTTCGTCGGGGTTGCGGACGTGGATGTGGACCAAGGTGGCCCCGGCCTCGAATGCCTCATGCGTGGACTCGACCTGCTCGGCCACGGTCACGGGAACCGCGGGGTTGTCCGCCTTGCGCGGGACGGAGCCGGTGATGGCGACGGCGATGGTGACTGGCTTCATCATGGGCCCCTAAGCAAATCTTTGGAAGTGTGCACACAAATAGAAACGTCGCCTACGCGGCCTGGCACGGCCGCAGGCCGACTGTGTGACCGGCCGCATAAGCTTACTTAGATGTCGAAGAACACGGTTTCCCGGTCGCCCTGCAGGTGGATGTCGAACACATAGGCCGGCATCCCGTCCCGCTCCTCCCGCCGGGCCACCAGCGTGTCGCGCCTGGGGTAGCCGACGATGCCCAGCACCGGGTCGGCGGCGTTCGCCTTGGACTCGTCCGGGAAGTACATGCGGGTGGACAGCCCGATGTTCATGCCGCGCGACGCCAGCCACAGGCTGACATGCGGCGCCATCGGCCGCCCGTGCCGCCCGGACACCGCGCCGGGCTTCACCGTCTCGAAGCTCCAAACCCCGGTGCGGAAGTCCGTCCCGGTCCGGCCCCAGCCGTGGAAGGCCGGGTCCAATGGCCGGTTCTGCTGGTCGGCCGGGTGATCGTAGCGCCCGGCGGCGTTGGCCTGCCAAACCTCCACCAGCACGTCGTTGCACGGTGCGCCGGCGCCGTCGAAGATGCGGCCCTCGATCAGGATGCGCTCTCCGGCGGCATCCGGCCCGGCCAGCACGCGGCCCAGGTCCTGGCCGAAGATGTCCAACCCCGCCTGCGACGGGATCAGCCCGATGTGGACGTAGGGTCCAGCGGTTTGGCTCGGCGTTTCGCGCAGCCGGGCGGTGCCGGCTGGCTCGATAAAGGCGACCATGCCCCCTAGTTCCCTTGCAGCTTGTTCTCGAACACGGTGGATCGCTGCCCGCGCAGCACGATGTCGAACCGGTAGGCCAGGCTGTCCAGCGGCACCGCGGCGTCGAAGTCCAGCGCCGCCACCAGACGCGTCCGCGCCGCCTCGTCCGGGATAGTGGAGAGTATCTGGTCGCGCGGGATCAGCGGGTCGCCCTCGAAGTACATCTGGGTGATCAGCCGCTGCGCGAAGCCCGAGCCGAACAGCGAGAAGTGGATGTGCGCCGGCCGCCACGAATTGACGAAGTTGCGGAACGGGTAGGCGCCGGGCTTCACCGTGCGGAAGGCATAGTGCCCGTCGGCGTCGGTGATCATCCGCCCGCAGCCGCCGAAGTTGGGGTCAATCGGCGCCAGGTAGGTGTCGTTCACGTGCCGGTAGCGCCCGCCGGCGTTGGCCTGCCAGACTTCCACGAGCGTGTCCGGCACGCCGCGCCCGTTCTCGTCGCGCACCCAGCCGTGCACGACAGTGCGCTCGCCGATCGGCTCACCGCCCTGCGCGTAGTTGCGGATCAGGTCATGGTCCAGCGGCCCCAAGGCGTCCCGCCCGAAGCGCGGCCCGGTGACCTCGGACAGCGAGTTCTGCAGGGAGAACATCGCCCGGCGCGGCGAGCGCAGCACGGTGCTCTTGTAGTCCGGCGTGTAGGCCGGCGGGTGCTGGCTGCGGTCGCGCTGGATGAACTCGTCGGACATCATCGTCCCTCCTTGATGGCGGTCACAGGAAAGCGGCGTCAGCGGGGTGCTGACGCGCCTGGGCGGCGGCGCGCACCGGGGCGTTCGCGGCGCCGAAACCGGCATAGCCGCCGCCGCGCTGCACGACCTCAAAGAAGAACCGCTCGTGGAACGCGTCGGTGTAGAGGTGCCAGAACTCGCCCGCGCCGTCGCTGTCATACATCAGCCCGTGGTCCTGCAGCTCCTTCATGGCGGCATCGTCCAGGCTCCAGCGGGCGGCAAGGTCGTCGTAGTAGTTGTCCGTCATCGGCAGCAGCAAGGCTCCACCGGCTTCCAGCGCCACCACGCTGCGCCGGAGGTTTGCGGTGGACAGCGCGACATGGTGGACGCCTGCCCCGGCGGTGGACAGCACGAAGCGGCCGGTCGCGGTGCCCTGGCTCTCGGACGCGTTCAGCACCAGGCGCACGGCGCCGCCGGGGCTGACCAGGGCGCGGCTGCGGACCAGGCCATACGGGTCCGCAGTTTCCAGTTGCGGCTGCGGCGCCAGGCCGAACACCCCGCGCCAGAACAGCACGAAGCCGTCCATGCGCCCGGCCGGCACTGCCTGCACCATGTGGTCCACGTCCAGCAGGCCCACCGGCCCATCATCGCCAGGCGCCAGGTCGAAGTCGCTTTCCCAGAATGGGCAGCCGGCGGGCTCGTGCTGCACCAGGTGGACCAGCGTACCATCGGGCGCCCGCACGGCGGGGATGCGCCGCTCGCCGGGGCCGACCGGCTCCTGCCACTCCGGGCATAGCAGCGCCTCCGCCCGGGCGATGGCGGACGCCGCATCGCCCACGCGCAGCGCCATGGCGCAAACGCTCGCGCCATGCTGCTGGAAGTGCTCGGCCGCCGCGCTGTCCTGCTCCGCGTTCAGCACGAAGTTGATCTGGCCTTGCCGATACAGGTCCACGTCCTTGGACCGGTGGCGCCCGGCGTGGCGGAAGCCCAGGCTGCCCAGCACGGAGGCCAGGTCCGCCCGTGCCGCCTCGTCCACGGCGAACTCGAGGAACTCGATGCCGTCCAGCGCCGGGGCGGGAGGCAGCCCGGCGCCGCCGCCCGCCTCGGCCTCGGCCAGCACGAGGGAGCGCAAGCCGTCTCGCGCATTGATGCGGGCGGGCGCCGCGCGGAACTCGTCGTTGAACACCTCCAGCGACAACGGCCCGGCATAGCCGGATGCCAGCACGGCGCGCACGAAGCCGGTCACGTCCAGGTCGCCCTGGCCGGGGAAGTTGCGGAAATGCCGGCTCCAGCTCAGCACGTCCATGGACAGGCGCGGGGCGTCGGCCAACTGCACGAAGAAGATGCGGTTGCCCGGCACCTCGGCCAGTCCTGCGGGATCGTCGCCCAGGGCCAGGGTGTGGAAGCTGTCCACGATCAGGCCCAGCGCCGGGTGGGCCGCCTGCTGCACGATGCGCCAGGCATGGCTCCAGCGGTTCACGTGCCGCCCCCAGGCCAGCGCCTCATAGCCGATGCGCAGGCCGCGGCGGCTGGCGCGCCCGGCCATCTCCGCCAGGTCGGCGGCGGCCCGGGCGTCGTCGTCCAGGGCGGCGGGCTGCACGTTGCTGCACACCAGCAGCAGGTCGGCGCCCAGCGCCTGCATCACGTCGAACTTGCGCTCGGCCCGGTCGAGGTTGCGGGCACGCTGCAAGTCAGGCATCGCCTCGAAGTCGCGGAACGGCTGATACAAGCTGACGGCCAGGCCCAGCCCCTCGCAGATGCTGCGCACGTCGGCCGGGGAGCCGCCGAACGCCAGCAGGTCCGCCTCGAAGATTTCCACGCCGTCGAACCCGGCGGCCGCGGCAGCTTCCAGCTTCTCGGCCAGCGTTCCGCTCAGGCATACGGTTGCGATGCACTTGGGCAGCAGGACCAAACTACCCACCCACGTCGACTAGGCTTGCGACCCGCCGCAGCGCCAATTGGTAGCCCTGGGTTCCCAGCCCGGCGATCACTCCATCTGCCCGCAGCGACACATAGGAATGGTGTCGGAAGGCCTCGCGCTTGTGGACGTTGCTGATATGGACCTCTATCACCGGTCCCTCGAAGGTGTTGAGGGCGTCCAGGATTGCGACGGAGGTGTGAGTAAAGGCTGCCGGGTTGATGACGATGCCGCCCGCGTCCTCACGCGCCTCATGCACCCAGTCTATGATCTCGTGTTCGCGGTTGCTCTGGTGGAAGCGCAATTCGAGGCCCAGCTCGGCCGCAAGCGCCCGGCAGTCGCGCTCCACGTCGGCCAGGATTTCCCGCCCATAAATCTCCGGCTGCCGTTTGCCCAGCAGATTCAGGTTGGGTCCGTTCAGGACGTAAACGAGACGCACGTCGGTGCTTGCCAAATTGCTTCCTTCCCAGGAACGTCGGCGGTGGTTCCGCTTGATTTTCGGCTTGCGCCGGACGTTGCGGGCCGATATGGACCAACCGTTTAGTCCACGTCAACGACAAATCGAGCGCGGTCCAACGAGGCCGTTGCCACCAGGGAGAAGCGGACGGCATGGCAGTCAACAAGGTACATCCCGATGCAGCGGCGGCACTCGCAGGCGTGCTGCGGGACGGCATGACCATCATGTCCGGCGGCTTCGGCCTGTGCGGCATCCCTGGCGTGTTGATCGCCGCGATCCGC
>DASWOJ010000099.1:0-22688 GCA_036398775.1 Acetobacteraceae bacterium
GGTTTCGTGGAACTGGGCGCCGGCCTCCTGCTCGGGCGGCAGGCGGGTTCGGTTGAGGTAGTGGACCGTCATGCCGAAGCCACGGGCCATCGTGGCGAGTTCGCGGCCGATGCGGCCCATGCCGAAGATGCCGAGGCGGCGGCCGCTGACGCCGCGGCCCATCAGGTGGGTCGGCGCCCAGCCGGTCCAGCGGCCGGCGCGGACGAGGCGCTCGCCCTCGCCGGCCCGGCGGGCGGCGGCGAGGATCAGCAGCATGGCGAGCTCGGCCGTGGCGACGCTGAGGACGTCGGGGGTGTTCACGACGGGGATGCCGCGGGCTCGGCAGGCGTCGAGGTCTATGTGGTCGGTGCCGACGCTGAAGGTGCCGATGACGCGGACGCTGGGCGGGAGGGCGGCGATCAGGGCGGCGTCCAGGCGTTCCGCCGGGCAGCATAGGAGGGCGTCGGCTCCGGCGGCTCCGGCTAGGATTTCGGCGGCGGCGACCGGGTGGTCGTCGGGGTTCAGGCGGGCTTCGTAGTCCCGGGCGGCGCGGGCCTCCACCGCGGGCGGCAGGCGGCGGGTGATGTAGAGGATGGGCCGGGTCATGGGGGTCAGCTCCACAACGGGTCTATGGCCGGCTTGCCCGACGTGACCGCGGCGATGTTGTCCAGGGCGCGGAAGCCCATGGCGTTGCGGGTTTCCAGGGTGGCGCTGCCCATGTGCGGGGTCAGGAACACGTTGGGCAGGGCGGACAGGCGCTGGTCGAAGTCGGGCTCGCTGCGGAAGACGTCGAGGCCGGCGGCGGCGAGGTGGCCGGATTGCAGGGCGTCGAGCAGGGCGTCCTCGTCCACCAGGCTGCCGCGGGCGGCGTTGACCAGGACGGCGCCCCGGGGGAGCAGGGCGAGGGTTTCGGCGTTCATCAGGCGGTCGGTGCCGGCGCCGCCGGGGGCGTGCAGGGTCAGGATCTGGCTGCGGGGGAGGAGTTCTTGGAGGGTGGGGACCCACTCGGCGCCCGCTTCCAGCTCGGGCGCGGCGCGGGCGACGTCGGTGTAGAGGACGCGCATGTTGAAGCCGCGGGCGCGTTGGGCCATGGCGCGGCCGATGCGGCCGAAGCCGACGATGCCGAGCGTCTTGTTGCTGGCCTGGGTGCCCAGCATGTCGCGCATGCCGAAGGACTGGCGCCAGCCCTTGTCCATGATGCCGCCATATTCCTTGGCCCGGCGGCAGGCGTTCAGCAGCAGCAGGAACGCCATGTCGGCGGTGCAGTCGGTCAGGACCTCGGGCGTGTTGGTGACGACGAGGCCGCGCGCCTTGGCGGCGGGGACGTCTATGTGGTCGAAGCCGACGCTGCAGGTGGCGGCGATGCGGACGCTGTCGGGCAGGCGGGCGATCAGGGCGGCGTCGAGCTTGAGGTTGCTGCTGAAGAACAGGGCGTCGGCGCGGTTCTGGGTCAGGCGGGTGATGACCTCGTCGGCGCCGAGGTTGCGGTCGTCGGACAGGTCGGCTTCGAAGTCGGTGCGGGCGCGCTCGGTGACGGCCTCCGGGACGGGGCGGGAGACGAGGAGGCGGGGCTTGGACATGGGGGACTCCTGAAACGCCGGGGCATCTTGGCCGGGGTTGCCCCGGGGCGGAAGGGGCGGCACGGTGGGGGATGGATACTCGGTTGGCCGTGGACATCGGCGGGACTTTCACGGACGTGGCGCTGGAGTTTGCCGGGGGGCGGCTGACGGCGAAGGTGCTGACGACGCCGGCGGCGCCCGAGCAGGGGGTGCTGGACGGGGTTGCGGCGATCCTGCGCGGGGCCGGGCTGCGGCCGGGGGATGTGGCGCTGGTGGTGCATGGCACGACGCTGGCGACCAATGCGGTCATCGAGCGGAAGGGTGCCCGGACCGCGCTGATTACCACCGAGGGGCACCGCGACGTGCTGGCGATGCGGAATGAGAGCCGTTACGACCAGTATGATTTGAACATCGAGCTGCCGGAGCCCCTGGTGCCGCGGCACCTGCGGTTGAGCGTGCCTGAGCGGTTGGACAATACGGGGGCGGTGCTGCTGCCGCTGGATGAGGACGCGGTGCGTGCGTTGGTGCCGGTGCTGCGGCGGGAGGGGGTGGAGAGCGTCGCCGTCGGGTTCCTGCACAGCTTTGCCAATCCGGCGCATGAGCGGCGGGTGCGCGAGATCCTGGCGGGGCTGCTGCCGGAGATGCCGGTGTCGCTGTCGTGCGAGGTCAGCCCGGAGATGCGGGAGTGGGAGCGGTTCAGCACCACGGCGGCCAATGCATATGTGCAGCCGCTGATTGCCGGGTATCTGCGGCGGCTGGAGGCGGGGCTGCGCGGCATGGGGCTGCAGGCGCCGCTGTTCCTGATGCTGTCGGGGGGTGGGTTGACTGGGTTGGAGACGGCTTGCCGGTTTCCGATCCGGCTGGTGGAGAGCGGGCCGGCTGGGGGGGCGATCTTTGCGGCGAGCATCGCCCGGGCCTGCGACCTGGACCAGGTGCTGAGCTTCGACATGGGTGGGACGACCGCCAAGGTTTGCCTGATTGACGGGTATGAGCCGCAGGCGGCGCGGACGTTCGAGGTGGCGCGGATCGGGCGGTTCAAGCGGGGGTCGGGCCTGCCGCTGCGGATTCCGGTGATCGAGATGGTGGAGATCGGCGCTGGCGGGGGCAGCCTGGCGGGGGTGGATGCGCTGGGGCGCATTGCGGTTGGGCCGGAGAGCGCGGGGGCCGATCCGGGGCCGGCTTGTTATGGGCGCGGCGGGCGGCTGCCGGCGGTGACCGATGCAAACCTGATGTTGGGCCGGTATGATCCGGCCCGGTTTGCCGGCGGGACTTTGGCACTGGAGCCGGGGCTGGCGGAGGCGGCGCTGCTGGAGCGGGTGGGGACAGTTATGCACCTGGATGCCGGGCTGTCGGCCCTGGGGGTGGTGGAGACTGTGGACGAGGCGATGGCGAATGCCGCCCGCGTCCATGCGGTGGAGAGCGGCAAGACCTTGGCCGGGCGCACCCTGATTGCATTCGGCGGGGGTGGGCCGGTGCATGCCTGCCGGGTGGCGGAGAAGGTGGGGATCACCCGGGTGCTGGTTCCCTCGGGGGCGGGGGTGGGCAGCGCGATCGGGTTCTTGCGGGCGCCGGTGGGATATGAGGTGGTGCGTAGCCTGTATGCCCGGCTGGGGAGCCTGGACGTGGCTGCGGCGGATGATCTGCTGGCGGGGATGGCGCGGGAGGCGGCGGCGGTGGTCGCGGCTGGCAGCCTGGGGGCGGCGACGCGGCAGGGCCGGACGGCGTATATGCGCTATGTCGGTCAGGGGCATGAGATACCGGTGGCGCTGGGCCTGGACGGGATTGGCGACCCTGTGGCGTTGCGGGCTGCGTTTGACCGGGAGTATGCGCGCATTTTCGACCGGCCGGTGCCGGGGTCGGATGTGGAGATCATGAGCTATGCGGTGACGGTTGCCACCTTGCCTGCGGCGGCGCCGGATGCGGTGGCCCCTGCCCCGGCGCCGGGTGTTCCGCGCAGCCAGCATGTGCGCGACACCGCGACTGGCGCCGTGACGCCTTGGACGGTTCACGACCGGGCTGCTCTCGGCGCTGGCGCGGCGGTTCCGGGTCCGGCCATCATCGCCGAGGACGAGACCAGCACGCTGGTCGGGCCAGGGTGGACCGCTACGCTGGACCTCCGGGGCTACCTGGATTTGCGGAGGGACGCATGAACGACATGCCGGGATACGAGAAGCCGGGGAACGGCAAGCCGGGCGTTTCGCCGCTGGATGCAATTGCCGACATTCAGCGCGGGGTGATGTGGAACCGCTTGCTCGCGGTGGTGGAGGAGCAGGCGCAGACGATGATCCGGACGGCATTCAGCACGACGGTGCGGGAGGCGGGGGACTTGTCGGCGGGGATCTTCGACCTGCAGGGACGGATGCTGGCGCAGGCGGTGACGGGAACGCCGGGTCACGTGAACAGCATGATGGAGAGCGTGGGCCATTTTTTGCGCAAGTTCCCGGCGGAGACCATGCGGCCCGGCGACCACCTGATCACCAACGATCCCTGGCTGGGGACGGGTCACCTGCACGACTTGACCGTGGTGACGCCGGCGTTCCATGGCGGTCGGCTGGTGGCGCTGTTCGCCAACACGGCGCACGTGATCGACGTGGGCGGGCGCGGGATGGGGGCGGACGCGCACAGCGTGTTCGAGGAGGGGCTGTATATCCCGATCGTGAAGTGCTTCGAGGCGGGAGTGCCGAACGCGACGTTCTTCGATTTCCTGCGGGTGGGCACGCGGCTGCCGGTGGAGCTGGAGGGGGACGTCTATTCCCTGTGCGCCTGCAACGATGCGGGGGCGCGGCGGCTGGCGGAGATGATGGCGGAGTTCCGGCTGGGGGATTTGGACGCCTTGGCGGCGTTTATCTTGGAGAGCAGCCGGCGGGCGACGCTGGCGGAGATCGCCGGGCTGGCACCGGGCACGCATAGCGCGGAGATCTGGTCGGACGGGTATGAGGGGCCGGTGCGGCTGGCGGCTGCGATGACGATCGGGCCGGACGGGATCTCGGTGGATTTTGCCGGGACTTCCGGGCTGTCCGGGCGGGGGATCAACGTGCCGGCTGCTTATACGCGGGCGTATAGCGCGTTCGGGATCAAGTGCGTGGTGGCGCCGGATATACCGAACAACACGGCTTCGCTGGAGCCGTTCCGGTTTGTCATTCCGGAGGGCTGCATCCTGAATGCTCCGCGGCCGGCGGCCGTCGCGGTGCGGCATGTGGTGGGGCAGTTGCTGCCGGACTTGATGATGGGGTGCCTGCATGGCGCCGTGCCGGACCGGGTGACGGCGGAGGGGTCGTCGTGCCTGTGGAACCCGCCGTTGCGCGGGGGGCCTGGCGTCAGCGGGCAGGCGTCGCCGCTGCGGGATTTCGAGGTCATCACCTTCAACTCGGGCGGGACCGGCGCGCGTTTGGGGCGGGACGGGCTGGATGGGACCGCGTTTCCCAGCGGGGTGCGCACCATGCCGGTGGAGGCGACCGAGAACGTCGCCCCGGTGGTGTTCTGGCGCAAGGAGCTGCGCCCGGACAGCGCAGGGGTGGGCCGGATGCGCGGCGGGTTCGGCCAGGTGATGGAGATCGGGGCGAAGGGGGACGCCGAGTTTGCCTGCAATGCGGTGTTCGACCGGGTGCAGCATCCTCCGCGCGGGCGGGACGGCGGCGGGGACGGCGCGGCGGGGGTTGTGCGGTTGCGGAGCGGGGCGGCGCTGCGGACCAAGGGGTATCAGTTGGTTCCCGCGGGCGACCGCCTGGTGCTGGAGCTGCCGGGCGGCGGCGGCATCGGGCCTGCGGCCGAGCGCGACCCGGCTGCGCAGGCGCGGGATGTGCGGGATGGGTTGGTTGCTGTTTCTGCTTTGCCTGGGAAGGGGCTGGGGTGAGATTCCGCTCGGCCGTGCCGAGGTCCGGCTGGAATTTGGAAGAGGCGGGAACTGCTTCGGTGCATGGGCTGACTTCGCCGATGTTTGCCTTGTTGCCTGTGGCGGCATCGCTGGCGGTGCAGGCCCGACAAACGATGCGTCAAGGACGCATTGGAGACTTGGCTGGATGGTTGCTCCACTGAGCAGCTTGAGTTGAAGGCGTCGCTGGATGCAGGAATGAGTGTTGTATTAGCGACACTCGAAAGTCCTTGAGTGTGACATGTGTGCACATCTCATTGCGGTACGCGGCCAAACGAGCAAATATGGCAGCGTTCGGTGCCGCCGAGCCCCGCCCTTCCCGCCAAAAGAGCCAGTTATGACCCTACGCACCCTGATCCTTGCAACATCCGCCTTCGTTGTTTCCGCCGGTTTTGCCGCATCCGGGGCCGATGCGGCGACGTCCCATGCCCGCCGCCATGCAGCGATGGCCCACCACACCGCGGGGAAGCCTGCCGCGATGCGCCATGGCGCCATGAGCGGACGCATGTCCCGTGGCGGCGACGCCCAGAACTCCACCGTGGACCAGCTTAACGCCCAGAGCCTGGCCACTGCCCGTGGCGGCGCCGCGCCGGCTGGTGCCGCTCCCGCCATGGCTCCTGCTGCCACTCCGCAGTAAGGCCCAACCTGGCGGCGCGGGGCTGACCCGCGCCGCCGTCCCTTTCCGGCGGCGAGGCTTCGTGTTGCGCTGATCCATGCCGCCGCACCTCCTGGCATTCGTGCTGTTCGCCATCGCGGCCTCGGCGACGCCGGGGCCTAACAACACCCTGCTTGCGGCCTCGGCGGCGGCTAATGGCGTACGTAGGACTCTGCCGCAGGTGTTTGGGATTGCGCTGGGATTCGGTGCGATGGTCGCACTGGTGGGGCTGGGCCTGGCCGGCCCTCTCGCTGCCAGCCCGACGCTGCACAACGTCCTGCGCTGGATCGGCGGGGCTTGGATGTTGTGGATCGCCTATGGCATCGCGCGCAGCGCGGTGGTCAGCGACGCCCAGCCACGGCCACCGATGAGCTTCGCCGGAGCGGTGCTGTTCCAGTGGGTGAACCCCAAGGCATGGGTCCTGGCGATTGCCGCGACCACCACCTACACTGCGGCGGCTGAGCCGATGGTGCCGCAGGTGCTGACGCTTGCCGCGCTGTTTGGGCTGATTGGCCTGCCGGCGTCGCTGCTGTGGTCGCTGATCGGCGCCGGGGCGGCGCGGGTCCTGCAGACGCCACGGCAACTGCGCGCCTTCAACCTGGCGATGGCCGGGCTGCTGGCGCTGTCCATCCTGCCGTTGATGGCCTGAACCGGAGCCTTATTCCATGCTGTTCGACTTTGCCGCGCTTGCGCCACAGGATTGCTATAAGCTGCTCGTGGCTACGATCACGCCGCGACCGATTGCCTGGGTGGTGACGCAGGACCCGGCGGGACAATTGAACGCCGCGCCGTACTCCTTTTTCAACGCCATGTCCGGCGACCCGCCGCTGGTGGTGTTCGGCATCGGCGGGCGCGAGCCGGGCGACGCCAAGGATACAGGCAACAACATACGGCAAACCGGCCAGTTCGTGGTCAACCTGGTGGACGAGGCCTCGGCTGAGGCGATGAACGTCACCGCCGTAGATTTTCCGCACGGGGTGGACGAGATCGCCGAGGCCGGGCTGCATATTCTGCCCAGCACGCATGTGGCGCCGCCGCGCATCGCCGAAAGCCCGGTTGCCTTGGAATGCGAGCGGATGATGGCCATCGAGGTTGGCGCAGGGCGCACGATGGTGGTCGGGCGGGTGCTGGCGATGCATGTCCGCGACGACGCGGTGATTGACCGGGACCGCTGCTACATTGACACGCCGAGCCTGCGGCTGATCGGGCGGATGCACGGCGCCGGCTGGTATGCGCGGACGAGCGACCTGTTCGAGGTCAAGCGCATCAGCCTGGCTGCCTACACTGCGGCTGAAGGCAGCAAGAGCTGATCCATGCTTCTACTGCAGCCGTTGCGGCATCGGGCGATGGCGCTGCTGTGGGGCGGGCTGGCGCTGTCGGCGGTGGGGGACCAGGCGTATAACGTCGCCTTTGCCTGGATCGCGACGGAGGCGTTCGGCACCGGGGCGGGGTTCCTGGTGGCGCTGGGGCCGCTGGCCGGGCTGATGACGCTGGCGTTCGGCGGGCGGATCGCCGATGCGCTGCCGCCGGGCCGGGCGATGGTGTGGGCCGACCTGGCACGGGCGGCGGCGTTGCTGATTGTCGTCGCGGGTTGGACGGCTGCCGGCAGGCCGCCGGCGTCGGCGCTGATGCTGGCGGTGGTCGTGCTGGCTGCGGGGATGGCGGTGTTCCGGCCGGCGCTGCAGGCGGTGCTGCCGCCGCTGCTGCCGGACCGCGGGCTGCTGCCGGCCGCCAACGCCCTGCTGGATGGGACGGAGCGGATTGCGCGGCTGCTTGGGCCGGCCTTGGCCGGGCTGCTTTCGGCGGTGCTGCCGTTGCAGCATCTGCTGACGCTGGACGCGGCGACGTTCCTGGCCTCGGCTGCGGCGGTATGGGCCATCGGGCGGCGGCACGACATCCCGGCCATCGGGCGCACGCTGCCTGGCGGGGGGTTGGCCGGGTTCCTGCACGGCTTCCGTGCGGTGCGGCGGCATCCCGTGCTGGGCTATGTCGCGGCGACCTCCGGCGTGCTGAACGGCGCATGGTATGCCGCCTACTTCCTGCTGCTGCCGCTGGCGACGCAGGCGGCCGGGCTGCCGCTGAGCGGGTATGGCCTGGTGATCTCGGCCTATGGCTGCACCAACCTGGCCGGCAACCTGGTGGTGGGCAGCCGGCCGATGCCGGCGAACCCGGCGCGGCAGGTCTTCTTTGGCAACCTATGCCTGGGTTTGGGCATCCTCGGGGTGGGCATCGCGGCGGCGGCGCCGTCGGGATGGCTGCTGCCGGTGGCGATGGCGGCGTCCGGCTTGGCTGCCGTGGGAGGGCCGATGCAGGACATCCCGGTCGCGGTGCTGCGGCAGACCGCCCTGCCCCGCGGCGACGTGCCGGCGGCGACGCGGGCCATGATGGCGAGCAGCCAGTCCGGGGTGCTTGCGGCCTTGGTGCTGGCGCCGTTCCTGGCGGCAGTGCTGCCGCTGGCCGGGGTGATCGGCCTGTGCGGCGCGGCGGTCCTGGTCATTGGCGCCGAGGGGCTACGCCGCCTGGGCTGACCCAGCTGGCACGAGGCCGTGCCGGAGCATGACCTCCTTGACCACGGCCTCGTCTGGCGGCCCGTGGGCGACCAGGCTGGCCAGCTCCCGGAAATACTCGGGTCCGAGCACGCCAGGGGTCAGCACCGCCAGGCAGCGCGCGGGCGCGCCGCTGCGGTTGTCGAAGCCGTGCACGACGCCGCGGGGGATGAACAGGCTGTCGCCAGGAGCCAAGGGATGCGGCATTCCGTCCACGGTGAACGTGATGGTCCCTTCCAGGCCGTAGGCGGTTTCGTCCCAGTTGCGGTGGTAGTGCGCGACCGGCATCTGGCCGCCTGGCGGCACCAGCATCTCGAACATGTCGAGGCCGCCGCGGGTGTCGTGCTTGTCGCGCAGGAAGCGCAGCTCCAGCGGACCGACGCGGATCGTTTCTGGCATGGCAGGCTCCTCCAGGGTTCCCGTGCCGGGCGACCCTACGCCTTTGCGATGCTGCTGCGCAGCCGGGTTATCCGTGCTGGCGTTTCTGTAGGGTCCGCCTGCACCTGCGGCTGCCCACGCCCAGCTACGCGAGTCTGCTGGGTCTGCATCGGCCATCACGCCATCCAGGAACCAGGCTTGTGGGACCGGGGCGCCAGGCCCGCGCGCGATCCGCGGCGATGGCAGGCTCGAAGGCGGCTTT
Source organism: Acetobacteraceae bacterium (assembly GCA_036398775.1). Lineage (GTDB taxonomy): Bacteria > Pseudomonadota > Alphaproteobacteria > Acetobacterales > Acetobacteraceae > DASWOJ01. The sequence goes on from DASWOJ010000099.1 coordinate 9,251, forward strand.
GCGGAATTGCAGACGCACCCAAGCCTTTGTATCTCATCCGGCGTCATTGCAACGGCGGGAGTAGGTGGCATGGTTGATTTGGTTTCCCCAGGCATGGGCGTGTCGCGCGATGACGTGCTGACAGCGTATGACATGTTCCTGGATCGTCAGCCGGAGGACGAGTTTGCCATATCCTGGCATATGCAGTTCCCAAGCCGCCGCACCTTGGCTGACCACATGCTCGGCTCGGAGGAGTTCCGCCAGCGGACGCAGGTTCCGCCAGCGCCGGCGAACGATCAGGTTTATGCGGGCTACGCTCCCCATCAGCTCGGGGTATTCGAGCACTTCCCGCCCTATGCTGGCCCCGGCAGCCCGAGTTTCGTCACCAATTTTCTAGGCGTCCGCGTGCGGACCAGCTTTTCAACGCCGCTGCATGCGTTCGACGGTTATGTTGAAGGCTATCCAGTGCCGGTCGGCGGGGTGCAGGGGGAGACCGCGGAGTTCATCGGCACGCTGCGCAGCGTGCTGGATGCTGGGGACCGGTATGCGCTGCTGGAGTGCGGGGCGGGGTATGGACCTTGGATGGCGATGGCGGCGGCGGCGGCGGGACAGCGCGGCATCAGCGACTTGCGGCTGTATGGCATCGAGGGTGACGCCGGCCATTACAAGTTCATGTCGGAGCACCTCGACGACAACGGCGTCGGTCCTGAAAGCCGCACCTTGATCCATGGCGCTGTTGGCGCCGTGGCCGGCACTGCACGCTGGGCCGTGGTTGACAACGCGGCCGATGTGTATGGCGGACGTCCGATGGAGGACGGCCCGACTGATTACCACGGCACGCCCCAGTCCCGGTTGATTGAGGTGGAGGTGCACTCGATCAACGACCTGCTGCAGCGGGAGCCGGTTTGGGACCTGGTGCACGTTGATATCCAAGGCGGCGAGGGAGCGTTGTGCCGGGCAGGCATCGAGGCGATGAACCAGCGGGTGCGCCGGGTGGTGATCGGGACGCACTCGCGTGCATTGGACGGCGAGGTCATGTCGGTGTTCCACGCGGCGGATTGGGTGCTGGAGAACGAGAAGCCGACCATCATGGTCTGGCGGGAAGGCGCGCCGACCCTGGAAACGATGGCGCGGGTTGATGGGGTGCAGGTTTGGCGCAACCCGCGCCTGGTCGGTGCTCCGGCGACGTGAGGCGCGGCCGGAGTTGCAGATGCCGCCGCCCGGGCTGCTGCGTGGAAGCAGGAGTCCGCATCGCCGGCCTTGATCGGAGACCGTTTCCGGCGGCCTTGGTGGTTGCCAGGAGATCGCGCCGGACCCGGCGCCAGGCGGGACCAAACAGGTCCTCAGCCGCGGCGCGCTTGAGGTGCGGGACGGAGCGTTCCAAACCCGGATAGCCGAGTTACGCCTGCGCGATCCCGGTGCGCACCTCGATCATGCGCATCAGGGTTTCCAGGCGGTCAGCTTCCTCCGGCGGCTTGTCGGGGCGCAGGCGGGCGACGCGGGGGAAGCGCAGGGCCACGCCGCTTTTGTGCCGGCTGCTGAGCTGGGCGGCGTCGAAGGCGATCTCCAGCACCAGGCCGCGCTCCACTTCGCGCACGGGGCCGAAGCGGTGGACGGTGTGGTTGCGTATCCAGCGGTCCAGGTGGACCAGCTCGGCATCGGTGAAGCCGGAGTACGCCTTGCCGACCGGGACCAGCTCGCCGTCGTCGCGCCACAAGCCGAAGGTATAGTCGGAGTAGTAGCTGCTGCGCTTGCCGTGGCCGCGCTGGGCATACATCACGACGGCATCGATGGTCAGGGGGTCGCGCTTCCACTTCCACCACTGGCCTTTTGGGCGGCCGGGGACGTAGGCGCTGTCGCCGCGCTTGAGCATCAGGCCCTCGATGCTGGCGGCGCGGGTGCCGTCGCGTATGGCGGAGAGTTCTTCCACAGTGTGGAAGGGGATCATCGGCGATAGGTCCATGCGGGCGGGCTGGTGCAGGTCGTACCAGGCTTGCAGCCGTGCCCGGCGCTCGTCGAACGGCAGGGTGCGCAGGTCCACGATGCCGTCGAACAGCAGGTCGTAGAGGCGCACCCAGACCGGGGAGTCGCGCAGCAGCTTGGGGCCGGGGGTCTTGCGGTTCAGGCGTTGCTGCAGATCGGCGAAGGGGGCGACCGTGCCATCCCTGACCACCATCAGCTCGCCGTCCAGGACGCCGTGGAAGGTCATGGCTTCGAGGATTTCGGGAAAGGCGGCGCTGATATCGTCGGCGCCGCGGGAGTAGATGCGGCTGCCGTCCGCCGTGGCCACAAGCTGGACGCGGATGCCGTCCCACTTCCACTCGGCGCGGTAGGCGGTGGGGTCGAGGGCGGCGAGGTCCGGGGCTTCCAGCGGGTGGGCCAGCATGGGCGGGCGGAACACCGGGGCGCCGGCGGGGTCGGGCTTGTCGCCGCGGCCCTCCAGCCAGGCGAACAGGCCGGCATAGGGGGGTGCGAGGCCGTGCCAGATTTCCTCGATGTGGTCGGGTTCGACGTGGCCGCCGGCCAGTTCGGCCAGGGCGGTCTTTGCCAAGCGGGCCGAGGCGCCGACGCGGAGGGAGCCGGTGATCAGCTTCAGCAGGGCGTAGCGGACGGAGGCGTCGGAGGCGTCCAGCCAGCCGGCGAGCAGGCGCGGCAGGTCGGCCTTCGGGGTGGTCAGCAGGGCCTGGACGACCTCGGTCATGGTGGGTGGGCCGGCGTTGGTGCGGGCTGCGGGCCAGATCAGCGCCACCGTTTCGGCCAGGTCGCCGACGTAGTCGTGGGACATGGCGAACAGGACGGGGTCGGTGCGTTCCTCGGCTAGGGTGCGGATCAGCAGGGGCTTGGCGGCATCGAAGGCCAGCTCCCCGGTCAGGGCTGCCAGGCCGAAGCCGCGGTCTGGGTCGGGCTGGGTGGCGAAGTAGCGGCGGAGTAGGGCGATCTTGGCTAGGCGGCCGGGGGTGAAGACCAGGCGCTCCAGCAGCTCGGCGAAGGCGATCATGGGTCGGGTTGGGGTTGGAGGGCGGCGGAGAGGTGCTGGCTGCTCCCTCTCCCTCCAGGAGAGGGTCGGGGTGAGGGGGTCTTGGCTGGGGAGCGGAGGAGGCTGGCTGCACTGGACCAGGGACTCGGATGGGAACTGCCGGAGCTTGCCCGCCCCCTCACCCCAACCCTCTCCCGGAGGGAGAGGGAGATAGTGGCGAAGTGGGACCTGCTGGTACTTTTGGGGCGCGGATTGGGTTGGGGACCGGCAGTACTTGCTATTTCCACCACCCTCTCCCGGAGGAGAAGGCAACTGGCAACTCCACTGGCAGGGACGGTGCTCACGGCTGCTCCGCCTGGGCTGGCGGGGGAGCGTCCTCTTCTTCTTCGTCGCCGTAGCCTACCAGGCGGAGGGCGCGGCCGCGGATACCGCGCTTGGCGGCTTCGTGGATCAGGGCCTCCTCGCGGCCGTGGGTGACCCAGACTTCCGGGGCGGCGACCTCGTCGAGGGTGGCGTTCAGCTCGTCCCAGTCGCTGTGGTCGCTGATGACCAGGGGGAGTTCAACGCCCTTGCTGCGGGCGCGCTGGCGCACCTGCATCCAGCCGGACGCGTTGCAAACTACCGGGTCGGCCATGCGACGCGCCCAGGGGCCGGTGATGGCCCCGGGCGGGGCGATGACGATGGCGCCGCGCAGAAGCTCCTTGTCCGCCTTGGACTTGGCGGTGGCCGGACGCAGGTCGCCCAGCGGAATGCCCATGCGTTCGTAGGCGTCGCACAGCGCGACCTGGGCGCCGTGCAGGTAGATCGGCTGGTCCCAACCGGCCCGGCGAAGGAGTGCGATCAGGCGCTGCGCCTTGCCCAGCGCGTAGGCGCCGATGACGTGCGTGCGGTCCGGGAACAGCGCCACGCTGTCCAGCAGCTTCGCAACCTCATGCTCCGCCGGGGGATGGCGGAATACCGGGAGGGCGAAGGTGGCCTCGGTCACGAAGACGTCGCAGGGGATCGGCTCGAACGGGCGGCATGTCGGGTCGGGTTGGCGCTTGTAGTCGCCGCTGACGACGGCTCGGCTGCCGCGCCATTCCATCGCTACCTGGGCGCTGCCGAGAACATGGCCAGCCGGCTCCATCCAGACGCGGACGCCGTTGAGGTCCATCGCCTCGCCATATTCCAGGGCTTGCTGGACGGCGCCGGCGCGGCCCTGGCCCATGCGGACGTCCATCAGGGCCAGTGTTTCCGGGCTGGCGAGCACGGCGTCGTGGCCGGGGCGGGCGTGGTCGCTGTGGGCATGGGTGATGATCGCGCAGCCGACGGGGCGCACGGGGTCTATGTAGAAGCTGCCGGGTTCGCAGAACAGGCCGTCCGGCAGGACCTTGAGCCAAGTCTCGGGATGCGGCATGGGCGGATCAGGACCCAGGCACGCGGCCCGGGTCCCGGTTGGTGTCAGCCCTGCTTGCGGATGCTGTCCGTGGTGAGCGGCACCGGCACCCATCGCAGGCCCTCGCTGCTTTGCACCAGCATCAGCACGGTCTTGCGGTTCTGCTTGCGGTAGCGGTCCATGCGCTCCTGGACGTCGGCCGGGCTGCTGACGGGTTCCTGCTGCACTTCGACGATGACGTCGCCGGGCTTGAGGCCACGCCCGGCCGCGGCGCCGTCCGGCGAGACGTCCGTCACGACGACGCCCTTCTGGTCCGCGGCGATCTTGAACTTGTCGCGCATCTCGTCGGTGATGGACGAGAGGCGGGCACCCAGGCCGCTGACCTCCGTATTGCGGTTGGCGGGCGGGCGCGGCGGTGCGGGGGTGTTGCTGGCGACTTGCTGCGGGCTGTCGGGCAGTTCGCCGACCTGGGCCTGCACGGTCACTTCCTTGCCGTCGCGCCAGACGACGACCGGGACGTCCTTGCCGATCACCGTCTCGGCGACGATGCGCGGCAGGGTCTTCATCTCCTTAACGTCCTGGCTGTTGAAGCGCAGGATCACGTCGCCGTTGTGGATGTTCGCCTTGGCCGCCGGGCCATCGTCGGTCACGCGGGCGACCAGGGCACCGCTGTTGCCCTTCAGGCCCAGGCTTTCGGCGATGTCGGGGGTGACCTGCTGGATGTTGACGCCCAGCCAGCCGCGGCGTGCCCGGCCGTAGTCGCGGAGCTGCTGCACCACGGCCTTCGCCATGTTGGACGGAACGGAGAAGCCGATGCCGACGGAGCCGCCGCTGGGCGAGTAGATGGCGGTGTTGATGCCGATGACCTCGCCGTTCATGTTGAACAGGGGTCCGCCGGAGTTGCCGCGGTTGATGGCGGCGTCGGTCTGGATGAAGTCGTCGTAGGGGCCTTGGCGGATGTCGCGTCCGCGGGCGCTGACGATGCCGGCAGTGACCGAGCCGCCGAGGCCGAAGGGGTTGCCGATGGCCAGCACCCAGTCGCCGACGCGCCCGGTATCGCTGTCGCCGAACGGCACGGCCGTGAGCGGCTTGTCGGACTCGACCTTCAACAGGGCCAGGTCGGCCTTGTCGTCCTTGCCGACCAGGGTCGCCTTGAGGGTGGTGTTGTCCTGCAGGGTGACGCTGATCTTGTCGGCGCCGTCAATGACGTGGTTGTTGGTGACGATGTAGCCGGCAGCGTCAATGATGAAGCCGGAGCCGAGGCTGACCGCGCCCTCCCCGTCGCCGCGTGGACCCTGGGGTCCCTGCTGCGGCCCGCCGCGGCGGCCCTGCTGGCCCGGACGGTTGCGGTCCAGGAAGTCGCGGAAGAATTGCTCGAACGGGCTGCCCGGCGGGAATTGCGGCACTTCAGGCCCGGCGTCGCGGTCGGCCCGCACGTCGGCCTTCTGGGTGGAGCTGATGTTCACCACCGCAGGCAGCAACTGCGCGGCCAGGTCGGCGAAGCTGTCGCCGGCGGCGCGGGCCTGGGCGGGCTGCGGGACGAAGGCGGGGATGACGGCGGGCAAGGCGAATACGCTGGCAAGCGCCAGGGCGCGGAGGGTGTGACGACGCATCTCAGGACTCCCGTAGGTAGGCCGGCTTCCGGTCAGGTATAACGCAACATGTGGTGCCAAGCTGGGTTGCAAAAGGGATCACGGTTTCGGGGCCTCGCGCAGCATGCGCAGGAAGTCGCTGTCGGGCGTCAGCACCAGGCGGGACTGGCCGCCGATGAAGGTGTCCCGATAGGCCTGCAAGGTGCGGTAGGTGCTGTAGAACTCCGGGTCCCTGCCGAATGCGTCGGCGTAGATCTTGGTGGACTCCCGCTCGCCTTCGCCGCGCAGCCGGTCGGAGTCGGCGCGGGCGCGGGCCAGCAGCACGGTGCGCTCGCGCTCGGCGTCGGCGCGGATGCGGGCGGATGCCTCGGCGCCCTCGGCGCGGGCCTGGCGGGCGATGCGCTCGCGCTCGGATTTCATGCGGTTCAGGATCGCGGTCGTGTTCTCCTCCGGCAGGTCGGCACGGCGGAGGCGCACGTCCTCCACCGCGACGCCGAACTGGCGCATCTCGTCCGTCACCTGTCCGCGCACCAGGCCCATGATGCGGCCGCGGTCGGCAGACAGCACGTTCAATAGGGTTTCGCCGCCCAGGACACGGCGCAGGGCGGAGGTAACGACGGAGTTGAGGCGTCCGCGGATGTTGTTCTCGGCGGGGCCGACGGTCTGGAAGTAGCGCAGCGGGTCGGTGATGCGGAACCGGGTGAAGCTGTCCACGATCAGCCGCCGCTGGTCCGAGAGGATGACCTCCTCGCCGGGCGTCTCATAGTCCAGCAGGCGGCGGTCGAAGGTGATGACCGTCTGCACGAACGGCACCTTCACGTGCAGGCCCGGCGTGTTGATGACGCGGATGGGCTGGCCGAACTGGGTGATGAGGACCTGCTCGGTCTGTACGACGGTGAACAGGCTGGCGGCGGCCAGGACCAGGATGACGGCGGCGGCGATGCCGCCGAGCATGAGGCGGTTCATCGTGCCGGCCCGGCTGCAGGCTGCGGCGGCGTGGGCGGGCGCACGGCGTCGAGCGGCAGGTAGGGCACGATGCCGCGCAGCCTGTCATCCACGACGATGCTGGGCGACTTGGTCAGGATCTCCTGCATCGTTTCGATATACAGGCGGCGCAGGGTCACGTCCTTGGCTGCGGTGTAGGCAGTGTAGACGCTGAGGAAGCGCTGGGCTTGGCCCCCTGCCTCGGCGATGTTGGCCTGGCGGGCGCCGTCGGCTTCGGCCGTCAGGCGGGCGGCGTCGCCGCGGGCGCGGGGGACGATGTCGTTGCGGAAGCTTTCGGCCTCGTTGCGGGCGGTTTCGGCGTCGGTGTTGGCGCGTTGGACGTCGCGGAAGCTTTCGATGACGGCGTTGGGCGGGTCCACCTTCTGGAGCTGGACCTGCGATATTTCGACGCCGGCGCCGTACTGGTCGAGGATGCCCTGGGTGCCGGACTTGACCTGTTCCTCGATGCTGGCGCGGGCTTCGGTCAGGGCGGGCTGGATGGGGGTGCGGCCGATCACCTCGCGCATCATGCTCTCAGCGGCGGACTTCACGGTGTATTCGGGGTTGCGGGTGTTGAACAGGAAAGCGCCGGCATCGCGGATGCGCCAGAACACAGACAGATTGATATCTATAATGTTCTCGTCGCCGGTCAGCATCAGTGCTTCCTGCGGCACGTCCCGGGCTGCGACGCGGTTGGTATCGCGGCCTGCGTCGCCACCGGGGAAGACGCGGTTGGTGTCGGGGGCGCCGCGGTAGCCTACCTCGATGCGGTTGATCAGGGTAGTGGCCGGGGTGAGCGCGGTCTCGATGGGCCAGGGGATGTGGTAGTTCAGGCCGGGCGCGGTCTTGCCGACGAAGGCGCCGAAGCGGAGGACCACGCCTTCCTGATCCGGCTGGACGCGGTAGAAGCCGCTGGCGAGCCAGGCGACGAGCGCCACCAGGCCAATCAGGCCGAGCAGCCGGCCGTTCGCCTGCGGGCCGCCGCGGCCGCCGCCGCCGGGTCCGCCGGGCAGGACGCGGCGGACTCCGGCCTGGATGCGCTGCAGCACCTCGTCCATGTCTGGCACGCCCTGGCCACTGCCCCACGGTCCGCGATTGGGCTGATTGGGCTTACGCGGAGGCGTGTTGCCGGGATTGCCCCAGGGCGAAGGTCCGCCACCGTTGTTCCAAGACATAAGGTTGCGATGGCTCCAGAAGTTTGCGTCGGGTCGGTTTGCAGCCGGGCCGCCGCTCCGCCATATGGCGGGCACGGCCGGTCTGCATATTGACCGCGCCTAGGGGATATACAAGCAATGGCTGCCTTCTCGACCGCCCGCCCGACACCCGACACGTTGCGGGAGTGCCTGCGCACGCTGGCTGATCCCCGTACGGGAAGGGACATCGTGTCGGCCGGGTTGGTGGACAGCCTGGACGCCCGGGACGGGCTAGTTCACCTGGCGCTGCGGTCGGACCGGGCTGCGGCGGCGATAATGGAGCCGGTGCGCGCGGCGGCGCAGGCGCTGCTGGCGCGGCAGCCTGGGGTGGTGAACGCGACCGTGGTGCTGACGGCGCACCGGGCTGCCGCGCCCGCGGGTCCCGCGCCTGGCCCGGCTGCCCACAGCCACGGTCCGGCTGCGCCTGCCGGCCCCGCTGCCCCTGGCGGCAAGGGCGGGGCGAAGGCGCCGCTGCTGCCGGAGGTGAAGCATATCGTTGCCGTAGCGTCGGGGAAGGGCGGCGTCGGCAAGAGCACGACCGCCGTGAACCTGGCGGTGGCGTTGGCGCAGCAGGGGCACAAGGTCGGGCTGCTGGACGCCGACATCTATGGGCCGAGCCTGCCGCGGATGCTGGGATTGTCGGCGAAGCCGGAGCTGCGGGACGGCAGCATGGTGCCGCTGCGGGCGTGGGGGTTGCAGGCGATGTCCATCGGGTTCCTGGTGGACCCGGACACGGCGATGATCTGGCGCGGGCCGATGGTGATGGGCGCGCTGGAGCAGATGATGGGCCAGGTGCATTGGGGGGCGCTGGACGTGCTGGTGGTGGACATGCCGCCGGGCACGGGGGACGCGCAGTTGACGATGGCGCAGCGGGTCAGCCTGTCGGGGGCGGTGATCGTCAGCACGCCGCAGGATATCGCGCTGATCGATGCGCGGCGCGGGGTGCGGATGTTCGAGAAGACGCTGGTGCCGGTGCTGGGGCTGATCGAGAACATGAGCACCTTCAACTGCCCGAACTGCGGGCATGTGACGGAGCTGTTCGGGCATGGCGGTGCACGGCGGGAGGCGGAGGCGCTGGGGATACCGTTCCTGGGGGAGGTGCCGCTGCTGCTGGACATCCGGGTGACGGGCGATGCGGGCACGCCGATCACCGCGGCGGCGCCGGACAGCCCGGCGGCGAAGGCTTTTGCGGCGATTGCGGCGCGGGTTTGGGACGGGCTGGCTGGGGCCAAGATGGCGGCGCCCCGGATCGTGATGGACTGATTGGGAGTGGATTGGTTGGGAGTGGAATGACTGGGATGCAGGGGTTGGCGGACGGGATGCTGCGCGGCTTCTGGTATCTGGCCGTGGTGGGCAGGCATTTGCGGCGTGGCCGGACGATGCCGGTGACGCTGCTGGGCGAGGACCTGCTGCTGGGGCGGCGGCCGGATGGGTCGGTGTTCGCGGTGGGTGATTCATGCCCGCACCGGGGGATGCCGATGCGGCATGGGTCGTTCGACGGGGATAGCCTGCGCTGCTGCTATCATGGGTGGGTGTTCCGCAGCACGGATGGGTGCTGCACGGAGATACCGTCGTTGGCGCCGGGCGATGGGACGGACCCTGCCCGCTTCCGGCTGCGGACCCGGCCGGCTCGGGAGGTGCAGGGGAATGTCTGGGTGTTCGTCGGCGATGGCGAGCCGGGGCCGGTGCCGGAGATACCGGGGTTCGAGGGGGCGGTGCCGCAGGTTTCTACGACGATGCGGTTTCCTTGCAGCTCGGATTTGGCGGCGATGGGGTTCTTCGATCCGGGGCACCCGGCGTTCGTGCATACCTCGCGATGGTGGAAGCGCAACCCGGCGGCGAACCTGCGGTTAAAGGAGAAGACGTTCGAGCCGGATGGGATGGGGTTCCGGATGCAGCGGCACCACCTGAAGCAGGGTGGGAATCCATATCGGCTGCTGGGCAAGGATGTGCATATTGATATTGGGATTCAGTTGCCGGGCACCCGGATCGAGGTGATCCAGGGGAGCCGGCATAGCGCGGCCATCCTGGCTGCGGCGACGCCGATCGGGCCGAATGTTACGGATGTGCATTACTGCGCTTATTGGACGGTGCCTTGGCTGGCGCCGTTGAAGCCGGCGATGGCTTGGATGGCCCGGGATTTCCTGGGGCAGGACCGGGTGGTGGCCGAGCGGCTGATGGGCAACCCGGCGCCGCCGCCGCCGCTGTTCGTGGGGGACCCGGATACCCAGGTTCGGTGGTGGATGCGGTTGAAGAAGGAGTATCTGGCGGCTCGGGAGGAGGGGCGGGCGTTTGTCAATCCGCTGCGGGGGCAGGTGTTGCGGTGGCGGAGCTAGATTGTTATTACGAATTCGTAACGGTTTCTGGGGTGGCGGACTGGATGGTGAGTATCGCGTACTTTACTGCCATCCTTGTTGGCGGGTGGTGCGCCGTGATGCAGTTGATCGACGTCACGCGCCTGCGAGTCCGAAGCCGGGTGTTGGCGCTTGCATCTCCAGGGTCAGCAATATCCCTGCGAAATCAGCCCCGGGCTACCTCTTGGAGAAGCATTGAAAGCAGTGTCATTGATGCTTGGTCCGCCCGAATGCTTGGGGCGACCTGGGTCTGGCGGGTTGTGCTATGCTGCTTTGAAGCAGGCATAGTTTTCCGGCTCAGCCCAACATCGGGTAATTCCAGTCTTTTGTTTTTCATACTGGTGATGGGATTTGGCATTCGAAGCGAGCAGAAAGCCTTGCGGCGCGTGAAGTCAGACCTGGATGCCTTAACGCACCAGGGTCAGGCACGGCAGCAGACGGTCTAAGCTCAAACGGAAGACGGCTTCCTCATTCACGCAGCACAAGGCGCAGATGCTGTTTTCATTGCTTTGTGCGATGTGAGCTACGAAGTCTGGCCCAAAAGTTCCGTCAGCTCGGTCCATTCCCGCTTGGACAAGCCACTGCCGGGCTGTTCGACGGCTTCTCCCGCCAGCATTCGGCGCACCACGGCAAGCATCCCGGCTGACAAGGTGACGGCGCCCATTCGGTAGTCCTGGAATGCTTGGTAGGTTAGCGGCACCCAGGCTTCGACGGCGCCGAGCATGGCGTCAGCGTAGGCCCTGATCTCGTATTGGGCATGGCTGTCGGCGCGGAGCGAGAGGAAGCCGAGCAGGTTGTGCAGGTCGGCCTTCCAGTACCATTGGGTGTAGGTGTTGAGGGTTAGGTTCATCCGCGCCAACTCGCGGGCTAGGCCCTGCCGGGTTGGGTCGGCAGGCTGGCCGTCGGGGGTCTCGTTCAGCATGTGGGCGTAATGGTCGTAGGTCAGGCTGGCGTCGGCGCGCAGCAGGTGCAGGACTTCGGCGGCTTCGTCCCCTTGCAGGATCTCGCCGCGGCCCTGGCGGTTGGTGCTGCTTTGGGCCGCAAGGTGCTCGGGCGCGGGGATGTAGAACTCGCGGTCCAGGATCGAGTAGCGGGCGGAGTACTCGTTCACGTTGGCCATGCGATGCCTGATCCACTGGCGGGCCACGAAGATGGGCAGCTTCACGTGGAACTTGATCTCGCACATCTCGAACGGGGTGCTGTGGCGGTGGCGCATGAGATAGCGGATCAGGCCGGCGTCCTCGCTGACCCGGCGGGTGCCGCGGCCGTAGCTGACCCGGGCGGCCTGCACCACGGCGCCGTCGTCGCCCATGTAGTCTATGACCCGGACGAAGCCGTGGTCGAGTACGGGCATCGGTTGATACAGCATCGCCTCCAGTGCGGGGACGGTGGCGCGCAGGGTGGGGTGTGCGGCGTCGCGCTGGGCGGCGACTTCGGCGAGCTGGTCGGGGGTTAGGGGCATGGGGGTAGGTTATCATGCCCGGGGGCCGATTCTGCTAGGTGGTTGTTGCTGCTTCTTTGGCTGGGAAATCTCCGGCGGTGGGTGATGCGCCGGCACGGACAGGCACTTCGGTGCGACCGAGTAGGCCCAGGTGATGTTGCGGCGGAGGTGCCCCGCTTCGCAGCCAAGACCCCCTCACCCCGGCCCTCTCCCGGAGGGATAGGGAGCAGAGTAGGCGGCGTTGCTGCTGATGGGAAAGCTCTGGTAATCTGGTGGGGGATCGCCTATGTTGGCGGTGCTGTAACAACGGCTATGGTGATAAACGGCAGTTGGAATAAGCGTTGTGGACCCGGGGGCAGTGCCCGGCGCCTCCACCACCCCCTCCAGGGTGGGTGCGGGGGCGACACAGGCTCGACACGCGTAGTAAAGACCTGCTTTTTGCCCGGCATGATACCGCCGTTATCGGGTCAAATCACAAGTGCCAATGACAATCATCAGGCGCTCGCGATCGCTGCGTAAGCAGTGACACGCGCGGTCCGGGGGGTACCGGGCAACAGAAACCCCCCACCTCCGTTGCTACTTCGCGCGCCGGGCCACTTGCGCTCCGAACAGCTTGTCGGCTGCCTTTTGCTGGGCCGCCGGCATCGCGGCATAGAGTGGCGCGAAGGCGTCTGCCAACTGCATCAACCCCTTGGCGTGGGCATCGGCGACGGCCTGGTATGTCCGGATATCGTCAATTGCGCTCATGGGCTGCGGCTTGATGAAGCGGGCCTGCATGGCGTTGCCTACGGCACCTGCGCTATCCACCATCGCGGCGGCCACCGGGCGCCAAAGCTCCTCCTGCTCCGGCGAGATGCCGAGCTGGTCGTGCAACCGGCGGACCCGCTTGTCCAGGTCGCCCTTCGGTGCGGTCTGCAGCGCAGCCGCTGCTGGACTGGCTGGCGGCGGCGCTGTCCCGACCGTGGGGGACGGCCGTGCCGCTGCGGGGGACGTCTGCGCCGCAGCGGGGTGAGCCGCTCCCAGGATCAAGCCTGTGCCGCAGAGGGCGGCAACCCGCAGCAGGTCGTGCAGGCGCTTAGGGTCGGTCATGCTATGCTCCGAAGTCGTTGCTGAACTGGTTTGGCGAAGCGGCGACCGGACGATGCCGGGCGCCGGTGCCGGAGCTAACGGTGGCCACCTCCGCCACCGTGGAAGCCGCCGCCGCCGCCACCGTGAAAGCCGCCGCCGCCATGAAAGCCGCCGCCGTGGAAACCCGGTCCTCCACGGAAGCCGCCGGGAACTCCGCCGTGGGGGAACCCTCCCCGCGGGAACCCGCCCCTGCCGTAACCGCCGAAGCCGCCGCCGTAGGCGAAGCCGAACGGCTCGTAGACCGGCGGCAGCGTGTTATAGCCGGGGCCGCCGTAGTAGGCGCTGTAGCCTCCACCGCCCGGGATGCAGCCATAGCCGTAGGCATAACCGTATCCGTTGGGACAATATGCCTCTTGCGCCGACGCGGGCTGCCCGGCGGCTGACCCGAGCATGGCCATGCCCCCCAGCAACACCG
>DASWOJ010000100.1:0-4540 GCA_036398775.1 Acetobacteraceae bacterium
CGTCACGCCCATGCCGACTACGAGAGCCTGCGCCCCGCTGCCGCGTCTGCGAAGATCGCCTATCCCAAGCCGGATGGCACCTTGACCTTCGACCGCCTGTCCTCGGTGTTCATCAGCAACACCAACCACGAGGAGAACCAGCCGGCCCACCTGCAGCTCAAGGACCCCGGCCGGTGGGAAGGCGTGAACTGGGAGCGCTTCGCCAGCCCGGAAAGCCGCTACTGTCCCGCAGGCGTTTACGAGGCCGTGGAAACCGAGGGCGGCCACCACCGCTTGCAGATCAACGCGCAGAACTGCGTCCACTGCAAGACCTGCGACATCAAGGACCCCACCCAGAACATCAACTGGCAGGTGCCGGAAGGCGCCGGCGGTCCCAACTACCCGGCCGGGATGTAGCCGGTGCGGCACCCTCGCGCTGCCCTGCTCGCCCTGGCCGTGCTGTTCGGCGGCGCCGCAGGTGACTACGGGCCGGACCCGGCCGACGGCACGACCCGCTTCGTCGGCACTGGGGCGTTCGGCGACTACCTGCAGGGCCGCTTCGCCGCCCAGCACGCCGACCTGCAGGTGGCTGCCGACAAGCTGGAAGCCGCGCTGACCCTGGACCCCGGCCTGGCGGAGCTGACGAACCAGGCGTTCATCGCATCGGTGATGGCGGCGCGGCCCGATGCGGTCCGCATCGCCATGAGCCTGCCGGACAACCCCATCGCCCGGCTCGTGCTCTCCGATCACGAGGCCAAGGCCGGCAACTGGCGGGCGGCAGCCGGCGGGTTCGACACCTTGCCGGGCGGCAGCTCCCTGGTGGAGGCGCTGCGTCCGCTGCTGGTGGCATGGGCCCAGCTTGGCGGCGGCCAGCCGGATGCTGCCATTTCGATCCTGCGGACGGCCATGGAAGCCGGGCGCAACCGTCCGGTCCTGACCCTTCATCTTGCGCTGGCCGATGACCTCGCGGGCCGGCGGGACGATGCGGCCCGGCTCTATGCCGCTGCCCGTGTGGAGTATGGCGGCTTGAACCTGCGTCTCGCCCAGGTCCTGGCAAGCTGGCAGGCGCGCAGCGGAGATGCCGACGGCGCCGCAGTCCTGGTGTCGGACCTCGCCGCGGGGGATGGCGAATTGGCCCTGGCTCGTGGGAACCTGATCCAGCAGGCGGTGACGCCAGCGGTGCGCAACGCATCCGATGGGCTGGCCGAAGTCTATCTGGCGATGGCGGCGACGCTGCACCAGCAGAATGCGAACGACCTGGCCCAGCTTCTGTTGCGCCTGTCCCTGGACATGCGTCCGGACTTTGCCCCGGCGTTGATGCTGCTGTCCGACATCCAGGACATCGGCAAGCTGCCGCAGGCCGCATTGGACACGCTTGCCGCCACGTCGCCCTCGGACGCCCTCACGCCGGTTATAATGCTGCGCCGGGCCAACCTGCTGGACGAGCTGGACCGGACAGACGAGGCAGCAGCGGTGCTGGAAACCCTGGCTGCCGACCATCCCGACCGGGCGGAGCCGCTGGCGCAGCTCGGCGACATCCTGCGCCGCCGCAGCCGGTTCCCGGAGGCCGTGGCGGCGTTCGACCGCGCCGTCGCCCGCGTCGGCACGCCGACCCGCGCCAACTGGCCGCTGTTCTACGAGCGCGGGATCGCGCTGGAGCGGGCGGGGCAGTGGCCGCGGGCGGAAGCCGATTTCCTGTTTGCGCTGGAGCTGTCGCCGGACCAGCCCGGCGTCTTGAACTACCTGGGTTATGCCTGGGCCGACCAGGGCCGCAACCTGGACCGCGCCCGCGGCATGGTCGAGCGCGCGGTGGAGCAGCGCCCGGAGGAGGGGTCCTACGTGGATAGCCTCGGCTGGATCATGCTGCTGCAAGGCGACAAGGACGGCGCCATGCAGCAGTTGGAGCGTGCGGTGACGCTGATGCCGGGCGACGCAACGGTCAACGGCCATTTCGGCGACGCCCTGGAGGCTGTGGGCCGCAAGCGGGAAGCCGCGTTCCAATGGCGCAGCGCCCTGATCCTGCAGCCTGAGCCGGCGGAGGCCGCCCGGATCGAAGCCAAGCTCGCCGCCTTGCCGCCCGGTGAGGACGCCGGACCCGCGCCATCCGTCCCCTGAACGCGCCGGTGCCGCAGGCGCTGCTGGTTGAGTGCGCCCCGGCGAAGGTCAACCTGTTCCTGCATGTCGTGGGACGGAGGCCGGATGGCTATCATCTGCTGGACAGCCTGGCCGTGTTTCCTGGCGCCGCGGATCGGCTGATGGCCGGGCCTGCGCCCGGTTTGACCCTGACCGTCACCGGACCCTTCGGAGACGGGCTGGACGCCGGGCCGGATAACCTGGTGCTGCGTGCAGCACGCGCCTTGGCCGAGAAGTCCGGCGTCACCGCCGGGGCGGCCCTGGTGTTGGACAAGCGCTTGCCGGTCGCCAGCGGCATTGGCGGCGGCTCGGCCGATGCTGCCGCGGCGTTGCGGCTGCTGTCGCGGCTGTGGTCGGTCGGCTTGCCGGGCGGCGCGCTGCAGGAGCTTGCGCTGGCTTTGGGTGCAGACGTGCCGGTTTGCATCGCCGGGCAGGCCGCGCGCATGGGCGGCACGGGGGACCTGCTCAGCCCGGCGCCGGCGCTGCCGCCATTTGGCGCCGTATTGGTCAATCCCGGCATCGCGGTTTCCACGCCGGAAGTGTTCCGCGCCCGCGCCGGGCCGTTCTCGGGACATGCCTTGCTGCCGCAATCGTGGCCTGACGCAGCCGCCATGGCATGTGACCTGTCGGCCTTGGGCAACGACCTGGAGACGCCGGCCTTGCGGCTTTGCCCTGCGGTCGGCGACGTGCTGGCCTGGCTGCGGGCGCAGCCAGGCTGCCTGCTGGCGCGCATGAGCGGGTCGGGGGCAACCTGCTTTGGCTTGTTCCCGAGTGGAAGCGCAGCTTCGGCTGTCGCGGACCGGGCGCCGCCTCCCTGGTGGGCCTGGGGCGGGGGCTTTACGGACCGGCCCCGCAGCGCCTAATGACAGGGCGCGCTGGATGCGATGGGGCGTCGCCAAGCGGTAAGGCAGCGGACTTTGAATCCGCCATTCGAAGGTTCGAATCCTTCCGCCCCAACCAACCCGGCCGAGCCGCATGATCTTCATAACCATCGCGCCCGGCATCGCCTTCGACCCGCGTGAGATCGAGGAGAGCTTCGTCCGTGCTTCCGGCCCGGGCGGGCAGAATGTCAACAAGGTGTCCACCGCCGTCCAGGTGCGCCTGGACCTGCGCCGCCCCGGCAGCTTGCCGGAAGGTCTGCGCGCACGGGCCGAGGTGCTGGGCGGCCGCCGGGTCACATCAGATGGCGTGCTGGTCATCACCGCGCAGCAGCACCGGTCGCAGGACCGCAACCGTCAGGACGCGCAGGACCGGATCGTGGCCCTGCTGCAGGAGGCCGCGGTCGTGCCGGTGTTCCGCCGCGCCACCAAGCCCAGCAAGGCCGCCCGCCGCAAGCGCGTCGAAGCCAAGGTGCAGCGCGGTGCGGTCAAGCGGCTGCGCGGCGCGCCCGCGCCGGAGTAGCGTCCGGCTGCACGGGCCTGCGGACCCGGCTCAATCGGTCTATGCCCAAGTCTGAGGCAAGTGCCCGTCGCGCCGGTCTGGCAGCATCAGTAGGCGATGAGATCCTTGATGCCGTCATACACTCCTGGGGTCAGCACCTTCTTGGCAACCAGGTCGGCAGGCGTGGCATAGGGCCGGCCGGCGACGATGGCCTTGGAACGCGCGTCGCCGACGCCGGGCAACGTCCGCTGCATGTCTGCGGCGCTGGAGGTGTTGATGTTGGCCAGGGCGATCCGGTCCTTGATGCCGGCCAGCACCCCGGCGGTCAGCACCTTCTTCTTCACCAGGTCCTGGATGTCCTCATAGGGGCGGCCGGCGAGGATGGCCTTGGCGCGGACTGGGCCGATGCCGGGCAGGCTATCCAACTGGGCTTCCGGCGCGGCATTGATGTCAATGCGGCTGCCCGCCGCTGCGGCAGGTGCAGTCACCGCCGCTGCCGGTGGCGCCGGCCGGGCTGCAGGGGCGACAGGCGCCGGGGGCGCGACCGGCGCCGGGGGCCTGGTGGGGACGGTCGCCGGCCTGCTGGGCTGCGGCGCTTGCGCCCATCCCGGCGGCACCAGGCCAATCAGCAGCGCGAAAGCTAGGCCGAGTGCGGCGAAACGGTGCGGTCCTGGCATGTCACGGTCCCTATGTTGATCCGCAAGTGTACTCAGTCACGATCGTTAGGCAAGCATCACGCCCATCGGACCTCGGGCGGCAGGCTCATGAGGATCGCCTCCACGTTGCCGCCGGTCTTGAGGCCGAACAGCGTGCCGCGGTCATGCAGCAGGTTGAACTCGACGTAGCGGCCCCGGCGCAGCAATTGGTGGTCGCGGTCCCCCGCCGTCCAGGGTGCGCCCATGCGCCGCCGTACGATCGCGCCATAGCCGTCGCGGAAGGCCCGGCCCACATCCTGGGTGAAGGCGAAGTCCGCCGCCGCATCGCCGCTGAACAGGTGGTCGTAGAAGATGCCGCCGGCGCCGCGCGGCTCGTTGCGGTGCGGCAGGAA
>DASWOJ010000101.1:0-24582 GCA_036398775.1 Acetobacteraceae bacterium
GACATCGGCACCATCATCAGCACCGACCAGTTCGAGAAGGTCGAGGGCTTCATCAAGGAGGGCATGGCCACCCCCGGCGCCACCGGCCGCCCGGCCAGCGCCATGCCGTCCGACCCCGCGCTCAAGGACGGGCTGTTCATCCGTCCGCACATCTTCACCAACCTGCCGAACGAAAGCCGGCTGGTGCAGGAGGAGATCTTCGGCCCCGTGACATGCGTGTTCCCGTTCGACGACGTGGAAACCGTGCTGGCCCAGGCGAATGGGACGGAGTACGGCCTTGCGGCATCGCTGTGGACGAACAACCTCAAGATCGGCTTGGACCTGGCACATCGCCTGGAGGCTGGGTTGGTGCAGATCAACCAGAACCTGGTCGTGCAGGCCAACCTGTCTTACGGCGGCGTGAAAAGCAGCGGGCTTGGAAAAGAGGCCAGCTTGGAATCCATGCTCGAGCATTTCATGCACAAGAAGACCATCATGGTGAATTACGGCTGATCTCATGGCGAAATCCGACCAAGGCATCCCCGCAAGCCTGCAGCCGAAGGCGGCCGATTGCGCCTTCGACTTGGAGCAGGCGCTCCGCAGCATCGTCGCCCTGCGCGCCGATGTTCCGGAGGACGCGTTCACCGCCGGCACGCTGGGAACCGAGCGCGCCGGCAGCGCCGTCCACATCCGGCCCGGACTGTTCCTGACCATCGGCTACCTGATCACCGAGGCCGAGCAGGTTTGGCTCAAGGCGCATGACGGGAAGACCATACCGGGCCACGCGCTGGCCTACGACCAGGAAACCGGGTTCGGCCTGGTGCAGGCGCTGGGCCGTCTCGACATCCCGGTGATCGAGTTGGGCGACAGCGCAAAGGCGCGGGTCGGCGAGCCGGTTATCTTCGCCGCAGCCGGCGGGCGGCGGCAAAGCATCGCGGCCAAGGTGGCAGGCCGGCAGGAGTTCGCGGGATACTGGGAATACCTGCTGGACGACGCGATCTTCACCACGCCATCCCACCCGTTCTGGGGCGGGGCGGCACTGATCGGGCGCGACGGCAAGCTATTGGGCATCGGCTCATTGGTGCTGCAGCAGGGTGGCGAGGGCGGCAAGCGGCAGGACATGAACATGGCCGTCCCCGTGCAGTTGTTGATGCCGATCCTGGATGACCTGCTGGCCTACGGCCGCGTCAACCGCCCGCCGCGTCCCTGGCTCGGCCTGTTTGCCATGGAAGACGAGAGTTCTCTCGTTATCGGAGGCCTCGCCGACGATGGCCCGGCGGACAAGGCTGGCCTGCGCACCGGGGACCGCATCCTGGCCGTGAACGGCGAAGAGGTGCCGGACCTCGCGGGCCTGTGGCGCGCGGTATGGGCGTCCGGCCCGGCCGGATCGGACGTGAAGGTCAGCCTGGGGCGCGGCAACCGCACCTCGGCCGTCACCGTGACCAGCACCGACCGCGCCAGCATCCTGAAGTCGCCCCGGCTGCACTAGCGCGATGCGCCGGCGCAGCCAGCGCGGCATCTGGCACGGCGTCCTGCTCTGGATGCGCCGCTTGGTCGCGGCGCTTTGGACCTTGATGCTGCTGGCCTTGACTGGCGTTGCCGCCGCGGTGTGGATGTCATTTCCGCCTCCAGGCGGGACAGGCATCCCCGGGCTCGAAGCAGCCGCAACCGTGTCGCTGGACGCCGACGGCATCCCTCGCATCGCTGCGGCCTCGGAGCGGGACGCCGCCGCCGCGCTCGGCTACATGCATGCGCGGGACCGCATGTTCCAGATGGACCTGATGCGGCGCAACGCGTCAGGCCGGCTGTCGGAGCTGGCCGGACCCTTGGCATTGCCGCAGGACCGCCTGATGCGGACGCTGGGCCTGCGGCGCCGGGCAGAGGCCGACCTGGCCGGGCTGGACGCCGGCACGCGCGGGCTGCTGGACGCCTATGCCGCCGGGGTGAATGCCTGGATTGCGGCACGCGGGCGCCTGGCCGCGCCGGAGTTCATCCCATTCGGCCCGCCTGGGCCTTGGACCCCCGTGGACAGCCTGCTCTGGGGCAAGACGATGGGGCTTTACCTGTCCAGCAACTGGCGCCAGGAAATCGCCCGTGCGGCGCTGCTGCGGCGCCAACCCGGCCTGCAGGTGCAGGATTACTGGCCGCCCCAGGATGCTACGCCGGCACCGCAGGCCAGCATAGGCATCGGCTTCGCCTCCCGCTTGGCCGAGCTGGCGCCGGTGTTCCCTGCACCTTTCACCCTGCCCGACGAGGCCAGCAACGAGTGGGCGGTGGACGGCGGCCACTCGGCCACGGGTGCGCCGCTGCTGGCCGGCGACCCGCATCTCGGCTTCTCGATGCCGGGCATCTGGTACTTGGCGCGGCTGGACACGCCGGGCGGAACGCTGGCCGGCGCGACGGCGCCTGGGGTGCCGTTCCTGGTCATGGGCCATAACGGACACATTGCCTGGACCTTCACCACGACGGGCGCCGACACGCAGGACGTATTCGTCGAGACCCTGCTGCCGGACGGATCCTATGCGACGCCGGACGGCCCACGCCCCTTCATGACCCGGGACGAGCGCATCCGCGTACGCGGCCGTCCCGACGAGGTGCTGCGGGTGCGTGAAACCCGGCATGGCCCCGTGATGAGCGACCTGGACAATCCCGGCGGCCCGGTGCTGGCAGTCGCGATGGCCAACCTGCAGCCCGGCGACGCCGCGCCCGGACTGCTCGCGTTGAACCGCGCCACGGATGCGGCGGCGGCTGGCCGGGCGGCGGCGGAGATCGTGGCGCCGGTGCAGAACATGCTGGTTGCGGACCGCGCCGGGATCGCCCAGTTCACCACCGGCCGGGTGCCGGTGCGTGCTGCGGGCGACGGCAGCGTGCCGGTATCCGGCGCAGATGGCGCGCATGACTGGACCGGCTTCGCCGGCGGCGATGCCCTGCCGCATCAGGCCGCGCCGCCCAGCGGACACCTGGTGAACGCCAACGAGCGCGTTGCCCCGTTAGATTTCCCGGTGTTCATGGGCCGCGACTGGTTCGGCGACTGGCGTGCCCGGCGCATCCGGGCGTTGCTCGACGCAACCCCCCGGCACGACGCCGCGGACTTCGCCGCCATGCAGGTGGACCCGGTTAGCGCGTTCGCCCAGGCGGTCCTGCCCCGGCTGCTCGCCACCGTTCCGACCGACGAGGCATCTGCGCGGGCGTTGGCGCTGCTGCCGGGCTGGGACGGAGCAATGCGCATGGACCTGCCGCAGCCGCTGCTGTTCAACGAGTGGATGCGCGCGTTCGAGGCTTCGCTGCTGAGCCGCGCCGGGGTATCGGCAGGGATCGCCGGCGCAGGCTACGACGTCGTGGCGTATGCCCTGTCCCCTGCTGGCGCCTGGTGGTGCCGCGGCGACTGCGGGCCGCAGCTCACGCAGGCGCTGGCCGATGCGGTGGCCGGCCTGACGGCACGCCGCGGCCCCGCGCCGGAGGGTTGGCGTTGGGGCGTCGAGCACCGCGCCGTGTTCCCGCATCCGTTGCTGGGCCAAATCCCCCTGCTGTCGCGCCTCGCGACCTGGTCCATCGAGCAGCCCGGCGACGACACGACGGTTTACCGGGGCGGCACCCGGTCCAACAACTGGCTGTCGGTTCACGGTGCGGGATACCGGGGCGTCTATGACCTGGCCGACCTGGACCGCAGCCTGTTCACGATGACGCCGGGTGAGTCCGGCCATCCGCTGCGCCGCACCGCGGCGTCGCTGATGCAGCGCTGGCGGGACGGCATCGGGCTGCGCCTTGGGCCGCAGCCTGGTCCCTCTGACGAAACCTTACACCTCCTACCGGCAGCATTCCGTTGACCGCGGACCCTGCTTCCCCGAACATAGGGATGGGGACTTCCGCACGCATGTCATACAAGCCGCCGCGCCGACCGCAGTTCTTCTATACGACGGCCCCGCTTCCCTGCCCCTACGTCGCCGGGCGGACCGAGCGCAAGGTCGTTACCGAGATCACCGGCCCCGAGGCCGAAAGCCTGCACGACCGCCTGTCCCGTGCCGGGTTCCGGCGCAGCCACAACATCGCCTACGCCCCGGTCTGCCCATCCTGCCAGGCTTGCGTGCCGATCCGCATCCCCGTCGCCACCTTCCTGCCCGACCGCGGCCTGCGCCGCATCGGCCGCGCGAATGCCGGGGTCGAGGGCCATGACGTCCCCGCCCGCGCCACGGCCGAGCAGTTCCAGCTGTTCCAGCGCTACCAGCAGGCCCGGCACGGCGACGGCGACATGGCGACCATGAGCTTCTACGACTACCGCGCCATGATCGAGGACACGCCGATCGAGACCGGCATCACCGAGTTCCGCGATCCCTCCGGCCGCCTCATCAGCGCGTGCCTCACGGACCGGCTGGGCGACGGGCTGTCCGCCGTTTACAGCTTCTTCGCGCCGGAGCTGGAGCGGCAATCCCTTGGCACCTATGCCATCCTGTGGATGCTGGAGCGGGCGAAGGCGCTGCGGCTGCCCTATGTCTATCTGGGCTACTGGGTGCCGGAAAGCCGCAAGATGGCCTACAAGGCGCGGTTCCGGCCCAGCGAAATCCTGGTCGGCGGGACCTGGCGCACCCTGACCGACGGCGAGGCCGGCCTGTCCGATCCGGTCGGCCCGGCGCTGGTGCACGAGACCGCGGGCTGACGCCGTCCAGCACCATACCCGCATCTGGTTCTGCGGTGATCCCCGGCCTAAAACAGGCTCCCATGCTGGAGCAGAAGGCTTACCTGGCCTCCATTCCCACGGTGTCGGTCGTCGTTCCGGCCTTTAACGAGGCCGGCAGCCTGCCTGCGCTGATGGCGCGGCTGGTGCCGGTGATGGATGGCATCGGGCATCCCTGGGAGGCCGTCCTGGTCAATGACGGCAGCACCGATGCGACCCTGGACGCGATGCAGCGCCTCCGTGCCGCGGACCCGCGCATCGCCATCGTCAACCTGTCCCGCAACTTCGGCAAGGAGGCTGCGACGACCGCCGGCCTGGACCATGCCCGGGGCGACGCCGTGATCCTGCTGGACGCCGACCTGCAGGACCCGCCCGAGCTGATCCCTGAGCTGGTGGCTGCCTGGCGCCGCGGCTTCGACACGGTTTACGCCCAGCGGCGGGAACGGGCGGGAGAAACCTGGCTGAAGCGGGCCACGGCCTCGGCGTTCTACCGGGTGATGTCGCAGACCGGCCCGGTGCAGGTTCCGCGCGACACCGGGGACTTCCGGCTCATGAGCCGCCGGGTGGTCGAGGCAGTGGGCGGGCTGCGGGAACGGCACCGCTTCATGAAGGGCCTGTTCGCCTGGGTCGGCTACCCCAGCATCGCAGTGCCCTATGACCGGTCGCCGCGCCATGCCGGCAGCAGCGCCTGGAGCTACTGGAAACTGTGGAACCTGGCGCTGGAGGGGATCACCGGCTTCACCACCGCACCCCTGCGCATGGCAACCTATTTCGGCCTGCTGATCGGCGCCGGCGCCACGGTTTACCTGACGGTCATCGTCGTCCGCACGCTGCTGTTCGGCAACGAGGTGCCGGGCTACCCGAGCCTGCTGGCGGTGATCCTGCTTCTGGGCGGCACGCAGCTTCTAACGCTTGGCATCATCGGCGAATACCTGGCGCGGGTGTTCAACGAGGTGAAGCGGCGGCCGCTGTATCTGACTGAACGCTTCGAGCCGAGCAGCGGCGATGCCGGTCATCAGGGCGACGGGTAGGTGACATCCGGCGGGCCGTCGTGCGGCGGGCACGCCGGGATGAACTGGCCGTTCAGCAGCCGGGACTTCGCTTCCTGCCAGGGTTGGCAGACGTGCACGACCTGCTTGCCGAAGAACCGTCCGAGTTCGCGGATCATCTCCGGCGTTTCCGGTCCGGCGCTGGGGCCTGCCGGGTAGGTCCCGACCGGCTGGAACGTGCCGCGGACCAGCATGTCCTGGCGTTCGGGGGGCAGGTAGAACTCCATCTGCCCGGTTCCAGCCTGGGCGCCGGACCGCCAGGTGCGTGCGCCGCCCTTCTGCGACAGGGTCAGCACGTCATAACCCTGGCGCAGCCCCTCGATCCGGCCCAGCACCGGCAGCAGCGATAGGCTGAGCACGGCCGGCGCCAGCCAGGGAAAGCGGTCCAGCCAGCGCCCCGGCGCCGGCCATCGCGCAAGCATCCAACCCGCGCCCACCACCAGCAGCAGATCCAGGAGCCAATAACGGATGGTGGCCTGGCGTTCGCAGCACAGCGCGCCGTAGTGGTAGTAGGCGGCAAGTATCGAAAACCCCGCCGCCGCCGCAAACGATGCCGCCAGCACGGCCCGCTGCCGTCCGAACGCGGCACGGGCGCCGCACGCGCCGCGCCAAAGCCCGGCCAGTCCGCCAGCCAGGGCCAGCTTGGCGGCAAGTGCGCCGAGGACGGCAGCCGGGGTCCTGCTGCCGTCCGCCCCAATGAGGTCCAGCGCGAACTGCCACGCCGTGACGCCCAGGGATGGCAGCAGCCGTCCGGTGTAGGGCTGCGTATCGGCGCCCAGCTCGACGACGTTGGCGCGGGACCGCACGATGGCGAGCAGGACGCCAATGCCCAACAGGCCCGGCGCCAGCCACCATGCCCCGTCACGCAGCGACCCGGCGCCGCGTTGGCCGGCCGGCCTGGTGGCTGCCTCGGCAAGTGCTGCCAGGGCGAAGCCCACGGCCAAGGCTGCGCCGACCTCGCTGCTGCCGGCTGCGACGAGCAGTGCTGCGCAGCATCCGCCTCGTGCCAAGGCATCCACCGGGCGGGACAGCAGGATCAGCAGCACCGTGGCCGCCCCTGCGACCGGCAGGTAGGCGGCAGCGGCCATGGGCCAGTAGAAAACCTCCGTCACCTCGTTGGTTGCGAGCACGAAGGCGAAGGGCACCACAGCCAACGCGCACGCGGCCGGAAGCCGCACCGGGGAGCGCGGCAGCGTCGTCCAGGCCGCCAGTCCGGCCGCTGCCATGACCCCGGCCCACAGCAGAAGCAGGAACGGCGCGACCAGCGGGCGGCCCGACCCGTTCACCGCAACGCCGTACAGCCACAGCAGGCCCTCGGAAAACGGCCGTGGCGAATAGCCCAGCCGGGCGGCGAAGGTGCTCCAGCCGCCGGTGCGCTGGTTGGTGAACAGCGTATATTCGTCGGTCTGCCACCGCGCGAGGCCAAGCTGTCCCGCGTAGGCGGCGATGCAAAGCACCGCCACCGCCGCTGGCAGTCCTGGCGACGCGGCAGCGGTCCGCGCCGCCGCTGCGAGGCGGCGCGCCAGGCGGGCAGCCGCCGCATACGCTGACCGATCCAGCAGCGCGAGCGTCAGCAGCTGCAGGGCGACGATGACGCCGGCCAGAAAGTATCGCGGATGCAGGTCGGTCCCGGCGAACGGGGCGGCAAGCAGCAGCGTGACCAAGGCCGCCGCCGGCAGAAGCCGCGTGCCGGGCTGTCCCGACAGCAGCACGACAAGCGCCGCCACCCCACCCGCAAACAGCAGCGCCGGATAGAGGCCGGCCATTGCGGGCAAGGCGCGGGACAGACGCGAGTCCTGAGCCGCAACCCCAGGCGGGGGTGCCCGGCCCGTCAGCGCCGCAAGGCGGCCGGTCACCCAGGGCGACAGGGCGTGTCCGAGGTCCAGGTCACGCACGACCCCGCCGCGCCACCGCGCCGGGTCGAACATGCGCCCGAAGCCGCGCAGGTAGGTCGCAGCAAAGGTTTGCGGGTGGTCCCGCAGCCCCGACAAAAGCATTGCAGAGTAGGCGGTCCGGATCTGGCGCTCCGCATCCGGACCATCCGTGCTGGCCATCTCCAGGCGCCGCGCCATGAGCCGGCGCAGGCTGTCCGGCCCATCCTCCTGCAGCCGGGCGGCTTGCCGTGCGGGGTTGCCGAGGTCGAGCCGCTCGAATTCCATCCGGGTCAGGAAGATGCCGGCCCGCATGAAGTCATCGCGCCGCAGCGCCGGAAGGAACGCGCCGACCGCGTCCGGCAGGTTGAACTGCTGGATGGACGACGCGCCGGACGACGAGACCCCGGACACGGCGGCGGGCAACCTGGTCTGGGCGGCCAGCATCATGGCAGGCAACGCAGCCGCGGCCAGCAGCCTGCGCCGCAGCCGCGGCGTGCGGCGCCGGGCCGGGGTCAGCAGCGCCGCCGCAGCGGCGAGCAGCAGCGCGGCACATCCGAGCACCGCGTAGTCGGCCCGTCCGGCGGTCGCCACGGCTGCAAGCACCACGAGCCAGGGCGCCGTACGCCAGAACCGGGCAGGCGACGCGGCAAGGCCTGCCCCCAGCAGCGTGAGAAAGGCGAAGTAGGCGGCGGCGGCAACCGTGTCGGTCAGCCAGGACCGGGCATAAACCTGGCCCAATGGGTCGAGCGCCGCCGCCAGGGCAAACAGCGGCAGCCCATAACGCCCGCCCGGCACGCGGGCCAGGAGACGGCAGGCCAACAAGATCGCCGCCAGCAGCACGCAAGCCTGGGCCGCTGGAACCGCCGCCGGGCTGCGGGTCGCTGCCGTGAGAAGCCGCGCGGCATGGCCATAGGCCCAGGACCGGCCCGGCGCATCCCAATCCAACGGTCCCGTGGCCAGGTAGGCCGTAAGGTCGTCATGGAAGAAGCGCGGCAGCCGGTCTGCCAGCAGCAGGACCGCCATGGCGGCAACTGCAATCGCGGCAGGCAGCCATGCTGCCAATAGCCCGGTCCGAGAGGCGGCCCGGTCCGAAGGCGGCGTCAATTCGCCTTTGATCGCAGCCGTCACCGGACGCCGCCATTCCGCGCCGGGGTTGGAGCCGCGTCCGCCAAGCCTCTCAGAACTTGGCGGACAGCGCCAGGGAGCCGAAGTTGAACAGGCCGGACTTCTGCCGCCGGAACTCCTCGGTTTGCCAGGTTTGCGTATAGGTCAGCCGCACGCCATACGCCATGACGGCCAGCCCGCCCTGGAACTCGGCCACGAGGGGCCGCTTCGTGACGTGCGGCCCTTGGCTGTCGCGGAACGTGCTGCCGTCCAGGAACACGTCGCGCGCGATGGCCTGCCCGTCCGCTCCGGCGAACACATACCACGCGAAGGGCCGGTTGGGCGTGTAGGCGTCGGTCCCGGTCAGGCCCGGGCGGATGCGCGGGGCGCCGAAGTCGCTCGCCAGCCCCTGCCCCAGCCGGAAGCTGATGCCGCCCTGCACATAGTCCCGCACCGTGCCGACGCCAACCGTGGCCGCAGGCAGCAGGTCGGTCTCCAGGCCATTCAGCCCGGCCACGTCGAAGTGATACAGCGGGATGCGGTAGGTGCGCTCCACCGTCAGCTCCACCGCAGGCTCGTCCTTGATCTGGTTGCGCCAGCCCAGGTTGGGGGTGTCGCCGATGATGTTGTGGAAGCCGTTCTGCACCACCTTGCCCAGCGCGGAGGGGCCGACGACGCCGAGGCTGAGGCCCAGGACGCTCCGTGCGTCGTCGGTATCGTGGATCAGGCCGAGGTCGGCGTGCAGCCAGCCGGCGTAGGGCCGGTCGCCCAACACCGGCTGACGCTGCTGGGTGTCGCGCGGGGTGAACAGCGACTGGCTGAGGTCGAAGCTGACCCGCTGCACCCCATCGCCCCAAACCGTGCGGCCGATGCCGGCCAGGAAGTCCGGCACATGGGTCGTGCCGCTGGTGTAGCCCAGGCGCAGGCCGCTGGTGTAATACTGGTCCGACGTGCCCTTTAGGGTGGACACGGCGTCATTCTCGACTTGGAACGTCCACGTGCCCTGCGTGTCTTGCGGCGGCGCGGCATCCGCTGGCCCGGCCTCGAAGCTGACCAGCATGCAGCCGAGTGCCGCCGTCATTATCGTCGTGACCCGCATTGCGCCGCCCTGCCGTAGGTTCGTCCAATCCATACTGACTTGCCGGGCCGCGTGGAACCCCTGGCTGCTGCCCAGGTCATGCGGAGGTCATGCGGCCCCCCGGCTGATGACCGGAGCGCCGTCCACTAGGCTGCTTGGCAGGCTGCTGTCCTCGTTGGGGCCGGCCTCACCGCCGGCGGCGCCTCAACGCAGCGGCTGCCAGGACAGGTCGTTGGATACTGGACCGCCCTGCGCCTTGCTGCACGCCATCTGGCGGGTGGCCTGCGCCACGACGGCACCTTCGGTATAGAAGCTGCTGGCATAGATGCAGAACTTCGTCCGGTCATACGCGCGCATTTGCAGCAAGGCAGCGCCGGGCGGCTCCGGCGGCTGTGCAAGCGCAGGCGGCGAGGTCTGCGCGGCCGCGGTGGCCATCGGGATCAGGAACGACAGCATGGCGGCGGCAACTCTCATGGCGACTCCGTTGCAGGTTGAAGGGGTCCGCGCAATCAGCGCCCTGCCTGCGCGGCAAGCAAGCGGCAAGCAAGCAGATCTGCGATGGTGTGGGCACGCCTGCCTGCACTGCCTGCGCCGGGGAACGGCAGGGCAGCGGAGGCACGGAACAGATCGGGGCAGAAAACCCGGGGGTCCAGATATCATGCGGGCGGCCCGGAAAGAGGAGCCTCGATATGTCAGAAAATGTCGGCGGTCTGGTCAGGGATGCCGGCAGGCCGGCCCGGGTCTCCGGCCGGCAACGTCCATCGAGCCGGCTGCCACGGCCAACCCGGTTCGGGACGCATCTGCGCCGCAGTCCCCGGTTGCCTTGGGACGAGCAAGACCTTAGACGAATCCGGGGGACAGGTGGCCGAGTGGTTGATGGCTCTAGTCTTGAAAACTAGCGAACCCGCAAGGGTTCCGTGGGTTCGAATCCCACCCTGTCCGCCATCCCCTCCCGCGGCATCTTATCCGGCAAGACGCAACAACAGGGGATGACGGCGCCCCCCGGCCCGCCGTAGGATCGTGCCGTGAACATCCTTGCCCCAGCCAAGGCCCGCCTGCTGATCGAGGTCGTGCACGACCTCGTGTGCCCTTGGTGCTACCTTGGCGTGCGCCGCCTGTTCCGCACCATGCGCCGCCGCCCGGACCTGTTGTTCGAGCTGGCCTGGCGGCCCTTCCTGCTCAATCCCGACATGCCGCGGTCGGGCATGTCGCGGACGGATTACGTGGTGCGGAAATTCGGCGGCGAGGACCGGGCACGGCGCCTGTATGCCTCGATCACCGAGATCGGCGCCGCCGAGGGTCTGCAGTTCCGCTTCGACCGCATCCGCCGCACCCCGAGCAGCGTGGACGCGCACCGCCTGGTCCGCTGGGCCACCCGCTACGGCTGCGGGCGCGAGGTGGTGGAGGCGCTGTTCGCCGCGCATTTCTCGGACGGGCACGACATCGGAGACATGCAGGTGCTGCGTGCCATCGGCCTGTCCTGCGGCCTGGACCCGCATGGGCTGTCCGTGTTCCTGCGCGGCGACGAGGAGGTGGACCTGGTCCACGCCGACAACCTGCGCGCCCACCGGCTGGGCATCAACGGCGTGCCGTGCTTCGTGGTGGCCGGGCAGCACGCCATCTCCGGCGCCCAGGAGCCGGAGGTGATCGAGCGCCTGTTCGACGTCGCGGCGGTGGATGCGGCGGCGCCGTAGCCGTCAATACGATGCAGGCTTCACACGGATCGGCTGCATCGCCCCGGTCATGAGCGGGACAGGACCGCTCTGGCCGTACAGGGTGTCAGCCGCTGCAAGCCGTGAAACATAGCTGAACCTTAGGGAAACCCATGCACCCCACCTTGCGCGCTGCGATACTTGTTCCCCTGGTGGCCTGGGCGCCAACGGCCAGCCGTGCGGCCGATGTCACGCCGGAACAGGCGCAGGCCCTTGAAAGGCAGTTGCGCGGCTGGTTCGCCGCCATGGCCGGACCCAACCTGCCCGTAGCCGCATCGCCGGTCCAGGTCACGCCCGCGGGCGATCATTTCCTGCTGACGGTTCCGCCAGCAGGGGCTGCCGTGCCGGTCAAGGGCTGGCCCTCTGCAACCGCCAACGCCAGGCCTGCGGAGGGCGGGCGCTGGACCCTTGATTCGATGCGGGTCCAGACCCCTGCACGCTTCACCGTGAACATGCCCGCACCGGCCAAGGCCGGCGAGCCAGCCCGCCCGCCCGTTCCGACCACCTACACCTTGAACTACGCCACCCAGGACGGCGGCGGCACCTGGGACCCGGCCTTTGCGACGCAGTCGGTCATCAACACCGCCTCCACGGGATTCGAGCTGGTGGCAGACGCTGCCGGCGCGAAGCAGGTCACGACGCTTGATCGCATCAACTCCGCTCTGACGCTCCGCCCCGTGGCCGACGGCCGGGTGGACGCCAGCCTGGACGCAACCGGGACCGGCTACTCCCTGCACACCACGACGACGGGGCCGGCTGCCGGGGCGCCTGCGTTCCAGGCCGCGGCGCGCCAGATCAGGGCCGCGTTCGGCATGACGGGCATCTCGCGGGAGCGCGGCGCACAGGTGATTCCGGCTCTCGCCCGCTTCGCGCCGCCAGCCGGCACGCCGCCGGGCACGAAGCCGCCACCGAACCCCGATGCGATACGTGCCTTGATGCAGGCAATGCAGGGCCTGGCGTCGGGGGTGACGATGACCGAGGTGCTGGACGATTTCACCGTCCGCGGCACGGGCGTCAGCTTCGCCTCGACGCAGTTCCGGCTCGGCCTCGATGCCAAGGCGGACGGCGGCTTCATCCGTGGCGCCCTCGACGTCGGGCTGGACGGCCTGGCCCTGCCAGGCATGGGGCTGGACACGTTCGCCGACCTGCTGCCGCGCCACGTCGCATTGCAGCCATACGTGTCGAACGTGCCGACGCAGGAGCTGCTGCAGTTGCTGCAAAGCCAGATGGAGCATCGGGAGGCCGGCCTGCCACCAGCGCAGGTGGCGGCGCTGTTCGGCCACGGCGGCCTGAAGGCGGGGCTGGAAAGCTTTGCGCTGGACATCGGCGGCGCCAGCTTCGCCGGCAAGGCGGGCGTTGACATGCCCGCCCCGAACGCGGTGTCCGGCACGGCGCAGGTCACGGCAACCGATATGGACAAGCTGCTCATCACGGTGCAGGCAAACCCGGCGCTGGCCCAGGCGGTGCCCGTCATCGTGTTCGCCAAGGGCATCGGCCGGACCGAGAACGGCAAGCTGGTCTGGGACATGCAGTTCGACAGCAGCAAGCTGCTGGTCAATGGCGTGGACCTGATGAAGATGGGCGGCAAGTAGCCGCCCCGCGACGGCCGGCAGGCGGCGTCAGGCCGCCTGCTTAACCTCCGCCGCCAGCCGGCTCAGGTTGCCCAGCACGTCCCGGCCCAGGCGCATCCGCTCCTGCAACGTCATCTCCTTGGCGATGGCAAGCTTGTGGTCGGGGCGCAGCCGGATGGTCCCCTTGCGGCTGCCGAGCCAGCTTATCAGGCCGCCGGGGTTGCGGAAGGCGTTGCCGCGGAAGGCGACGACCATGCCCTTCGGCCCTGCCTCCAGCTTCTCCACGCCGCTGTCCCGGCACATGCGCTTGAGGGTGACGACCTGCAGCAGGTTGTCCACCTCCGGCGGCATCGGGCCGAAGCGGTCCACCAGCTCCGCCGCCATCGCCTCGGTTTCCGCGTCGGACGACAGCGCGCCGATGCGGCGATACAGGCCCAGGCGCACCGGCAGGTCCTGCACGTAGGTATCGGGGATCAGCACCGGCAGGCCCAACTGGATGCTCGGGGTCCAATCGCGGTCCTCGGTCTTCTTGCGCCCGCGCTCGGCCCGCATCTCGGCCACGGCGTCCTCCAGCATCTGCTGATACAGCTCGATGCCGACCTCGCGGATGTGCCCGCTCTGCTCGTCGCCCAGCAGGTTGCCGGCGCCGCGTATGTCCAGGTCGTGCGAGGCCAGGGTGAACCCGGCGCCCAAATTGTCCAGCGTCTGCATGACGTCCAGCCGCTTCTGCGCCGCCGCGGACAGGCGATGGTTCTGCGGCCAGGTCAGGTAGGCATAGCCCCGCTGCTTGCCCCGCCCGACCCGGCCGCGAAGCTGATAGAGCTGCCCCAGGCCGAACATGTCGGCCCGATGGATAATCAGCGTGTTGACCGCCGGCATGTCCAGCCCGGACTCCACGATGTTGGTGCTGAGCAGGATGTCATACTTGCCATCGCCGAACTCGGTCATCACCCGCTCAAGCTCGGTCGGCGCCAGGCGGCCGTGCGCCTGGATCATGCGTGCTTCCGGCACGATCTCGCGCATCCGGGCGGCGATCTTGTCCATGTCCTCCAGCCGCGGCACCACGCAGAAGATCTGGCCGCCGCGGAACCGCTCGCGCTGGATCGCCTCGCGGATCACCACGCTGTCGAACGGCGAGATGAAGGTGCGGACGGCCAGGCGGTCCACCGGCGGAGTCGCGATCAGGCTCATCTCCCGAACACCGGTCAGCGCCAGTTGCAGGGTGCGCGGGATCGGCGTGGCGGAAAGGGTCAGGACGTGGACGTCGGCCTTGAGCTGCTTCAGCTTCTCCTTGTGCGACACGCCGAAGTGCTGCTCCTCGTCCACGATCAGCAGCTCCAGGTCGGAGAACTCGATGCCCTTGGCGAGCAGGGCATGGGTGCCGATGACGATGCTGACGCTGCCATCGGCCAGGCCGCGCTTGGTCTCCGCAGCTTCTTTCGGCGTCACCATGCGGGACAGTTGCTCGACGCGGACCGGCAGGCCCTCGAACCGCTTGCTGAAGGTGCGGTGGTGCTGCCGGGCCAGCAGGGTCGTCGGCACCACGACCGCGACCTGGGCGCCGGACAGGGCGGCGACGAAGGCGGCGCGCAGCGCGACCTCGGTCTTGCCGAAGCCCACGTCGCCGCAGATCAGCCGGTCCATCGGGCGGCCGGCGGCCATGTCCTCGAGCACGTCGGCGATGGCGCGGGCCTGGTCCTCAGTCTCGGCGAACGGGAAGCGGGCGCAGAACTCGTCCCAGGCACCCTCGGCCGGGGCGAGGCTCACGGCCTCGCGCATCCGTCGGGCGGCGGCGGTGCGTATCAGCTCGCCGGCCATGTCGCGGATGCGCTGCTTCATCTTGGCCTTGCGCGTCTGCCAGCCGGCGCCGCCCAGCTTGTCCAGCGCGACGCCGCCGCTTTCCGAGCCGAAGCGGGACAGCAGCTCGATGTTCTCGACCGGCAGATACAGCTTCTCGCTGCCGTCGTAGATCAGCCGCAGGCAGTCATGCGGGGCCGGGCCGACGCGCAGGGTTTCCAGGCCGTCGTAGCGCCCGATGCCGTATTCCTGGTGGACCACCAAGTCGCCCTCGGCAATCTCCGTCGCCTCGGCGATGAACTGGTCGGCCCGCTTGCGGCGGCGCGGCGGACGGCTGATGCGCTCGCCCAGCAGGTCCTGCTCGCTGACGAGGCTGGTCTTGCCGCCGACGAAGCCGCGCTCCAGGCCCAGGGTGACGACGGAGGCGATGCCCGGCGGCTGCTTCTGCGCCTCGACCCAGGTGTCGCACTGCTCCACCTTGAAGCCGTTCTCGCGCAGCAGGTGCGCCAGGCGTTCGCGTGAGCCGCGGGTCCAGGCGGCGACCACGGTGCGGCGGCCCTGCCCGGCCCAGGTGGCGGCCTGCTCGCCTAGCTGCTGGAAGGCGTTGGCGCCGGTGCTGGCGCCCGCCTTGGTGAACACGTAGCCCGGCCGTCCCCCGGCATCCACGCCCCCTGCCCCGTCCGGCCGGCCATAGGGGCTGAACACCATGTTCGGACCGGCGGCCAGCATCGCGTCCCAGCCGCCGCGGTCCAGATACAGCCGGGCCGGCGGCATCGGCCGGTATGGCACCTCGCCGTCCCGCGGCGGCACCCGCCGGGCCTCGGCATGGTCGGCGACCATCTCCAGCCGGGCGTCCAGCACCTCCTCCGCCTGGTGGTCCAGGCTGATGGAGGCGTCGGGCAGGTAGTCCAGCAGGGTGTCCATGCGCTCGTGGAACAGCGGCACCCAATGCTCGATGCCGGCGTATCGGCGGCCCTCGCTCACGGTCTGATACAACGGGTCCGCTGCGGCGCCGGGGCCGAACAGCTCGCGCCAGCCTTCGCGGAACCGGCTGACGCTCTCGGTATCCAGCGGCACCTCCGATACCGGGCGCAGCACCAGCTCCTTGAGCTTGACCGTGCTGCGCTGCGTGCTGGGGTCGAAGCGGCGCAGGGTTTCCACCGTGTCGCCGAACATGTCGAGCCGCACGGGGTCCGGCTCGCCGGCGGGATAGATGTCTATGATGCCGCCGCGGGTGGCATACTCGCCATGCTCCATGACGGTGCCGCTGCGGTTGTAGCCGTTGGCCTCCAGGAAATGGATCACCGCGTCGGGGTCCGCGGAGCCGCCCGCGCGCAGCACGAGGCTTGCGCCGCCGAACGCCGTGCGCGGCGGCACCCGCTGCACCAGGGCGTTGACGGTCGTGAGCACGACCCGCGGACGGCCCGGCGCATCCAGCAGCCGGGCCAGAGTGGCGATGCGTTCCGACACGATCTCGGGGTTGGGCGACACGCGGTCGTAGGGCAGGCAGTCCCAGGCGGGATACCGCAGCACGTCCAAGTGCGGGGCGAAGAAAGCCAGCGCCTCCGCCAGCCGGGCCATGCGGCTGTCGTCGCGGGCGACGTGCAGGACCTCGCCCTTGTGCTCCGCCCGGCGCTGGGCGAGCAGCAGCGCGTCATAGCCCTCGGGGGCGCCATAGACGACCGCGGTCATGCGCCGCGCCCCGGCTGGCCCTCGCCGTCCTCCGCGGCCTGGCGAATGGCGCGCAGCATCGGGGTGTCCACCTCGGAGGGAATTGGCTGCCGGCCGGTCAGCCAGTCCGCCAGCATGGCGTCAGGCAGCTCCATGACCTCCTCCAACGCATCCAGGTCGTCCTCCGTGAACACGTCGAGTCGCGCACGGACGAAGTTGCCGATCAGGATGTCGTTCTCGTAGGTGCCGCGGTGGGTCGCGCGGAACAGGATGCGGCGGCGGCGGTTGGCGGCTTCAGTCTGGGGGTCTTGGCTTTGCACTCTTGGGTCCCTGGGCACGGGGGAGCATATAGCGGCGACCCCCACTACTGTCAGCCCGTGGCCGAACCGCAGAACCTCCTCTTGTCACCGCTTCTCGCGCCCGTGACCTCGTTGCGGGGCGTGGGGGACGCCGTGGGCAAGCTGATCGCCAAGGTGGCGGGCGGCGGCCGGATGCTCGACCTGCTGTTCCACATGCCGGAATCCTACCTGGATCGCCGCGACCGCCCGACGATACGCGGCGCGCTGCCGGGCCAGGTGGCGACCCTGGCGGTCGAGGTGGTCCGCAAGGACGCACCGGACAGTTCGCGCCATCCCTGGCGCATCACCTGCGGCGACGGCACCGGCTTCTTGGAGCTGGTTTACTTCGGACGGCAGCCGCCCCGGACGGTCGTGCCCGGCGCGAAGCTGGTGGTCTCGGGCCGGCTGGACCAGTTCGGCGACCGGCTGACGATGCCGAAGCCGGACCACGTCATCCCCGCCGCCCATGCCAACCTGCTGCCCTCCATCGAGCCGGTGTGGCCGCTGACCGCCGGGCTGTTCCCCGGCCAAATCAGGACGGCGCTGCGGCATGCGCTCGACCTCGTGCCGGAGTTGCCGGAATGGCACGACCCGGCGCTGCTGCGGCGGGAGGGCTGGCCGGGTTTCCGCGACGCCCTGCGCGCCGTGCAGGCGCCGGACGCCCTGCCGGTGGACCTGGCCCGGCGCCGCCTGGCGTATGACGAGCTGCTGGCGCAGCAGGTCGCCCTCGCCTGGATGCGGCAGCGGGAGCGCAGCCGGCCCGGCCGCGCCCTGACGGGCGATGGGCGGCTGCGGGCGGAAACGCTGCAACGGTTCGGCTTCGTGCCCACGCCGTCCCAGGTGCAGGCGCTGGCGGAGATCGACCGCGACATGGCGGCGCCCCGGCGCATGATGCGGCTGCTGCAGGGCGACGTGGGATCGGGCAAGACGCTGGTGGCCCTGCTGGCGATGCTGCGCGCCGTGGAGGCCGGGCATCAGGCCGCGCTGATGGCGCCGACGGAGGTGCTGGCCAAGCAGCACTTCCGCACCCTGGAGCGGCTGTCGCCGGTGCCGGTCGAGCTGCTGACCGGATCGGTCAAGGGAGTGGCCCGGCGCAACGCGCTGATCGGCATCGCCAACGGCCGGGTCAAGCTGGTGGTCGGGACGCACGCGCTGTTCCAGGATGCCGTGCAGTACAATGACCTGGCGCTGGCGGTCATAGACGAGCAGCACCGCTTCGGCGTGGACCAGCGCCTGCTGCTGGGCGGCAAGGGCGAGCAGACGGACGTCCTGGTGATGACCGCAACGCCGATCCCGCGCACCCTGCTGCTGACGCAATGGGGCGAGATGGAGGTCAGCCGCCTGATGGAAAAGCCAGCGGGGCGGCAGCCGATCCGCACCTCCGTGCATTCGCTGGCGACCCTGGGCGACGTGGTGGACGGCATCGGGCGGGCGCTGGACCGGGGGGAGCGGGTTTACTGGGTGTGCCCGATGGTGTCCGAAAGCGAGCTGACGGACTTGGCCGCGGCGGAGGCCCGCTTCGCCACCCTGCAGGAGCGGTTCGGCGGCCGTGTCGGCCTGGCGCACGGCCAGCAGGACCCGGCGGTGCGCGACGCCGCCCTGGCCGCCTTCGCTGCGGGCGCCACGCGCCTGCTGGTCGCAACCACGGTGATCGAGGTCGGCGTGGACGTGCCGGAGGCCACCATCATGGTGATCGAGCACGCCGAGCGGTTCGGTCTGGCGCAGTTGCACCAGTTGCGCGGGCGCGTCGGGCGCGGCGCGGCGCAGAGTTTTTGCCTGCTGCTGCACGAGGACGGGCTGACCGACACCATGCGCCGCCGCCTGACCCTGCTGAAGGACACCGAGGACGGCTTCCTGATCGCCGACGAGGATTTCCGCATACGCGGCGGCGGCGATCTGCTGGGCAAGCGGCAATCCGGCCTGCCCGGCTTCAAGCTGGCGGACCCGGTGCAGCACGAGGGACTGCTGCACATGGCCAGCAAGGATGCCGCGCTGCTGCTGGACCGCGACCCGCGGCTGGACTCCGGGCGCGGGACGGCGGTCAAGACGCTGCTGCGCCTGTTCCGCTACGGCCCGGCGATCCGCGCCTTGGCGGCGGGCGGCGGGATCGCATAGGCCGTTTCCTTCTCTCTCCCCCTCCGGGAGAGGGTCGGGGTGAGGGGGCGGGCAAGCACAGCTTTCGCCCAAGTAGAGCCTTGTTTTACTGGCGCAAGTAGCCCCTGCATCGGCACGCAAGACCCCCTCACCCCGACCCTCTCCCGGAGGGAGAGGGAGAAGGCAGCTTTACTCAGGCGTGGTGGGCGCTGCTCCGGCCGGGGCGGCAGGCTGGGCAGGAGCCGACACGTCGGTGGCGCCGCCGCCCGGCTTCGGACGGTTCATCATCGCGCCCGTCATCGGGATGAAGTAAACGCCCACGTCCTTGCGGGACCGCACCTTGCCGTCCTCGTCCTTGGTATAGACATACAGATACTGCCCCCGCTTGAACGGCTGCCCGATCGGGATCAGCATCCGCCCGCCGGGCTTGAGCTGCTTGAACAGCTCCGGCGGCGCATACTGCGCGGCGCAGGTCATGATGATGATGTCGAAGCCGCCCTTGACCTCCGGCCAGCCGAAGTAGCCGTCGCCGACGCGGGTTTCGACGTTGTCGTAGCCGAGCGGGGCGAAGATCTGGCTGACGGCCTTGCCAAGCGGCTCGATGATCTCGATCGAGTAGCTGCGCTTGACGACCCGGGACAGCAGGCTGCTCTGGAAGCCGCTGCCGGTGCCGATCTCCAGCGTGACATCGCCTGGCTGCGGCTTGCAGACCTGGGTCATGTAGGCCTGGCCGAGGTAGTCGGACAGCGCGCTGCCATAGCCCAGCGCCCAGGGTTTCGGGTCGTCCTCGTAGGCCAGGCCGGGCTGGTTGGCGCGGTCCTTGTATTGGTAATGGTAATACTCGCGCGGCACCTCCGCGAAGGCGCGCATCACCGCCGGGTCGGCACTGCCGAGGCGCTCTTTCAGGTAAGCCTCGATCCGCCGCATCGCGCCGGGCTTGCGGGCCTGGATCGCCTGGAACTGCGCCTCCGTCAGCTCGGCCGGGCGGCCGGACCGGCGCATGGCTTCCAGGTAGGCGTCGCGGGTCCAAGAGGCGGCCGGCGCAGCCATCGCAGGCCGGGCCAGGGTGAACGCAGCGCCGCCGGCCAGGGCGGCGCCCAGGACGTCACGGCGTTTCAGGTTGAGGGGATCGGTTGCCACTGCGGGTTCTTTCGTAGGGAGGGGTAGGCGACATAGGTCAGGACATACAGGCAAGCCGCCGTCATCAGCACCCAACTAAAGCCGAGCTGCACGGCCATGAGGTTGGCCAGCGGCGTAGCGACCACGGAGAATGCACCGTTCAGGCCCCATGCCCACGGCAGGAAACCGCCGCCGGCTGACCCGGCCCGTGCCAGGCCCAACGGGAACGGCAGCCCAAGCGCCACGGACACCGGCGCGATCAGCAGCAGCACCAGGCCAGCCCTGACAGCCCAGGGCAGCCCCAGCGTTGCGAGCAGCACCGGCTCCAGCCCGGTCAGCACGAGGACGCACCAGGCCACCACCACGGCGGCGGACAGGGCGATGCCGGTGCTGCGCACCCGGTCCGCCAGCAGGCTCCCCAATCCCGAAAACACCAGCATCCCCGTCAGGACCAGGGCAAACGCGCTCGTGCGGTCGTTGAGATACAGGCTGGCTTTCTCGATCAGGAAGATTTCGATGAACAGGAAGCCGAGGCCAAGGGAGGCGAAATAGGTGACCGGGCGCAGCAACCCCATCCCGCGCGCCTGCCGTCCGGTGATGCCAGATGAGAACAGCGGCACCGCCAGCACGATCAGCGCGATGACCGCGGCCTGCGCCAGGACGGCCAGGTTCACCAGTTGCCCGACTTCCGCCTGCGGCAGCATCTCCACACGCTTCAGGATGACCGGCAGCTCCGTCAGGCGCAGGACCGAGTAGTAGGATGGCCGGTCCAAGGTGATCGGCGACAGGTTGAAGGCGTCCTGGGACTCGCTGGCCTCGCCGCGCAGCACGGCGCCGGCCTCGTCCGCCACCGCGTCCTCCGACCCAGCGCCGGACGTGACCTCGCCGCTGGCGAAGTTGACCGCGGGAAGGTCGTTGTAGATGCCGGCCCGGGCGGCGGCGACATCCATGCCGGGGTAGTAGGACACGTCGAACGACCGCTCGTCGCAGAAGCTGCGGACGGCGGCGATGCGCCCGGCGGTCCAGGGCTGGTTGGCGACCAGGATGCGGAGGTTCCAGGCGGAGCGGTAAACCACGACGTGCGCCGCCGGGTCGGAGGCGCCGGCGCGGCGCAGCGCCTCCCGCACGGTGGCCAGCACGCGGACGGCATAGACCGGGAACTCGCGTATGGAGACCGGGATCGAGACCAGCCCATCCGGCGCCAGGGCGCGCAGGTAGCGTTCCATCGCCTCGGCCGTGTAGGCGGCGGCATTGGCCTCCCCGGCATCCAGGAAGTCCGCCGACAAGTCCACCAGGTCATAGGATGCGCCGCCGCGCACGGCGGCAAGCGGGCCGTCGGGCAGCAATCGCACGCGGGGGTCCCGCGCCAGGGCAGGCGATGGGCCGAGTCCGTTGCGCAGTGCGCCCAGGATGACCGGGTCAGGCTCCAGCACGTCAACCCTGCCGGCTTCCAGCGCCAAGGCCTGCGCCACCCGGAAGCCGCCGCTGCTGCCGGCCAGCAGAACACGGGCGCCAGGCAGCAGGCGATACGGCAGCCCATCAAGCGCCGCCGGGGCATAGCCGGCCTTCGCGCCCTCCGCCAGCGGCAGGGCGGCGATCCGGTTGCCATCGCGATACAGGCCATACGAGCGCGGCGGCGACGCGGCCCCCACCATCTCGGCGTCGTTCGACACGTCGGTGTCCACGCGCTCGGTGAAATCGTCCAACAGGGCATACAGGCCGCGCGCGGAGCGGACCTCGGCGACCTGATGCGCATCCGTCACGTGCGCCGGGGCATAGATCGCCTTGAAATCGTTGTAGTCCGCCTGGTTGTCGAGCACCAGCACGGCCTCGCTCGCCACCAGGGCAACTAGCGCCGCGGCGGCAGTGCGCCAGGGACGTGCGCCGAACAGGCTGGTCGCGGCCAGCAGCAACAGCAGCGCCGCCACAAGCTGGAACGGATGCAGCAGCGCCATCAAGCCCAGCACCAGCGCCGCCCCCGCGCCGGCGCCGGTCAGGTCGAAGCCATACACCCGGCTCACCCGGTCCTCGTTCAGCACGAAGGTGATGCTGATATACAGGCCCGTCAGATAGAAGAACGGCAGCAGCACGGCGTAATACAGCGCGATGTTGCCGAGCTGCGGCGCGAACGTGACGGCATTCTGCAATTGCAGCGGATTGAACGGGTTGGCCGTCGTGCCCCAGTAGCCGCCTGCCGCCGCCAGCACCAGAACCGGCGGCGCCGCGCGCAGCAGGCGCAGCCCGTGCCGCGCCGCCCAGTCCCGTGTCAAGGCAATCGTCACGCCGCTGAGTGCAAAGCCGACCATGACGATGGAGATGACCCAGTAGCCATACTCCGACCACTTCGCGACCGCGAAGTAGCGGGTCAGCGCAATCTCGAACCCGACCGCGGCGCCGGAGATCAGGAACAGTGGCCAAAGCGACATGCGCGGCTGGCATGGGGGATCTTGGGACGTGCGCTCGGGGGACATGCGCCTGGGGGACACGCGCCCTTGCGCCTGCGGCATCGTGCCCGGGGCCGCGCCGGTCACGGCCAGACCCGGCGGCGAATGAAGTCCTGCACCAGCAAGTTGAACCGGACCGGCTCGTCCACGAACAGCGCGTGGCCGGCGGACGTGAACAATGCCGTCTCCGCCAGAGGCTGGTGCAGCTCAAGGTTGGCGGCCTGCCCGGCGAAGCGCGGACGGACGACGTACAGCACCGGCTTCTGCACCGACAGCACGGTATCCCGCCAGTAGCTGCGGGGCACGCCATAGTTCAGCAACTGCGCGGACGCGTCCGGCGGCGTACGTAGCGCGGCCGCCGTCAACTGCGCCAGATACTCCTCGCCGGGCGAGCTGCGGAACATGCCGCGGACGAAGTTCCGCATCTGCACCTCCCGCTCGACGCGCGGCCCGCGCACAGCGGGCGTGCGTCTCGGAACCGGCGGCGGGTCCTCGCCGACCGAGTTGTCCACCAGCACGAGGCCCGCCAGCCGGCGGTCGCCGTAGTCGTGCACGTAGGCGAGGCTGTCGAGCACGCCCAGAGACCATCCCAGCAGCAGCACCGGCCGCGGCCCCATGCGGGCAATCAGGTCGGCGATGTCCTGCCCCCGCCTGGCGTGGTCGTATCCGCTGGCTGCCACCTCGCTGTCGCCCTGGCCGCGCGGGTCCAGTGCCACCACGCGGTAGCGGCGGGAGAACTCCTGTATCTGCGCCTGGAAGATCCAGGCCGGCATCGTCCAGCCCAGCACCAGCACCATCACCGGCGCGTTGGCCGGTCCGGCCATGATGACGTGCAGCCGAACGCCATCCGACGTCGAAAAGTAACCGCTCTCCATTGCCTTCGCGGGCGGGGCGAGCAGGCTGCCGAGCAGCAGGGCGGCGGCGCAGAGGAGGTGACGGACGCGCATGGGGCCGTTAAGGCGTGGCATGAGCGGCGCTGTCAACCTAGTGCGGCGCCGGCCGCAGAATTAAGGAGGTCCTGTTGAGCGACGGCCACGATCCCGGACCTCGGCGGCAACTGATCGCCGCGCTTGTGCTGCTTGGGCTGCTGCTGGTCGGCAGCCTATGGATCACCGGTGCGCTGCGCGGCGCTTCGGCGATCCAGGACTGCGTGCAGGCCGGGCGGTCCAACTGCGCGCCGATTGACGCGTCAGGACGCTGAGCACGCTCGCGTCCAGCATGGAAGCAAGCCGATCCGAATCTTTGATCTTCAGGCAGAGGTTTGCAGCAGGGTCCAGCCGCTGCACGTCCGGCTCCCCCTGTACCCTGTCCTAGTGGCCGATATCGCGCGGTGCCGCCGCCCCTGACCGCAACTGCACGTCCTGCATCCCCGCAGCCACGACCGCCGCGGCCAGCATGACAACGGCGCACACCCCGAACGACAACTGGAATCCCGATGTCAGCGCATCGCGCGCCTGGTCCAGCGCCGGGCCAAGCACCCCTGCCCCTGCCCGCAGCGATCCCAGGTCCACGTTGCCCGGCAGCCCCGCCGCACGCAGCCCGGCGGCGAACCGCGCCGCCAGCAGCGAGCCGACCAGCGTGCTGCCGAACGCCCCACCCATGGAGCGCAGGAACAGCAGCGATCCCGTCGCCGCCCCGACGTCGCGGTATTCGGCGGAGTTCTGCACCTGCATCAGCACGCTCGGCATCGTGGCGCCGATCCCGACGCCGAGCAGGAAAGTGCACGGCAGCACCGTCCACAACGGCGCATGTCCGGCCATGACGGCAAGCAGCGCGAACCCTAGGGCGGCTGCCACGACCCCAGCCAGGATGATGCCGCGCGTCCGCCCGAGCCGCCGGGCCGCCTGCCCGGACAGCATGGCGCCCACCACGGTCGAGGCGAGGAACGGCATGACCAAAAGCCCGGACCGCGATGCATCGGCGCCCCCGGACAACTGGAAGAACAGCGGCAGCAGGAACGTCGCCCCGAACAACCCGAGCGAGGACAGGAAGGCGATGCACACCCCGCGCAGGAACACGGGATGGCCGAATAGCCGCGGCGGCAGGATGGGGTCGGCAGCCCGGCGCTCGTGCCAGGCCA
>DASWOJ010000102.1:0-3048 GCA_036398775.1 Acetobacteraceae bacterium
GCCGGAACGCTGGGGACCAGACGAGATCGCGGCTCAGGTGTCCCTGCCGGGGACATGCGGATTGATTTGCGTCCGCAATGTCCCGTCTGGGCCAGAGGAATCAGGCGGAGGCTTCATCCTGTTCCGGATTGCTGCAGACGAGGCGGAGGTGCTGACGTTGGCCGTATCTCCGGCGTCCCAACGCCGCGGGCTGGGCCGCCGATTGCTGCATGCCGCGTTGGAACGCGCACAAGCCCGTGGCGCGATGCACATGTTCCTCGAGGCCGCTTCGGACAACGTCCCTGCTTTGTCGCTGTATGCCGGCGCCGGCTTCTTGCGGGTGGGACGCCGGCCCGGATACTACCCCGGCGGCAGCGATGCCCTGGTGCTGCGCCGCGACCTCAGTTCCGGCGAAGCAGCAGGAGATGCGATCCGTCCGGCTGGGGCGTGAGCGACAAGACCTGATGTCCCAGCCCGGCCGCGGTGCGCGGGACATTTTGCAACGGCTCGGCGCCTTGCAGACGCACCAGCAATGTCTGCCCGGGGTGCAGTCGGTCCAGCGCCAGCCGCGTCCGGACGAAGGTCATGGGGCAGACCTCGCGGGTGATATCCACCTCCAGGTCCGGCTTTGTTGGCTGCGCACCGGAAAACCCGGTCAACACTGTCAAATCGGACAGCACTCGCTCACTCATAATTGTGCCTCTACTTATTCGCGAAGTCATCCATTGCGAAACGTCAGCCCCTGCATGTATATGACGCAAGACTCGCAAAGTGAAAGGAGGCCCCAATGGCAGAAGCGACCGAGGTGTCGGACGTCCTTGGCCTGACGGCCCAGATCGTATCGGCCCACGTCTCCAACAATTCCGTGGCGCCCGATGCGTTGCCGAATCTAATACAGGAGGTTTACCGGACCTTGGCCGGCGTCGGCAAGGAGCAGGTGGTTCCCGACAAGCAGCAGCCGGCTGTGCCGATCAAGAAGTCGGTGTTCCCGGACCACATCATTTGCCTGGAGGATGGCAAGAAGCTCAAGATGCTCAAGCGCCACCTCAAGACGTCCTACAACATGACG
Source organism: Acetobacteraceae bacterium (assembly GCA_036398775.1). Classification (GTDB taxonomy): domain Bacteria; phylum Pseudomonadota; class Alphaproteobacteria; order Acetobacterales; family Acetobacteraceae; genus DASWOJ01. The sequence goes on from DASWOJ010000102.1 coordinate 1,049, forward strand.
CCGGAGCAGTATCGGGAGAAGTGGCAGTTGCCGCCGGATTACCCGATGGTCGCGCCGAACTATGCGCGGCACCGCTCGTCGCTCGCCAAGAAGATTGGGCTAGGTACCAAGCCGCGCGGGCGCTGATGCCGGCCTAGTCCAAGGATTCGACATGGGGCGGCCACATCGGCTACCCCGGGGCTGTGTCCGTGACGCTGGCAGATGCCCAAAAGGAACCCATGCAATCGCGCATCGAACGTTTGTGCGTCGAACGGGGACTGAAAATGACCGGCCAGCGGCGGGTTATCGCCCGGGTGCTGTCCGACGCCGCCGACCATCCGGATGTCGAGGAGCTGTATCGCCGCGCCGCCGCGCTCGACAGCCGCATCAGCATTGCCACGGTGTATCGCACCGTCCGTCTGCTGGAGGAGCATGGCATCCTTGAGCGGCGTGACTTCGGCGGCGGCCGCGCACGCTATGAGCCTACGGAGCATGGGCAGCATCATCACCTGATCGACGTGGAAACCGGACGCGTCATCGAGTTCGGCGACGCCGAGCATGAGGCGCTGATCCGCACCATCGCCGCCCGCCTCGGCTTCGACCTCGTGTCCCACCGCTTGGAGCTGTTCGGCCGCCGCATCACCCAGCCGGAAGCCCGGCCCCGCGCAGCGTCCGAACCGTCCAGCCGCCCGGCCTCCGAGCGGCGTCCGCGCCGGTCCGAGCCGGATGCCTTGCCGGGCGTGGCCACCCCGGCCCGCGCGGCGGCGTCCTGAGCGGACGGCCGGCATGACGGACAGCCAGGTGTTGGGCACAGGGATCGCCCTCCCGGAACTGCGGGCCGGCAACCTGGGCGTGCGGGTCGCCACGACCGCAGATGAGGTGAATGCGGCACTGGCGCTGCGCTACCGTGTGTTCTTCGACGAGATGGGCGCCATACCGAAACCTGCCGCCGCGGCCAACCGCCGGGATCGGGACGAATTCGACGCCGTCGCCGACCACCTGCTGGTCGTGGATCACGAGATCGGGCCGGGACCAGAGGGCGTTGTCGGCACTTACCGCATGATGCAGCAAGATGCCGCCGACCGGATCGGACGCTTCTACTCGGCGGACGAGTATGACATCAGCACGATCCTGCATTTCCCGGGCCGGGTGCTGGAGCTGGGCCGGTCTTGCGTGGACGCGCAGTATCGCGGGCGCGCCGTCATGCAGTTGCTGTGGCGCGGCATTGCCACCTACGTCGCGCATTACGGCATTGACCTGATGTTCGGTTGCGCCAGCCTGACCGGCACCGACCCCGAGGCCCTGGCAATGGAGCTGACCTACCTTTACGAACACCACCTGGCGCCGCCGGCGTTGCGTCCTCGTGCACTGCCGGAGCGCTATGTGGACATGCGGCGTTTGGACGTGGACCTGATTGACCCCCGCAAGGCCAACCAGATGCTGCCGCCGCTCATCAAGGGTTACCTGCGGCTGGGCGGCTTCGTCGGGGACGGCGCCGTGGTGGACCGGGAGTTCAACACCACGGACGTGGCCGTGATCGTGAGGACCGACACCGTGACCGAGAAGTACCTGAAGCATTACGAACGCCAGAACTGACCGCGCCTCCCTTTCCACTGCGGAAAGGGCCGGGGTGAGGGGACTTGCCGGCGCCGCGCCCAACCCAGCCAAGGACCCCGCCCCATGAACGTCGTGATGACCGCGCCCCGTCTGGCGCCGCAAGCGGTCGCGCTGCTGGAGGCCGCCGGCGCCTGCATCCACTACATGGACCCGTTCCCCGGCGCGGCGGCCGTCGCGGCCCGTGCGGGCGCGGTTGACGCCGTTGCCATCCTGTCCCGTCAGGGACCTGTGGCCGCAGCCGCCATGGATGCCGCGCCCAACCTGCGCATCATCGCCCGCCACGGGGTCGGCGTGGACGACGTGGACGTGGCCGAGGCCGGCCGGCGCGGCATCCTGGTCACCCGCAGCCCCGGCTCGAACACCCGTGCGGTGGCGGAGCATACCCTGGCGCTGATCCTGGCGTT
>DASWOJ010000103.1:0-22141 GCA_036398775.1 Acetobacteraceae bacterium
AGCGAACTCATGGAGAAAATCCGCCTGCTCTCTCTACCTGCGGGAGAGGGCCGGGGTGAGGAAAGCCGCCAGCACCACCGCCAGCCCGGTGCGAAACGGTTCTCGCACCGATTAACACCGCGCTGCCCCCTTCCCTCACCCCGACCCTCTCCCGGAGGGAGAGGGAGAAGGCCAGCGCCTTATCGCGCCAGCGGGCGATACTTGATGCGGTGCGGCTCCGTCGCCTCGGCGCCGAGTCGACGTCGCTTGTCCTCTTCATAGGCCTGGAAGTTGCCCTCGAACCACTCGACGTGGCTGTCCCCCTCGAAAGCCAGGATATGCGTCGCCAGCCTGTCCAGGAACCAGCGGTCGTGGCTGATGACCACCACGCAGCCGGCGAACTCCGCCAGCGCCTCCTCCAACGCGCGCAGGGTGTCCACGTCCAGGTCGTTGGTCGGCTCGTCAAGCAGGATGACGTTGCTCTCGGACTTCAGCATCTTCGCCAGGTGGACGCGGTTGCGCTCGCCGCCCGACAGGATGCCGACCTTCTTCTGCTGATCCGATCCCTTGAAGTTGAACGCCCCCACGTAGGCCCGGGACGGCACCGCCCGCTTGCCCAGGTAAATCACGTCGGTGCCGCCGCTGATCTCCTCCCAAACCGACTTGCCGGCGTCCAGGCTGTCGCGGCTCTGATCCACGTAGCCCAGCTTCACCGTCTCGCCGACCCGAAGGTTGCCGCCGTCCGGCTCCTCCTGCTTGGTAATCATCCGGAACAGCGTCGTCTTTCCCGCGCCGTTCGGCCCGATCACGCCGACGATCCCACCCGGCGGCAGCTTGAAGTCCAGATCGTCAATCAGCAGCCGGTTGCCAAAGGCCTTGCGAACCTTGTCGGCCTCGATCACCAGGCTGCCCAGGCGGGGACCCGGCGGAATCACGATCTCCGCGATGCCGGTCGCCATCTCCTGCGACTTCGCCTGCATTTCCTCATACTTGGCGATGCGGGCGCGGCTCTTGGTCTGCCGGGCGCGTGGGCTGGACTGTATCCACTCCTCCTCCGCGGCCAGGGCGCGCTGGCGGGAGCTTTCCTCCTTCTCCTCCTGTTGCAGCCGCTTGCGCTTCTGCGCCAGCCAGGACGAGTAGTTGCCCTCGAACGGGTAGCCGCGCCCACGCTCGATCTCCAGGATCCAGTTGGTCACGTTGTCCAAGAAGTAGCGGTCATGGGTGATGATCATCACCGTCCCCGCGAACTCGCGCAGCGTCTGCTCCAGCCAGGCGACGGACTCGGCGTCCAGATGGTTGGTCGGCTCGTCCAGCAGCAGCAGGTCCGGCTTCTCCAGCAGCAGCCGGCACAGGGCCACCCGGCGCCGCTCGCCACCCGACAGCCGGGCCACGTTGGCCTCCGCGGGGGGGCAGGGCAGGGCGTCCAGGGCGATGTGGATGCGGCGGTCCATGTCCCAGCCGTCCTCGGCGTCTATCTTCTCCTGCAGCTCCGCCTGCTCGGCTAGCAGCGTCGTCATCTCGTCATCGTCCATCGGCTCGGCGAAGCGTTCCGAGATGGCGTTGAAGCGAGTCAGCGCGGCATTCAGCCCGGCGAAGGCCATCTGCACGTTCTCGCCGACGGACTTGCTGTCATCCAGCTTCGGCTCCTGCTCCAGGTAGCCGATGCGGACGCCGTCGGCGGCCCAGGCCTCGCCGCCGTACTCCCTCTCGATCCCCGCCATGATCTTGAGCAGGGTGCTCTTGCCGGCGCCGTTGACGCCGAGGATGCCGATCTTCACGCCGGGCAGGAAGGACAGGGTGATGCCCTTGAACACCTCACGCCCGCCGGGGAACGACTTGGTGACGTCCTTCATGACATAGACGTACTGGTAGCTGGCCATGACGCAGGCTCCTAAGCAGGCCCCGTGAGGCCTGCGTTTAGATGACGACCCAGGCAGGCGCGCCTACCCGGGAGTGGCTGGGATGTTTAGGGGCGCGCCGGGGTGCGGGGCAAGATGGTGCGCCCGGCAGGACTCGAACCTGCGACCAAGCCGTTATGAGCGGCCCGCTCTAACCAACTGAGCTACAGGCGCCCCTGGGGACATAGATGCCCAGCGTGGGCTGCGTTGGCAAGGGTTGCGTGCGTGGCTATAGGTCCCGCGCCATTGAACAACCCCGGCTCCAACGAACCCCGGCACCAACGGACAAGGACGCAGCAGCATGGACGTTTCCAAGATACCGACCGGCAAGGACGTGCCGCACGACATCAACGTGGTGATCGAGATACCTCAGGGGTCCCAGGTCAAGTACGAGGTGGACAAGGACAGTGGCGCCGTGTTCGTGGACCGTTTCCTGTTCACGCCGATGGCCTACCCCGCGGCGTATGGCTTCATTCCCGGCACCCTGGCCGATGACGGCGACCCGGCCGACGCCCTGGTGCTGGCGCCGGCCGCCATGGTGCCCGGCGCGGTAATCCGCTGCCGTCCCATCGGCATGCTGCAGATGGAGGACGAAAGCGGCCAGGACGAGAAGATCATCTGCGTGCCACACGACAAGATTCACACGCAGTTCACCGACGTTCACAAGGTGGAGGACCTGCCGGCGATCACGCGCCAGGCGATCGAGCACTTCTTCACTCGTTATAAGGACCTTGAGCCGGGCAAGTGGGTGAAGGTGACGGGGTGGGCGGACAAGGCCGCGGCGGAAGAGGTAATCCGGAAGGCAGTTGCTGCGGCAAAGTAGAACTGCCCTGCCTTCCTCTCTCTCTGGGAGTGCTTAGACCGGAGGCATGGGCGACAGGTTTTTAAGCTGGTTCTGGGCTGCGCAGTTCAAATCGGGTGAGTTGGTGCCGGATGAACACCGCATCCCAGACGCCACAAGCACCCCTTGCTGCCCCACGTCCATCAGCCGGCGCGGCTGGTCGGCCACGCCCGCGTGGTGCCGGGCAAGCCGCTTGTGGCCGGCCTTGCGGCTGACCGCAAACCGGCGGCACGGGGCCGACACGTTCGCCCCCTCCAGCAACGCGAGCCGGATGAACTCTGAACGAAGCTAGTGCATGACGTTTCCAGTCAAGACACGAGGCGACCCTCGCGCACCGGGTCAAGGTCCTGATGTGTCACCCATGTCTCCGGTCTGAACATTCCCGGTGGGAGGGGGAAAAGATGCGGCAGCATTAACCCCTTGTCAGTTGCCGTCCCGTATGCTGCTTCCCATGCGCCTCAAGCTATTCCGGGCACCCACGGTGAATTTGGCGATCGCGCAAGTACGGCGGGAGCTGGGCGCCGATGCGCTGATCCTGTCCACCCGCCGCGTGCAGGATGGCGTGGAGGTCACGGCAGCGCTGGAGGGCGACAGCACCCCGCCGCCAGCCCCGCCCGTGCCCGCTGCTTCGCCCACCCCGTCCCGCCTCGCCTGGCACGGCGTGCCCTCCGAGTTGCAAGCGCGGCTGGAGGCGGGTCCGCTGGAAGATATGCTGGAGGCTACCCTCCGCTTCGGCGCGTTGCCGCTCGGCCCCGGCGCCCCGCCGCTGCTGCTGACCGGTCCACCCGGTGCCGGCAAAACCTTGACCACCGCCCGTCTGGCCACCCGCCTGACCCTGGCCGGCACCCCGCCGCTGGTGGTCACTGCCGATGGCCGCCGGGCCGGCGCTGCCGAGCAGTTGGCGGCCTTCACCCGCGTGCTCGGCCTGCCGCTGCTGGTTGCGGACGAGCCTGTGGCCCTGTCGCGCGCCCTGGCCCGGCGGGAGCACGGGGCGCCAGCGCTGATCGACTCCGCCGGCCTTGACCCCTTTGATCCGCATGAGCGGGAAGAGCTGGCTGGGCTGGCCGGGGCCGCCGGTGCGATCCTGGTGCTGGTGCTGCCGGCCGGTCTGGACCCAGCCGAATCAGCGGATCTGGCCAGCGCATTTGCGGAGGCAGGCACGACGCTGCTGGTGCCGACCCGGCTGGACCTGGCCCGGCGGCTGGGCGGCATCCTGACAGCCGCTGCAACCGGACACATGCTGACGGAGGCCGGGATTGGCCCTGGTGCCGCGGACGGTCTGCGCCTCCTGACCCCTGCCGCCCTTGCGGAGCGGCTGACGGCCGCGCCGGGCTATCCCCAACACCTCCGGAACTCTGCATGACGATCCAAGCTGCCAGCCGCCCTCCTGCAGCCACCCCGGCCCGCCCGCCGCCGCTGGGACGGACGGTCGCGGTCGCATCCGGCAAGGGCGGCGTCGGCAAGACCTGGTTTGCCACCACGCTGGCCCATGCCCTGGCCCGCCACGGGCGGCGGGTGCTGTTGTTCGACGCCGACCTTGGACTGGCCAACATAGATATCCAGCTGGGCCTTACTCCCCGGCACGACCTGGGGGCCGTCGCCGCTGGAACCGTGACGATGGCGCAGGCGGTCGAGCGGTTCGCGCCAGGCGGCTTCGACATATTGGCCGGCAGCAGCGGCTCGGGCGCGTTGTCCGCCCTGGACGCCCCAGGGGTCGAGCGGCTGCTGGCGGCGTTGGCAACCACCGCCGCCGGCTATGACAACGTGCTGCTGGACCTCGGCGCCGGCCTGGACCGCGCGGTCCGGCGCATGTCGGCCTGGGCGGATACGCTCCTGGTAGTCACGACCGAGGAGCCGACGAGCCTGACCGACGCCTATGCCGCGCTCAAGCTGCACTCCGCCGACCGGCCTGGCGGCGATGCACGGCTGGTCGTGAACCAGGTCACCAGCCCTGCTGCTGGGGAGCGTACGGCGGCGACCCTGGGGCGGGCCTGCACCGCTTTCCTGGGCCGTGCGCCGGGGCTGGCAGGGTATGTGCGCCGGGACTCCCACGTCGCCGACGCCATACGCCGGCAGGCACCGTTGCTGATCCGCCACCCAAACTGCAGCGCCAGCCAGGACGTCGAAGGCATCGCGGCCAGCCTGATAGGAGCGTAGCACTTTGCAACACGGGGTGGCGGCAGCACAGGGTGTCAACCCACGCTTGAGTACCTACTTCAGCCACACGCGCCGGTCAGGCCGCGGCGCTGGAGGCTGCATGGTCCAAATCCATCACAACCGAGACCTGCGGGTTGACCTGTTCCGCGGAGTTGCTCTGTGGTGGATTTTTGTGGACCACATTCCGGCCAACTGGATCGCGCAATTCAGCCTACGAAATTTCGCGCTGTGCGATGCGACTGAGATTTTCGTGCTGCTTGCGGGCTATGCCGCCGGGCTGGCTTATGGCCGCAGCATGGACAAGCACGGTTGGCTGTTCGCTGGCGCAGACGTGATGAAGCGGGCGTGGACGCTGTATATCGCTCATATTTTCCTTTTCGTGGTATTCAGCGCGCAGGTGTCCTACTCCGCCAATGCGCTGGACCGGTCGGAGTATTTGGACGAAATCCATCTCGACGTGCTCGCGGAAGCGCCGTATCGCGCCATGCTGGAAGCGTTGAAGCTGAGCTTTCAGCCGGCCTACCTCAACATATTGCCGATGTATGTGGCATTGCTCACCTGGTTCGCGTTGCTGCTTCCGTTGCTGCGGCGGCCCCTCGTGTTGTTCCTGCTGTCTGCTGGCGTCTATGTCACGATGCGGGTGACGGGCGTCAATTTCCCGTCCTGGACTGGTGGCGGCTGGTACTTCAACCCCATCGCCTGGCAGTTCCTGTTCATCATCGGGGCCATCCTGGCCTACGCGCCACCACGGCCGCGCGTGCAGCCTTGGGTGCTGGACAGCCTGGCTGTCGCCATCCTGGCTTTTGGCCTGATACTGCTGTGGGCGGTGTGGCCCTACCCGGACATCGAGGCGCGAGTGCTCGCCACCGCAGCGCGCGCCTTGATCTCGGTGGATAAGGAGGGCCTGCACCCCATGCGGCTGCTATCCATAATGGCGCTGGCTTGGCTGGTATCACGGACGGTGGCAAGGGATGCGGCATGGCTGCACTCCGCTTGGGCCCGGCCCTTCATCGTCTGCGGCCAGCATTCGCTGCCAGTGTTCTGTGTTGGCATCTTCCTGTCCTTCCTAGCGCGGCTCGCGATGGAGGAGGTGGACGGCTGGGTGGTGATGGCCGTTGTCAACCTGCTTGGCACATTGGGGTTGTTCGGAATCGGAGCGCTAGCTTCGTGGTACAAGGCAAAGGGCCGGCTGGTGCGGCCGGACTTGCCCGAGACCCACCGTGCTGGTAACGCACAGGTGACATGATGAGACCGTTGGTTCGACTCGCTCTTGCCGTTGGCTCCTTGCTGCTGCCGCAGCCAGGGTGGGCAGCCATTCCTGCCAATCCCTGTCCTCTTGCTGACGAAGGGGTTGGTACGGCCGGTGACTTGGCGCACGTCGGCGAGCGGTTGAAAGCGGCCAAAAGCTTGAGCGTGTTGGCCATTGGCTCGGCAACGATGTTCGGCCCAGAGGCGAGCTTGGCACCGGGCACCATCACCAGCCAATCGTTCAGTTCACTCGTCAACCCGGTCGCCCCCGCCGTCGCAACGCTGAACCAGCTGCCGTCCGAGCGCGCATTCCCGCTGCAGATGGCAAAGCAGCTTGATACCCTGATACCCGGCCTGAATGTTAACGTGACGGTGCGCGGTGGCCGCGGCATGCTGGCGTCCGAGATGCTGGAGTTGCTGCGCAAGGAAGTAGCCGTCAAGCATTACGATTTGGTGATCTGGCAAACCGGCACCGTTGAGGCTGTGCGGAATCTGCCGCCAGGGGAGTTCGGTCAGACCCTGTCGGAAGGAGCCCAGGCAGTGCTGGACGCGGGCGCTGATCTAGTGTTGGTGGACCCGCAGTATAGCCGGTTCCTCCAGACCAACTCCAACCTGGAACCGTATTTCCAGGCGTTGCAGCAGGTATCCGCCATGCCCGGCGTAATCCTATTCCACCGTTTCGACCTGATGCGCGGCTGGGCTAACGATGGGGGCTTAGACCTGGAGCGCACGGCGCGGTCCGACCGGGAAAAGGCGGTCGTCGCCATGCACGCCTGTCTGGGGCGGCACTTGGCCCGCTTGGTGGCATCGTCCATACGCGGGTAGATTCGGCGCCACAAACCGGCGGTAAAGTACGCATGTCTGCCATGTCGGGGAACCTGCCGGAAGAAATGGCATTGAAATGCCATGGCACCGAGCATTGCTCCGGCGGAGACAACTATGCGGACCGAACACCAGCAGGCCCTCGACGTCTGGCTACGTTGCATACTGACGCAAGAGTTCGGTAGGGCTGAAGGCGAGACTTTGCCGGACGAATTGCTGCAGTTGCTGCCGCGGGACGAGGATAACGGCGCCTCCTAGTAGGCTGGAGCCGATTTGGGTTCCATTGGCTAGGCTAGACACGTTAGTCTCGCTCGATCCCAGTCGTGCAGGCTCATCATGATCCCCTCTCCAGCTGTTCTGCGCCCAAATTCCCCAGCAGCCCGGGACGTCGCCCATGCGCTGCATCCATACACCGATTTGACGGCGCATCAGACGAACGGCCCCATGATCATCACCCGCGGCGAAGGTGTCCGCGTGTGGGACGACACTGGACGGGATTACATCGAGAGCGTTGCCGGCCTGTGGTGCGCAAGTCTAGGATTCAGCAACGAGCGGCTGGCCCGCGCCGCATACGACCAAATGCGTATCCTGCCGTTTTATCACGCTTTTACCGCCAAGTCGCATACGCCGCTGATTGACCTGAGCGAGATGCTGATTGCCAGGGCGCCCGTGCCGATGAGCAAGGTGTTCCTGGCCAACTCCGGATCCGAGGCCAATGACTCCGCGGTCAAGATGATCTGGTATTACAACAACGCATTGGGGCGCCCGCAGAAGAAGAAGGTGATCGGGCGGATCAAGGGATATCATGGTGTTACAGTCGCCTCCGCTTCGCTGACCGGGCTTCCCTACAACCACCGCAGCTTCGACTTGCCATTGCCGGGCTTCATCCACACGATGACGCCGCATTACTACCACCAGGGCCTGCCCGGCGAATCCGAGGACGCATTCGCCACCCGCTGTGCCGAGGAGCTGGACAAGCTCATTGTTGCCGAGGGACCGGATACCGTGGCGGCGATGTTCGCCGAGCCGATCATGGGTGCAGGCGGCGTGATAGTGCCGCCGCGCGGCTACTTCGAGAAGATCCAGGCGGTGCTGCGCCGCCACGACGTGCTGCTGGTGGCGGACGAGGTCATCTGCGGCTTTGGCCGCACCGGCAACTATTGGGGCAGCCAGACCGTCGGCTTGGAGCCAGACATCCTGACCTGCGCCAAGGCGTTGTCAGCCGCCTATCTGCCAATTTCCGCCGTCATGGTGACGGAGCGGGTGTTTCAGGCCCTGGCGCGGGAAAGCGCCGAGATCGGCACCTTCGGCCATGGCTATACCTACAGCGGCCATCCAGTGCCGGCGGCCGTCGCGGTCGAGGCGTTGAAGATCTATGACGAGATCAAGCTGGTGGACCATGTGCGGACAGTCGGACCGTATATGCAATCCGAGTTGCGCCGCCGCTTTGCCGGGCACGAATTGGTTGGCGAGGTCCGCGGCGTCGGCCTGATCGCCGCGGTCGAATTGGTCGAGGACAGGGAGGCCCGCCGCAACTTCGATCCCAAGCGCAAAATGGCCGCCCGCCTGGCCAAATTGTGCGAGGCGAATGGCGTGATTGCCCGCGGCCTGCCCGGCGACAGCCTGGCGTTCAGCCCACCGCTGATCATCACGGAAGCGGAAGTCACCGAGATGCTGGACCGGGTCAGCATCGCGTTGGACGAATTGACGGCGCAGGTGCGTCGGGAAGGACTGGCTGCGGCATAGGCGTCAGCAACCGCTGTCAAGTTGCGCTTCCGGAGGGCAAATGCCGACAGAGATTTATGGACGCGATGTCAGACCGGACTCCCGGGAGCGCCCGGAGCGTTCACGCGACCCACAGGCATATCCGGACACCAGACAGCATTTCCGATCGGCGTGGTCCCGGCCTTAACTGGCGCCTTGCGATTGAGTTCTTGAAGATAGGCGGCAAAACAGATCAGCAGGCGGCGGAGTACTTGGCTATGACTGACGGAGCGAACCCCCTGATCGGGACCGGCCAGAACCTACCGAATTCAGACGGCTCTCATGGCTGCCGAACTGGAGCAGGTTGCTACGCAATCCTACCGCCCGGACAGGACGTACAGGTACCTTTGTACCCGCAACCAGAATTGCTCAGCTAGATCACCTATAGTCTGAACGTAAGCCGGCCGACTCCACTATTTTATTTCAAGTCATCGCAGATGGGCGTATTGCCAGGTTCATAGATTAGCTCACTCGGCTTATCGTGTAGTCCGCCACATCCATCAGCGCCTGGCGAATGGGACTATCGGGGAAAACCCCGAGGGCCGCCTTGGCGCCCGCTGCAAACCGCGCGGCGCCATCCAGCGTCGTTTTGATTGCGCCGCTACGGGCCATCAGGCGCATTGCCCGTTCCAAGTCGGAGTCGCGCTGGTCGCTGGCTTCAATGGTGCGGACCCAGAATGCCCGCTCCTCCTCGTCAGCGGCCTGGTAGGCGGCCAGAACCGGAAGGGTGATCTTACCCTCCCGAAAGTCGTCCCCTACGGTTTTGCCGAGCGTCACCTGGTCGGCCGCGTAATCCAACGCGTCGTCCACAAGCTGGAATGCAATGCCGAGATTCATGCCATAATCGTGCAGGGCCTGTTCCTCCCCTAGAGGCCGGTCGGAGACTACGGCGCCAACCTGGCATGCCGCGGCAAACAGGGCGGCGGTCTTGCCACGTACCACGTCGAGGTATCGCTCCTCCGAGGTGGACAGGTCGTTCTGCGTGACAAGCTGCAGAACCTCACCTTCGGCGATGGTCGCGGCCGCGTGGGACAGGATGCCTAGCACCTTCAGCGATCCATCCTCGACCATGAGCTGGAAGCTGCGGGCGAACAGGAAGTCGCCCACCAGCACAGAAGCCTTGTTGCCGAACACTGCGTTGGCGCTGCTCAGGCCGCGCCGCAACAGGGACTCGTCCACCACGTCATCATGCAGCAAGGTCGCGGTGTGGATGAACTCGACGCAGGCCGCCAAGTGGACGTGACGGGCGCCGGCGTAGCCGCACAACCGCGCAGCTGCGAGTGTCAGCAACGGCCGCAGCCGCTTGCCGCCAGCCGCCACGATGTGGGCCGCCAGTTGCGGGATCAATGCTACGGGGCTGTCCATACGGGCGACGATGGTGCGGTTGCACGCCTGCAAGTCAGGCCCGACGAGCGTTACCAGCGCCTGGAGCGCGTCGGACACAACTTCGTCATCATGACCTGCGCCGGGTATTCGGGGTGTAGTGGTGACAACGCCCAAACTGGACCCCCGACCTGTTCGCGCCGCACCCGGCATTTCCGGCGGCGTCGTCCCGACTCCTGCAAGCCGGCATGCACCATATCGGCGGCCGGGAAAATGGGTCAAGGCAAGGGCTGACGGGTCGCGCGCCGCATTGGCCGACGCGGCGGCGTGTGCGACACCGGGATCATGCGCACCGTGCTGCTGTCCAACGACCCCGTCCGCCTCAATTTTCTCGCGGCCTTGCTGCGGGATGCCGGGATCGAGACCGTGCTGCTGGACTCGCACGTAAGTTCTGTGGAGGGGAGCATCGGCGCCATTCCCCGGCGCCTGGCGGTGCTGCCCGAGGACGAGGCCCAGGCCGTGCGCGTCCTGCAGGAGGCTGGCGAGCGGTAGTGGATACGACGGATGGCACCCTACTGGGCGGGCGCGTGTTGTATCGCCAACCCGCACGCGGCCATCGCACCGGCATCGAGCCGGTATTCCTGGCTGCGGCGATTCCTGCATGCCCCGGCGACCGGGTGTTGGAAGCCGGACTAGGCGCCGGCGCGGGGCTGCTGTGCCTGGCGGCGCGTGTACCGGGCCTGCTGGGCACGGGGATCGAGTTGGACGCTGAAACCGCTGCACTGGCACGGTGCAACCTGCGGGATAACGGTCTGCTGGACTGGCCGGTGCTTGAGATGGATGTGCTGATGCTGCGGACGCCAGGCGCGTTCACGCACGCCTTTGCCAATCCGCCTTGGCATGACGCAGCCGGCACTCCGTCGGCGGACGGGCGGCGGCTGCTTGCTAAGCGCGAGGCTGGCGCTGGCCTGGAAGGCTGGGCGGCTGCGCTGGCCAGGGCAGTACGGCCCGGCGGCACCGTGACGCTGGCAGTTCCCGGCGCTTTTGCCGCGCGTGCATTGCGCGCGCTGCAGGATGCGGGGTGCGGCGGACTTGTCCTGGCCCCGCTATGGCCAAAGCACGGGCGTGATGCGCGACTGGCAATCGTGCGGGGGCGCCGAGGCAGCCGGACCCCGAACCGGCTTGCACCGGGATTGGTGCTTCACCGCGAGGATGGCAGGTTTACGACCGGCGCCGATGCAGTCCTACGGGACGGCAGCCCTTTGCGGCTTTAGGACATCATCAACGGGCTGCATTGCTGCTGCCGGGCGTTTGGGCAGTCAGTCCTCGGTGTCGGGATGACGAAGGTGCCAAAGCCGTTCATGGGCGGCAACCAAGCTTTCGATACTGCGGCGGCGGTTGCTGTCCGGGTTGGGGGTACGGCGGCTCAGCATCATCTCCAGCGTCGCGAGCAACTGCTCTGCGACCTCAAGGTCAGAGGTGTCGCAGGCATGGTGGAAAGCAACGAGCACCTTGTCCGACAAGCGGCGGGTGTGCCGGGGAATGCCATGGTTGCTTCCCTCGCGGACCGAGACGTCGTCCTTATCGCCCACGTCGCTCATTGCTTTACCAAAACTACTTTCCACGGTTTGCCTCGACTCGCCTCGCATCCGACATAGACTAAACTATGACGGCCTGTCGAGGACCATGCGTCGCAAAATTTTACATGTTGCATAGCGGTAAAGCGAGAATATTTTGCTGGGCATAAGGGCATGGGGGCTGCACCGCGAGTGAATTCCAGGCGAATTGCCGTCCTAGGGGACTAAGCAGGCTCTCGCGGACTGGCGCGGCCGCAGGTGGCCTATGCATCAGGCCGCCCAAGGCTGCTTAGCATTTCAGCTTAACGCAGCCCTTCGGAGCTTTGCCCAGGGGCCGCAAGACCGAAACCCCACGCTGGCGCTAAACCTGGATCGCGCCCTGCGGCTGCTCGATGGCGAAGACGTCGCCGGCGAACGCCTCCTCCCAAGACTCCTGGGTGCTGGCCCGGCTGTATTCGGTCGAGCGGTTCTCGAAGAAGTTGGCGTGTTCGACCGCGTTCAGCATGTCGTCCAGCCAGGGCAACGGATTCTCGTTGACGTGATACAGCTCGTCCAGGCCCAACTGGATCAAGCGGCGGTCGGCGATGTAGCGGATATGTTGCTTCACATCGGCCGGGTTCATGCCCTCGATGGGTCCCTGCTCGAACGCAAGGTCAATGAATGCGTCCTCGTGCACGACGATCGTGGCGCAAACGTCCGTGATCTCCTGCTTGAGGTCCGCTGTCCAAATCTCCGGGTTCTCCTGCACGAAGGTGCGGAACAGGCGGATGACGGACAGGCAGTGCAGCGTCTCGTCCCGCACCGACCAGGACACGATCTGGCCCATGCCCTTCATTTTGTTGTGCCGCGGGAAGTTCAGCAGGATGGCGAACGAGGCGAATAGCTGCAGCTCCTCGGTGAAGGCGCCGAACGCCGCCGAGGTCTTGGCGATCTCATGCTTGCTGTCCACGCGGAAGGACTGCATGTAGCCGTACTTGTCCTTCATCTCCTTGTATTTGAGGAATGCCGTGTATTCGATCTCCGGCATCCCGATAGTGTCGAGGAGATGGCTGTAGGCGGCGACGTGGATCGTCTCGATTTTGCTGAAGGCGGACAGCATCACCAGCACTTCGGTGGGTTTGAACACCTGGCTGTAGTGCTTCATGTAGCAGTTGTTCACCTCGACATCCGCCTGCGTGAAAAAGCGGAAGATCTGGGTCAGGAGGTTCTGCTCGGCGCCGGTCAGGTTCCGGTGCCAGTCCTTCACGTCGTCGGCGAGCGGCACCTCCTCCGGCAGCCAATGCACGCGCTGCTGGGTCAGTCAGGCCTCATAGGCCCAGGGAGAACGGAACGGCTTGTAAACCGGGTTCTCGGTCAGCAGGTCCAGCACGGGCTTGCCCGGTGTTGGCTGCTGCTGGTCACGTGGGGGGACCATGCCGTCCATGGTGCTCTCCTGCTGAGACCCGGCGCCTACTGGCAGGCCAGGCATTCCTCGTAATTGTTCGGCTTGGCTGCCCCCGCGAGCGACATGCGCCCGGCGTCGCTCGGCGCCGCGGTCGCCATCTCATCCGGGCGGACCACCTTCTCGCTGACGGTGTCGGCGCGCTGGATACTCAGGCTGCGGCAGTAATACAGGCTCTCCACGCCGCGCTTCCACGCCATGAGGTGTATCTGGTGCAGGTCCCGCTTGCGTATGTTGGCCGGCAGGAACAAGTTCACCGACTGGCTTTGGCAGACATACGGCGTGCGGTCCGCCGCATGTTCCACGACCCAGCGCTGGTCCAGCTCGAACGCGGTGTGATAGACCGCCTTTTCTTGCCCGGCCAGGAAGTCCAGGTGCTGCACGCTGCCCTTGTTGAGGGTGATGCTGGACCAGATGGCGTCGGTGTCCCTGCCCTTCTGAACCAGGAGCGGCTGCAGGTGCCGGTTGCGGACGCTGCTGCCGGACGGGGTCTTTTGCAGGAATACGTTGGCGGCGATGGGTTCGATGCCGGGGCTGGTGTTGCCGGCGATGATGCTGATGCTGGCGGTCGGCGCGATGGCCATCTTGTTGCTGAACCGCTCGGCGATGCCGTACTCGGCGGCGTCCGGGCAGGCGCCGCGCTCCTCGGCCAGCATCTGGCTGGCAGCGTCCGCCTGGGTCCGGATGTGCTTGAACATCCGCCGGTTCCATACCTTGGCCACTACGCCCTCGAACGGGACGCCCTGGCTTTGCAGGAAGCTATGGTATTCCATGACGCCCAGGCCCACCGAGCGCTCGCGCATCGCCGAGTACTTCGCCCGCTCCATCCCCTCCGGCGCACGGTCAATGAAGTCCTGCAGCGCGTTGTCGAGGAAGCGCATGACGTCCTCGACCAGCAGCGGGTGGTCGTGCCACTCCAGCCAGGTTTCCAGGTTCAGCGACGCCAGGCAGCAGACGGCGGTGCGCTGCTTGCCGTGGTGGTCCACGCCGGTCGGCAGGGTGATCTCGTTGCACAGGTTGCTGGTCTTCACCTCCAGGCCCGCCAGCTTCTGCTGCTCCGGACGGGCGTTGTTCACGTGGTCGGAGAACACGAGGTAAGGCTCCCCGGTCTCGATGCGCGCGGTCAGGATGCGTATCCATAGCCCCCGCGCGCCGACCTTGCGGACGACGGCGCCGTCCTTGGGGGAGGTCAGCGCCCACTGCTCGTCCGCCTCGACCGCGCGCATGAAGCTGTCCGACACCTGGATGCCGTGGTGCAGGTTGAGCGCCTTGCGGTTGGGGTCGCCGCCGGTGGGCCGGCGCAGCTCGATGAACTCCTCCACCTCCGGGTGCGAGATCGGCAGGTAGACCGCGGCGGACCCGCAGCGCGGCGATCCCTGGCTGATCGCCAGCGTCAGGCTGTCCATCACCCGGATGAAGGGGATGACGCCGGAGGTGTTGCCGTTCAGCCCGACCTTCTCGCCGATGGAGCGCAGGTTGCCCTAGTAGGAGCCGATGCCACCGCCCTTGCTGGCGAGCCAGACGTTCTCGCTCCATAGGCCGACGATGCCGTCGAGGCTGTCATTCGCCTCGTTCAGAAAGCAGTTGTGGACGACGACACCGGCGACGGAGAAGGACTCGTCCTCCTCCACCTGGATGTCGCAGACCGTCTCCGCCTGCTCCAGCCGACGCAAACCGGACAGCTTGACATACTGCACCGCCTCCCCCTCGCGCCGCAACGGCTCGTAGCGGGCGTGGAAGCCTTAGGGGTGAAGGGTTATCTCCTGGTAAACTGGCCGGCCGGCGAGGCATCCCGCCGCTTTGTCCAGGCGCATCGAGGCGTCTATGCCAAGCATGAGCGCGATGTTGTACAAGCCGCCCATCAACGCCGGGTTGTTGATGCCGATTGTGGTGTAGCGGAAGCGCCCAGCCGTGCCGGCGTCATTGTCACATCCATCGCCCTCGATGAAAGCATCCAGAAACGCGCGCAGGCAGGGTAGCGGCAGGCCCATGACCCAATCAGGAATGAGCTTGTCGGTCGCCTTCTCACCGAATTCCCCGCCGAAGTAAGCACCTAGCGCCGTGCTGTTGGCATTCACGCTGATCCAGCGATCCGGCTTGCCGTTCCGCTCGACTTGGCTGGCGTATGCCGCCGCGTGGACGCCGAAGCGGCGGCGCACGATGTCCGCCCACCGTTCTTCCAGATCGCCCTCGTCATATCCGACCGTGACTCTGATGCCGTTTGGGGTTCCGCTTGGTGTCCGCGTCAGCGACCCCTCCGCGAACCAGAGGCCGAGTGCCCAGGCCAGCTCCTCGTCAACCCCAATGCTCGCTTTCGGCGCCGCATAGGCGCCGCATAATAGCTGCGGGTGCCATGCTCCGGTCGCTTGTCGAGCCGCACGTTCGTGGAAAGAGCAACCAGTGCGACGTCACGCACCTCTGCCTCGTATGGGCAGTGCAACGATAGGTCCATGATGTGGCCCTGCTCCTATGGGCTAGGCTGCGCTTGATGGCGATGCGATGCCGCCGCAGGTCAAGCTGGTCCATGCGCACCCAGCCGAGTTGGGTGAGGACGGGATGGTTGCCGGTGATCCGCAGCTTCGTGCGGCGCCGGTCCACGACCACCTCGAACAGGTCGTCCGCCGTCCGGCTGGCTTTGGACACAACCCGGCGCCACCGGCCGCGATGGGTCAGGACCTTCGCCCGGCTCAACCTCGCACATCGGCTTGAAGCCGCTTGGCAGATTGATAAGCATGTCGCCGGTCAGGCAGGAGATCGGCAGCCCCCGCGTGGTGCCGCCGTTGGACAGCACCGGCGCCGCCGGCATGAACCACATCCGGCTGATGTAGTCGTAGATGCGCTGGGCATGGGCGTCGTCGTCGCCGTAGTAGCTGGCGACCCGGGCGAACAGGTCCTAGTACTCCTCGCCAGGCATCAGGTAGCGGTCGTTCAGGGTGGCCCGGCCGAAGTCGGTGAGCAGCACGTCGCGCGACCGGTCCACGCGCACGGGATTGCGACCCGGCATCTGCACGGCGTCGAGCAGCGGGAAGTCGTCGGTGCGATTCATGTCCATCGGCTTATCCTACTACATGTTGATATTGTGAGCCGATAACGCATACCACCCATAGCTCGAGTCCGGAATTCTGCGACATGAATCGCGCGCGGAAACGTGAATAAGCGGTGACGGTGGGCACTGTAGGAAGGGTCCGCAATCATTCCGGCACACCCTCCCCATGTACCCCGCCTTACACAGGGCTGCGTTTGTCAAAGCACCCTGGTTGCGGAGCATTGGCCCACACCTTACGTTGTAGCCAAGGCTGCAATTTCAGGCTTGGAGCAGATAACGATCCATGGACGACACCTCTACAAGCGTCGCAACCGCCGATAAGCCGGCATGGCGGTCCCGCCTGGATGCGGCCAGCCTTCCCGAATCGAACGCGACGATACCGGTCCCGCAGGGTGGGTCCTGGGTGCGGCGGCTGCTGGCGTTCGCCGGGCCGGGCTACATGATCTCGGTCGGCTACATGGACCCCGGCAACTGGGCGACCGACATCGCCGGCGGCTCCAAGTACGGCTACACGCTGCTGTCTGTCGTGCTGGTGTCCAGCCTATTGGCGGTGCTGCTGCAGGGGCTGTCTGCCCGCCTCGGCATCGCCACGGGCCGCGATCTGGCGCAGGCGTGCCGCGACAGCTATCCCAGGCCGGTGAGCATCGCGCTGTGGATCGCGTGCGAGCTGGCGATCATCGCCTGCGACCTTGCGGAGGTGATCGGCACCGCCATCGCGCTCAACCTGCTGTTCGGGATGCCGCTGGTGGTGGGGGCGCTGCTGACGGCGCTGGACGCCTTCCTGCTGCTGCTGCTGATGCAGCGCGGCTTCCGGTTCCTGGAGGCGTTCGTCGGCGCGCTGCTGCTGGTGATCGCCGGGTGCTTCGCGGTGCAGATCGCGCTGGCGTCGCCGCCGGTTGCGGCGGTGCTGGGCGGCTTCATCCCGCGGACGGAGGTTCTGACCAATCCCGGCATGCTATATTTGGCTATCGGCATCCTGGGGGCGACGGTCATGCCGCATAACCTGTATCTGCACAGCTCCATCGTGCAGACCCGCGCCTACCCGCGCACCGATGCCGGGCGGAAGCAGGCGGTCCGCTGGGCGACGGTGGACAGCACGATAGCCCTGACCCTGGCGCTGTTCGTCAACGCCGCGATCCTGGTCGTGGCCGCGGCGGTGTTCCACACCAGCGGCCATCATGACGTGGCGGAGATCGGCGACGCGCATAAGCTGCTGGCACCGCTGTTGGGCGCCGGCATCGCCTCCACCCTGTTCGCGCTGGCGCTGCTGGCGTCGGGGCTGAACTCGACCGTCACTGCGACCTTGGCCGGGCAGATCGTGATGGAGGGGTTCCTGCGTATGCGCCTGCCGCAATGGGTGCGGCGGCTGGTGACGCGCGCCATCGCCATCGTGCCGGTCGTGGTGGTGACGGCGATCTATGGCGAGCGCGGCACGTCGGACCTGCTGGTGTTCAGCCAGGTCGCGCTGTCGCTGCAACTGCCGTTTGCGGTGGTGCCGCTGGTGATGTTCGTGACGGACCGGGGCAAGATGGGGCGGCTCGCCATCGGCCGGCCGATGGCGGCGCTGGCCTGGGCGGCGACGGCGCTCATCATCGCGCTGAATCTCAAGCTGATCTACGACGCCGCAACCGGGGTTGGGTAGCATGTCGGACCCGGAGCGGGACCCGCTGCCCGAGGCGCCCACCCAGGCGCACCGGTTCGAGAAGGCGCGGTCCGCCCAGTCCACAGCGCTGCTGGAAGACTATGCCGAACTGATCGCCGACCTGCTGGCGGCCGATGGCGAGGCGCGCCCGACCGACATCGCCCGCCGCCTGGGCGTGTCGCACGCGACGGCGATCAAGGCGATCGGCCGGTTGAAGCGCGAGGGGCTGGCGACCGCCCGGCCCTACCGCGGCGTGTTCCTGACCGAGGCCGGGCACGCGATGGCCCGGCGGAGCCACGCCCGGCACCGCCTGGTGGTGGACCTGCTGCTCGCCATCGGGGTGCCCGGCGAGGCGGCGGAACAGGATGCGGAGGGGATCGAGCATTACGTGTCCGAGGCGACGCTGGAGGCGTTCGGGCGGTTCTTGCGGCGGGAGGGCGGGGGGTGATGGTTGTGGCAACCACCTTCGCACCTCAGTAGGATGGAGTCATGAGCGAAGCCGTCGAAATCTCGGTCTATATGTCCGTTGACGAGTTCCTGGCGTGGAACCCCGGCGGTGAAGGGATGTGGCAGTTGGTGGACGGCGTGCCGCAAGCGATGGCGCCGCCCAGCACCATTCATGGAGCGATATTGAACCGGCTGGCACAGGTGATCGGAAGCCACCTTGATGCCCAGAATAGTCCTTGCGTGGCGATTATCGAGCCAGGCGTCGTTTCCCACATCAATGCCAGCCACAACTTACGTGTGCCTGACCTTGCCGTGACCTGCACCGAACTTGAGGTCCGGCAATCCACCCTGACTGATCCCGTGCTGATCGCCGAAATCTTGTCGCCTAGCAACCAGGCGGAAACTTGGAACAACGTGCAGGCGTATGCAACGATTGCGAGCGTGCGCGAAATCGTCGTGCTGCGCTCCGTATTCGTCGGGGCTGACATCATGCGTCGGCACTCCGACGGAACCTGGCCGAAGGAGCCAGAGCAGATCAGGACCGACGACCTCGTGCTGGATAGCATCGGCATGCGGACGCCGCTTATGGACCTTTACCGCCGCACCCCACTCTGGCGTCCGCCCGGCGCGTAGTCTCCCTACTACGCCGCCAGCCAGTCCATCGCCGCCTCCACGCCGCCGCGGCCATGCGGCACCTCCGTCACGCGAAGGCTCATCTCAATGGCGCCGAGCGTGCCCAGCAGCATCGGCTCGTTCAGGTCGCCCAGGTGGCCAATGCGGAACACCTGGCCGTCCAGCTTGCCCAGGCCGCCGCCGAGCGACACGTTGTAACGGTCCAGCGCGACCTTCCGCATGATGTTGGCGTTGTGCCCGTCCGGCATCAACACCGCCGTCACGCTGTCCGACAGCCGCACCGGGTCCAGCCCGAACAGTTGCGGCCCGTTGTTGCCGGACCAGGCGCGCACGGCCCGGCGCGCGGCCTCCGCCAGGCGGTGGTGCCGGGCGATCACCTGGTCCAGCCCTTCCAGCTCGATCAGGCGCAGGCTTTCCTGCAGGCCGTAGAACAGGCTGGTCGGGATGGTGCCGACGAAGCTGCGCTGCGGGCGCGTCATCATGACGGACCAGTCGAAGTAATGCCGCGGCAGGTCCGCCGTCTTGTGCGCCTCCATCCCCTTGGCGGAGACGGCGGTGAAGCTGAAGCCGGTGGGCAGCATCAGCCCCTTCTGGCTGCCGCCGACCACGCCGTCTATGCCCCAGTCGTCCATGCGGAACTCAAGCGACCCCAGGGACGAGATGGTGTCCACCAGCAGCAGTGCCGGGTGGCCGACGGCATCGAGGGCAGCGCGCACGTCCTGCAACGGGGTGGAGAGGCCTGTTGCCGTCTCGTTGTGGACGGCCAGCACGGCCTTGATCTTGTGGGTGGTGTCTTGCTTCAGCGCGGTTTGCAGCGCCGTCATGTCCACGCCCCGGCGCCAGTCGGCGGACACGGTCTGGTGCTGCACGCCCAGCTTGTTCGCCATCACTGCCCAGCCCTCGCTGAACCAGCCGGATTCCAGCACTAGGACGGTGTCGCCGCGGCTCAGCAGGTTCTGCAGCGTCGCCTCCCAGGCGCCGTGGCCGGAGGCGGTGTAGAGGAACACCTCTCCCTGCGTCCGCAGCACGCGCTTGAGGCCGGCGACGCCCTGGTCGAACACGGCGGTGAACTCGGGGTCGTTGAAGTCTATGGTGGCGCGGTCCATGGCGCGAAGGACTGAGTCGGGGATGTTGGTCGGGCCGGGGTTGGCGAAAAACTGGCGGCCGGTCTTGCGGGTCATACGATGGTCCTGTCGTTGGTGCGCCGGGCTGCCGGTGCCGGGTTGCAGTCGTATTGAAGGTAGTTGAGCCGCACAAGCTGAAGGGCAATGGTCTCTTGCAACCCAGGTGCGAGCTGACCAGTGTTCTGACTAGATCAAGCACAGGATGCTTTTATGCGGAGTTGGCAGGTTCAGGACGCGAAAGCCCGGTTCAGCGAGTTGCTCGACCTTTGCCAAACCGAAGGTCCGCAGCTCGTGACAAAGCGCGGCGCCGAGGCTGCAATTTTGGTTCCCATCGCGGAATGGCGCCGCCTGCAGGGAGCAGGCCGGCCAACATTGAAGGAAATGCTGCTGGCAGATCATCCCAGGGGTGATTTCGACATCCCCGAACGTGGGCAGCTTCAAAGCCGGGAAATCGCCGACCTGGACTGACCCGGTATGTATCTCCTGGACACGAACGTCGTTTCAGAACTCCGGCGCATCCGTCCGCATGGCGCCGTGCTGGCCTGGGTGTCCAGCGTGCGGGATGCGGACCTGCACCTGTCCGCGGTGACGATCGGCGAACTGCAGACCGGCGTCGAACGTACCCGGGACCGAGATGCAGCAAGGGCCACAGAGCTTGAGGCCTGGATTATGCAGATTGTGGGCGGCTACATAATCCTGCCCATGGATGGCCCCGCGTTCCGCGAGTGGGCGCGGCTGATGCATCGCCGGTCCGGCACGCTGGCGCAGGATGCGATGATCGCCGCCACCGCGGCCGTGTACGATCTGATCGTGGCAACCCGGAACGTCCGAGATTTCACGCCACTTGGAATCAGGACCGTCAACCCGTTCGAGGCTTAGCCCGCTACTCCCACTCAATCGTCCCCGGCGGCTTGCTGGTGATGTCATACGTCACCCGGTTGATCCCCCGCACCTCGTTGACGATCCGCGTTGCCACCCGCGCCAGGAACTCCATGCTGAACGGATAGACCTCCGCCGTCATGCCATCCACGCTGGTGACGGCGCGCAGCGCGCAGGCGTTGTCGTAGGTGCGCCCATCGCCCATCACCCCCACGGTGCGGACCGGCAGCAGCACCGCGAACGCCTGCCAGATCGCGTCATACAGTCCGGCGGAGCGTATCTCCTCCAGGAACACCGCATCGGCCCGGCGCAGGATGTCCAGCCGCTCCCGCGTGATCGCGCCGGGGATGCGTATCGCCAGGCCCGGACCCGGGAACGGATGCCGGCCGACGATGTGCTCCGGCACGCCCAGCTCGCGGCCCAGCACGCGGACCTCGTCCTTGAACAGGTCGCGCAACGGCTCCACCAACTGCATCCGCATGTGCGCCGGCAGGCCGCCGACGTTGTGGTGGCTCTTGATGGTGACGCTGGGGCCGCCGTGGGCGCTGACGCTTTCGATCACGTCGGGATACAGGGTGCCCTGCGCCAGGAAGTCCGCGCCGCCGACGCGCGCCGCCTCCTCCTCGAACACTTCTATGAACACGCGGCCGATGGTCTTGCGCTTCCCCTCCGGGTCGGTGATGCCCGCCAACTGGCCCAGGAACAGGTCGGCGGCGTCCCGGTGCACCAGCTTGATGTTGAAGCGGTCGCGGAAGGTGTGCACGACCTCCTCCGCCTCACCCAGGCGCAGCAGGCCGCTGTCCACGAAGATGCAGGTGAGCTGGTCGCCGATGGCCTCATGGATCAGCGCCGCCGCGACCGAGCTGTCTACCCCGCCGGACAGCCCGCAGATGACCCGGCCGGAGCCGACCTGGGCACGGACGCGCTCGATCTGGGCGCCGCGGAAGCCGGCCATGCTCCACCCGCCCTGCAGCCCGGCGACGCGATGGGTGAAGTTGGCCAGCAACTGCCGGCCGTGCGGGGTGTGCACGACCTCCGGGTGGAACATGGTGCCGTAGTAGCGCCGGGCGTCGTCGGCGATGACGGCGAACGGCGCACCCTCGCTGCTGGCGACGACGCGGAAGCCGGGGGGCAGCCGGGTCACGCGGTCGCCGTGGCTCATCCACACCTGCTCCCGCCCGCCGGGGGACCAGGCGCCGTGGAACAGCTCGCAGTCGTCGGTGACGTCCACGACGGCCGAGCCGAACTCCTGGTGGTCGGACAGGCTGACCTCGCCGCCCAGGTGGGCGCACATCGCCTGCTGGCCGTAGCAGATGCCGA
>DASWOJ010000104.1:0-23652 GCA_036398775.1 Acetobacteraceae bacterium
CGTCGCGGATTGACGTGCGGCAGGCGGTTTGGACGCCGCCGGGGCGGACCTGACGGGCGTCTGCTTGCTTGGCCGTCCGGGCTTGCTTGGCTGTCCGGGTTTACTTGGCTGTCTGGGCTTGGGCCGGCAAGCGGGTCAGGCTCGGGCATTCGCATTACCCTGACTGGCGCTCGCGGTCCCGTCCGGTTCCCGGCGCCAGCGGTTGCCAAGCGCCTGCAACACGCGTAACCGCCGGCCCTGGAAACAAGCGGGTTCATAGGGCGGGACATGCCGGACGCGAGCGAAGCCAGCCAGGTTGCCGTCGTCACCGGGGGGGCACGCGGCATCGGCCTCGCCGTCGGGCAGTGGTTCCTGGCCCGCGGCCATAATGTCGCGCTGCTCGATATAGACCGTGCCACGCTTGCCGCTACCGAGGCGGCTTTGGCCCTGCCGGCGCGGGTGCTGGCCGTGCCTTGCGACGTTTCCAGTCCCGCCGAGGTGGAGGCGGCGGCCGGGGCTGTGATGGCGAGATGGGGCCGGGTGGATGCGCTGGTGAACAACGCCGGCGTCGCGGTGTTCAAGCCGGCGCTGGAAACCTCGTTCGAGGAATGGCGCCATGTGCTCGGCACCAACCTTGATGGCGCGTTCCTTTGCACCCAGGCCTTCGGTGCGGTCATGACGGCGCAGAAGAGCGGGGCGATCGTGAACATCGCCTCGATCTCGGGCCTGCGCGCCAGCACGCTGCGGGTGGCCTATGGCACCAGCAAGGCGGCGATCGTCCACCTGACGAAGCAGTATGCGGTGGAACTCGGCAACTTCGGCGTGCGGGTCAACGCGGTCTGCCCCGGTCCGGTGGAGACCGAGATGGCGAAGCTGGTGCACAGCGTTGCGATCCGCTCGGACTACTACGACACGACTCCGCTCGGCCGCTACGGCACGACGGAGGAGATGGCGAACGTGGTGGGCTTCCTGTGCAGCAAGGAGGCGAGCTACGTGAATGGCCAGTGCTTGGCGAACGACGGCGGCTTCGACGCGGCGGGGGTGGGACTGCCGGCGTTCCGGCGCAGTGCGGGGATCAACCGGGTGGGGGACGATACGCACTGAGTGCGGCATACGGGTTGCAGAACGGCCGGATCGCGGGTGTGCCGCAGTGGCAATCCAGGCGTTGCGACGCGCTGACTTATTCGTTTTGCGGCAAATCCCGGCTGCTTGCGTGCGGCTGTGGGCATTCGTTCTGGCTCGGACATCGTCAAAGACCGGAGCCGTTGGTGCGAGTTCCCTCACCCCGGCCCTCTCCCGGAGGGAGAGGGAGCAGAGGCTTCCATTCCGATGACGGCGGCCTTTAGGTAAGCAGGGCGTGGCGTCGCGCAGCGGAGATAGACATGCCGACATTTCCACGGGCAATCCTGGCGGTCGTGGCGGCGCTCGCCGTCGGCTTCGGGCTGCGTCATCTCAGCGAGGGACAAGGGTCCGGCTGGACGGTGCCGCCAGACCAGGTTGCGGCTGCGAACCCAGAGGGACGGGCCGGCAACGCCGCCTCACCCGGCGTCATCACGGTGCTGCCGGTCCCGAGGGAAATGACCAGCCTCGATCCGTTGCTGTGGGCAGGCACCGGACTTGGCGCCGGGGTGCTGGTGTTCGCGGCAACCAGGAAACGCGGGCCGGGATGAGCAGGACGGATGGCCCGTCCGACGCGCCGCGGCCATCCTGCCCCGGCGGCCATGCCGTCGCAACGCCGGCAGCCCGGCACTGCCCGGCAGGTTAGAATTAACACCTGAACCCGTCGCAAGCGTTGCAAGGTGGTGCCGAACCACGCCAAGCTGCCCGCCGACGCCGCCCTGGGGCAAGGAGAGGTTGGGTATGAGTTCAAGCCGGATGACGATCTATATCCTGAGTGCGATGGTCCTGGGCATCGCCGCCGGCGGGCTGGTCCACGCGCAGGTCGCCGATCCCGCCACGCAGAAGATGCTGGCCGGCTACGTGTCCATCGGCAGCACCATCTTCCTGCGCCTGATCAAGATGATCATAGCGCCCCTGGTGTTCTCGACGCTGGTGGTCGGCATCGGCCACATGTCGGACGCGGGCACGGTGGGCCGGGTCGGCGGCAAGGCGATGCTGTGGTTCGTCAGCGCATCGCTGGTTTCGCTCACGCTCGGCCTGGTCCTGGTCAACCTGTTCCAGCCCGGCGACGGCATCCACAAGGCGATCACCGGCGTCACCTCCGGCATTGACGCGCATGCCATGACGCTGGACGGCTTCGTGAAGCACGTCTTCCCGGACTCGGCGATCCGGCCGATGGTGGACAACGAGATCCTGCAGATCGTCGTGTTCTCGCTGTTCTTCGGCGTCGCCTGCGCCGCGATGGGCCAGCGCGCCAAGGTGGTGCTGGAGGGGATCGAGGGCCTGTCCCACATCGTGCTGCGTATGACCGGCTATGTGATGAAGCTGGCGCCGCTCGCGGTGTTCTGCGCGATGGCGGCCACCATCTCGACCAACGGGTTGGGCATCCTGGTCAACTATGCCAAGTTCATGGGCGAGTTCTACTTCGGGCTGTTCTGCCTGTGGATGCTGCTGATCCTGGCCGGGTTCGTGTTCCTGGGCCCGGCGGTGACGCGGCTGGTGAAGCTGGTGCAGGAGCCGTTCCTGCTGGCGTTCTCGACCGCGTCGTCCGAGGCGGCGTATCCGAAGATGCTGGAGCAGCTGGCGAAGTTTCCGATCAGCCGGAAGATCAGCAGCTTCGTGCTGCCGCTGGGCTACTCGTTCAACCTGGACGGGACGATGATGTATTGCACGTTCGCCAGCGTGTTCATCGCCCAGGCGTATGACATCCCGCTGGGTTTTGGCACCCAGGTTGCGATGCTGCTGACGCTGATGCTGACCAGCAAGGGCGTTGCCGGGGTGCCGCGGGCGTCGCTGGTGGTGATCGCGGCGACGCTTGGGCAGTTCGGCCTGCCGGAGGAGGGGCTGCTGCTGGTGCTGGGAATAGATACGTTCCTGGACATGGGGCGGTCGGCGACGAACGTGATCGGCAACTCGCTGGCGACCGCCGTGGTGGCGAAGTGGGAGGGCCAGCTCGTCATGGACGCCGACGGGCGGGCGATGATCGGCGAGATGGAGGTCGCCCCGGCATGACCCGGCTGCTGCTGGCTGCGGCGCTGGCCGTTGGCCTGGCAGGTGCTGCGCAGGCGGAGGACGGGGCGCCGCTGACCGGCACGCTGAAGGCGGTAGCCGGCCGGGGGACGCTGCTGATTGGGGTGCGGAACGACGCGCCGCCGTTCTCCTTCCGCAATCCTGGCGGGCAGCCGGTCGGGTTCTCGGTGGACATCTGCCGGGGCATCGCGGCGGACGTGGCGGCGGCGCTCAACCGGGACCTGGTCGAGGCGGACGCTCCGGCCTGGCAGACGGGGGTGCGGATCGTCTATGTGCCGGTGGCGGCGGATGCCCGGGTGCCGCTGGTGGCGTCGGGGGCGGTGGACCTCGAGTGCGGCTCGACGACGGCGACGGAGGCGCGGGCGCGGGTGGTGGCGTTCTCTCCGGTGTTCTTCCTGGCGGGGACCAAGCTGCTGGCGCCGGCGGGGTCGGCCATCGCGTCGCCGGCGGACCTGGCGGGCAAGACGGTCGTGGTCGGGGCGGGGACCACCAACGCGGAGGTGATGCGGCGCCTGGCGGCACGGGCGGCGCCGGCGTTCACGGTTGCGGAGGAGCCGACGCTGGATGCCGCCTATGCCCGGCTGGGGGCGGGGCGGGCGGACGCCTTTGCGTCGGATGACATCCTGCTCGCCGGGCTGGTGGCGACGCGGCCGGACGGGGGGCGGTTCCGTATCGTAGGGGATTTCCTGTCGTATGAGCCGTATGCGGTGATGCTGCGGCGGGATGACCCGGCGTTCAGCGACCTGGTGCGGGGAAGCTTCGGGCGCATGGCGCGGGACGGGGCGCTGACGGCGTCGTATGGGCGGTGGCTGACGGGGCGGCTGCCGAACGGGGAAAGCCTGAACCTGCCGATGTCGGCGCACTTGGCGCAGATGTACAGCGCGTTGGGGGATGGGAGCTGAGCGGTCCGCTTGGGCTGGGGCGGGCTTGGCTGGGGCGGGGTTGCGCGACGGTGGGAGACGGTGGCGCGGCCTGCATGCGGCGGCTAGTGCGCCGCTCCGCGGGCCGGCCTGTCTGCGGCAGGCGGCGGAGGTATCGTCAGCGGGCCGGTTTCCTTCCGGGTGTCCGGCCTCGGGCTGTCGCCGAAATCAATGCCGTTGCAGGCTGCCAGGCAGAGGAGCGCAGCGGCGGCCATCGCCCGTTGGAGCCAATTCAACGCGTGGCCGGCATCACCGCGGGCGGGCATTGGGTGGCTCAAACGTGGCGTTGGAGGGCGCATTCTGCCATAATGTAGGGCCACCTGGGATCACAGCGGGACGGTTGAAGAAGTCATTACAGCCTGTCAGGGCAAGGGTTACAAGCAGCAGCGGGATGCGGATCAAGCTGGACCTCCAGATGCCGGGGGCAGCCGCATTGGCGGTGCGTTCCCGTTGGTGAACTTGACGCTGGCCGCGGGCCTGTCGAGCAGCGGTAAGCAAGGTGCCGTGGGCTGGCCTGATGGCGCCGGCCATGTCGCAGCCCAGTTGGACGGCACCGCGGTAGCCTGGCGCGGGCACGTGCAAGACGACGATGCGGGGGACGACCTGACCCGCGCAGTCCGGCAGCCCTTCGCGGATGACGCTCATGATGGGCTGGCCTTGCCGAGGCGGGATGCTTCCATGAGCCGGCTGGGTGCGGAGGACGGTCTGCGGCGGCGCTTCAGCCGGGCAGTTGCGGTGCCGCGCCGCGTGGGCGGACATATGGAACTCCGGCCGGCCTGGGTTGCCATATGCATGTTCCGCTTCCTTGCGGCGGCGCTTCCAGCGGCTGGGACGCCACCCAGGCGCCGGCACCGACGCCCGATCCGCTTCTGGGCCAAGACGGGAAGCTTGTGCCCGAAACACATTTGATCCGTCTTGGAAGGTCCGGCACCGTTTGGCCTGCACAGCCATTCTTTCATGACAAATTCGTAACCTTCTGTTCTGGCATCGTCCTTCTGACCCAGGGCATCCTACTAACGTTGCCTTGCGTCGAGGCTGCCATTGCAGCGGCACCGCAAGACCGCGGCTTAGGGTGTGCCACATGTGCCAAGACAAGATGCTGTCCTCCGGGCAGGAATTCCATGCTGCCTTAACTTGCCTTGCCAGCAGGGCTGACACCAGCCGCCGCCTCGACGACGATGCGGCGTCTTTTGACCTGCCTCCAAAGGGGCTTGACCCTGCGAGGAGCATAGTGGTCGCCCTCTCTCTCAGCGTGCCTCTGTGGGCCATGATCGGGTTTGCAAGTTGGATCCTGAGCGGTCCGCACCCGACCTAGGCAATGCAGCGCCCTTGAAGGTCAATGATGCATTGCGGGGTGACCGACGAGGGGAATTGCCAGCCGAGACGGCGTCAGCAGCAGTGGCTGGACGTCTTGGTCCGGCACAAGCGCGGCTGGGCCATATGGATTGGTGCTGCGCCCTGATGCCGGGCTGATCCTTTGGCATGGTGGTGGGCGCTGTTGGGTTCGAACCAACGACCCGCTGATTAAGAGTCAGCTGCTCTACCAACTGAGCTAAGCGCCCCGCCGTGCGGAAACCGCGATATAGCAGCGCCCCCTTGGCATTGCAAACCTCCGCGGCAGCCGCATGGGCGCTTGCATGGCTGCCCTGCCAGGTGTTCTCTGCAAGGGTCCGGCACCCAGGAGACGCCTTGGCCTACGCATTGCAGCAGCTCATCAACGGCGTCACGCTCGGGATGATCTATGGGCTGATCGCCGTCGGCTACACGATGGTCTATGGCATCATCGGCATGATCAATTTCGCCCATGGCGACGTGTTCATGATCGGCGCCTTCCTGTCGCTGATCGCGCTGACTGCCCTGTCCAGCTTCGGCATCACCTCCGTGCCGCTGGCGCTGCTGCTGACGCTGGTGTTCGCGGCGGGGATCGCCTCGCTGTATGGCTTCACCATCGAGCGCCTGGCCTACCGCCCCCTGCGCGGCAGCTTCCGCCTGGCGCCGCTCATCAGCGCCATCGGCATGTCCATCGTCCTGCAGGCCTTCGCCCAGATCAGCCAGGGCGCCCGGGTGAAGGTCATCCAGCCGCAGATACCCGGCGGCGTGCAGATCATGAACATGGACGGGTTCGCGGTGCAGATGACCTGGATGCAGATGGTCATCATCGTGACGACGCTCGTCGTGCTCGGCATCTTCACCTACCTGGTGACGGCCACCCCGCTGGGGCGCTCGATGCGGGCGTGCGAGCAGGACCGGAAGATGGCGGGGCTGCTGGGCATAGACACCGACCGCACCATCAGCCTGACGTTCGTCATCGGCGCGGCGTTGGCCGCGGTCGCCGGGCTGCTGTTCCTGCTGTATTACGGGGTCATAGATTTCTTCATCGGCTTCATCGCCGGGGTGAAGGCGTTCACCGCCGCCGTGCTGGGCGGCATCGGGTCGCTGCCCGGCGCCGTGCTGGGCGGCCTCGCCATCGGGCTGATCGAGACGTTCTGGTCGGCCTACTTCAGCGTCCAGTATAAGGACGTCGCGGCGTTCAGCGTGCTCATCATCGTGCTGATCTTCATGCCCACGGGACTGCTGGGCCGCGCGGACGTGGAGAAGGTATGAGCGCCGCAGCAGCCACCACCGGGAAGGCGGGCGCCCGCGGCATGGGCGCCGCGCTGCGGGACGCCGGGATATCCGCCCTGGTCGCGCTGGGGCTGTTCGGCGCGATGCTCGGCCTGAAGACCGAGGCGACGCCGACCGGCACCGTGCTGGTGCCGCGGCCGGACCTGCTGGCCTACGCCGTCGCCGCCGTGTTCCTTGGCCGGCTGCTGCGCTTGTCCATTCCCGCCCGGCCTGCCGGCTACGTCGCCAACCGCACCCTGGCCGAGGGACTGACGCGCGCCGGGCGCCTCGTCGCGCCGGCCCTGCTGGCCTTCGCCGTCGTGCTGCCGCTGATCGTCGGGCGCTACGGCATAGACCTCGGCATCCTCGTGCTGACCTACGTCATGCTGGGCTGGGGGTTGAACATCGTGGTCGGCCTGGCCGGGCTGCTGGACCTGGGCTACGTCGCGTTCTACGCGGTGGGCGCCTATTCCTATGCGCTGCTGGCGCAGACCTTCGGGCTGGGGTTCTGGACCTGCCTGCCGCTGGCCGGCATCCTGGCGGCGCTGTGGGGCGTGATGCTAGGCTTCCCCGTGCTGCGGCTGCGCGGGGATTACCTGGCCATCGTGACCTTGGCCTTCGGCGAGATCATCCGGGTCGTGCTGCTGAATTCCGTCAGCGTCACTGGCGGCCCCAACGGCATCAGCGGCATCCCGCGTCCCACCCTGTTCGGCCTGCAGTTCTCGGCGGCCGGCGGACCCGGCACCTTCTCCGGCTTCTTCGGGCTGGACTACAGCCCGACGCACCGGGTCGCGTTCCTGTACTACGTGATCCTGGCCCTCGCCCTGCTGACCAACTGGGTGACGCTGCGGCTGCGCCGGGTGGCGCTGGGGCGGGCGTGGGAGGCACTGCGCGAGGACGAGGTGGCCTGCCGGTCCCTGGGCATCAACGTGACGGTGACGAAGCTGACGGCGTTTGCGATGGGCGCTGGGTTCGGCGGGCTGGCCGGGGCGTTCTTCGCCACGCGGGCGGCGTTCATCAGCCCGGAAAGCTTCACCTTCTTCGAAAGCGCCATCGTGCTCGCCATCGTCGTGTTGGGGGGCCTGGGCAGCCAGCTCGGGGTGGCGCTGGCCGCAGTCGTGATGATCGGCGGACTGGAACTGTTCCGCGACCTGCAGGACTACCGGCTGCTGATCTTCGGCAGCGCCATGGTGCTGACGATGGTGCTGCGGCCGCGCGGGCTGGTGTCGGGCCGCACGCCGAGCGTGGCGCTGGGGAAGCGACGGGAAATCTCGGCCGAGCTGGTGGCGGAAGGCCGTGGCTGACCCCCTGCTCCGGGTCACTGACCTGACGATGCGCTTTGGCGGGCTGACGGCGGTGAACGCCCTGTCGTTCGAGGCGCGGCGGGGCGAGATCACCTCGGTGATCGGCCCCAACGGAGCCGGTAAGACGACGGTGTTCAACTGCATCACCGGCTTCTACAAGCCGACCTCCGGCGGCATCGTGCTGGCGCATCGGGACGGCGGGACCTTCCCGCTGCAATCCATGCCGGGGCACCGCATCGCGCGGCGGGCGCGGGTGGCCCGCACGTTCCAGAACATACGGCTGTTCGCGGGGATGACCGTGCTGGAGAACCTGCTGGTGGCGCAGCACAACATGCTGATGCCCAACGTCGGGTCGGGCCTGCTGTCGGTGTTCGGCCTGGGCGGGCACCACCGGGCGGAGGTCGTGGCAATCGAGCAGGCGCGCGGGTGGCTGGCACGCATCAACCTGCTGGCCCGCGCCGACGACCCGGCCGGCGCCCTGCCCTACGGCGACCAGCGCCGGCTGGAGATCGCGCGCGCCATGTGCACCGGGCCGGTATTGCTGTGCCTGGACGAGCCGGCCGCCGGGCTGAACCCTAGGGAAAGCGACGAGCTGGCGGCGCTGCTGAAGTCCATCCAGGGCGACGGCTGCTCCATCCTGCTGATCGAGCACGACATGGGCGTCGTCATGCGGATCAGCGACCATATCGTCGTGCTGGACCACGGCAAGCGCATCAGCGATGGCGACCCGGCGCACGTGCGCGCCGACCCCAACGTCATCGCCGCCTACCTGGGCGAGGGCGACGAGGACGACGCCGACGCTCCGCTGGCCGCAACGCCCCAGGCGGCTGCCGAGTGACCGCGCCCTTGCTGAAGCTGGAGGGGGTGCAGGCCTTCTATGGCGCCATCCAGGCCCTGAGAGGCGTGGACCTGGACGTGATGCCCGGCGAGATCGTGACCCTGATCGGCGCCAACGGCGCCGGCAAGAGCACCCTGATGATGACCATCTGCGGCAGCCCGCATGCCCGGCACGGCCGCATCCTGCTCGACGGCACCGACATCACCCGGCTGCCGACGCACGAGATCATGCACATGGGCATGGCGCAGTCGCCCGAGGGCCGCCGCATCTTCCCGCGCATGTCGGTGCAGGAGAACCTGCTGATGGGCGCGCAGGTGGTCGGCATGAAGGACTACGACAAGACGCGGGAGCTGGTGTTCACCCTGTTCCCCCGCCTGAAGGAGCGGCTGACCCAGCGCGGCGGCACCCTGTCCGGCGGCGAGCAGCAGATGCTGGCCATCGCCCGCGCGCTGATGAGCCGGCCGCGCCTGCTGCTGCTGGACGAGCCGAGCCTGGGGCTGGCGCCGCTGGTGGTGCGGCAGATATTCGGCGCGATCCGGCAGTTGAACCGGGACACCGGGCTGACGGTGCTGCTGGTGGAGCAGAACGCCTACCAGGCGCTGCGCCTGGCGCACCGGGGGTATGTGCTGGTGAACGGGGCGATCACGATGGCCGGGCCGGGGGCGGAGCTGCTGGCCCGGCCGGAAATCAGGGCGGCCTATCTGGAGGGCGGGCACTAGGCTTCCTGCTCCCTATCGCTGCGGGAGAGGTTGGGGTGAGGGGGTCTTGCCTGCATGGGGCTGTGTTCGGGTTGCGGGCGTGTGCCTCGCGCCGCAGCCAAGACCCCCTCACCCCGGCCCTCTCCCGGAGGGAGAGGGGGAAGCGTTCCGGCTTCTATTTTACCGCCTTCCCGGCGCCACTTGTCTCGCCTACGCTCCAATCGTTCAGGAATTTAGAGGAAACCCCAATCATGCTCCGCAGGACTCTCTTTGCCACCGCCGCGCTGCTGGCCACCGTCGGCGCGGCGCAGGCGCAAATCCGCGTCGCCACCGTCGGCCCGATGACCGGCGAGTATGCCGCCATCGGCGTGCAGATGAAGGCTGGCGCCGAGCAGGCGGTCGCCGACATCAACAAGGCTGGCGGCGTCAACGGCCAGCAGCTCGTGCTGGAGGTCGGCGACGACGCCTGCGACCCGAAGCAGGCCGTCTCCGTCGCCAACCAGATGGCCAGCCGCAAGGTCGCCGTGGTCGCCGGGCACTACTGCTCCGGCAGCAGCATCCCGGCCAGCAAGGTGTATGGGGAAGAGGGCGTGCTGCAGATCAGCCCGGCCAGCACCAACCCGAAGTATACCGACGAGGGAAGCTGGAACACCTTCCGCGTTTGCGGCCGCGACGACCAGCAGGGCGCCCTGGCCGGCAAGTATCTAGCTGACAAGTTCAAGGGCAAGAAGATCGCGATCATCCATGACAACTCCGCCTACGGCAAGGGACTGGCGGACGAGACCAAGAAGGCCATGAACGCCGCCGGCACGACCGAGACGCTCTACACCGCCTACGTCGCCGGGGAGCGCGACTATTCCGCCCTGATCAGCCGCATGAAGCAGGCCGGGATCGAGGTCATCTATGTTGGCGGCTACCACACCGCCACCGGGCTGATTGCGCGCCAGGCCAAGGAGCAGGGCATGAACGTCACCATGGTCGGCGGCGACGCCTTGGTGACGAACGAGTTCTGGCAGATCAGCGGACCCGCCGGCGAGGGCACCGTGATGACCTTCCCGCCCGACCCGCGCAAGAGCGCCGGCGCCGCGCCGATCGTGGCGGAGTTCAAGGCCAAGAACTTCGATCCCGAGGGCTACACGCTCTATACCTACGCCGCCCTGCAGATCTGGGCGGAGGCGGCGAAGAAGGCCAACTCGGTGGACGGCAAGAAGGTGGCCGACGTCATGCACAGCGGGCAGCCGTTCCCAAGCGTGCTGGGCGACATCTCGTTTGACAAGAAGGGCGATGTCACCGCGGCTGGCTATGTGTTCTACGTTTGGAAGAACGGCAACTATTCCGAGATGTAGCAGCCCCGTTTTCCGGTATGCGGCGCGGCCCGGGCACGTCCCGGGCCGTTCTGTTCGGGACCGGCAGCAATGCCGTTTCGTAGCGGCCAGCGGACTTCGGCACGGCTTCCCGGTGCTTGCGGGCGGTGTGGCGTGGCGTGATGCCCTGGCCTGGCCTTAGCGTTGCCGAGAGCCGGGTTGCCATGTGCCGCCAGACACCTGTCCGGGCATCAAGCAGCCGCTACCGTAATCCGATGGTAGGACCGGCCGAAATAGATCAGCCCTTCATGGTGCTCGCCGGCCTGGATGGCTTGCACCTCGCAGAACATCACGCTGTGGGTGCCGACCTCGACCACCTGGGCGATCTGGCAGTCGAACGACACCACGGCGCCAGCCAGCACCGGCGCCCCCGTCACCAGACGTGTCCAGTCGGCCGCGTCGAACCGCTGCAGCATCGGAGTCTCGGTCAGCCCCGCAAACAACGGGGACAGGGCCTCCTGCTCCGCCGCAAGCGTATTGACGCACAGGACGCGGTTGGCCTTCAGCGTGTCGTGCAGGCTGCTGTCCCGGTTCATGCAGACCAGAAGCGTCGGCGGATCGTCGGTAACGCTGCATACCGCGGAAGCCGTGAACCCGGCATCCCCATCCGGTCCAGTCGTGGTGATGATGCTGACGGCTGCACCCAGCCGCGCCATTGCATCCCGGTAGCCTTGACGGTCAACCAACCCCAGCACTCCTTGCATCCGAAGCCATATGGCGCATTCCGTGGCGGAGCGGGAGAGGCTGGAACGCAAACGGGCGCCCCGGAGGGCGCCCGCGCATCAATCCGGCTGGGAAAGGCTAGATCTTGTCAGCCGCGTCCCGCACGGTGTCCTTGGCGCCGCCGACAGCACTTTCAGCTTTGCCCTTGGCCTTGTCCGCCATACCCTCGCCTTGAAGCTTCTCGTCGCAGGTCATCTTGCCGATGCCTTCCTTGACGGCACCCTTGGCCTTGTCCCAAGCGCCTTCAACCCGGTTTTCGTCAACCATTGCATTCGCTCCACGACGGCGTGATGCCGTGACGGTATCAACGGCGCAGCCAAGCGATGGTTTCACGCGGCGGACAGCGGCGGCGCGACTTCCTCCAGGGACCGGCGCTCGGCGTCCACGCCCAGCACCCATTCCACCACCGCCGCGCCCACCATCAGGCCGCCGCCGAGCAGGTAGCCAAGCAGCACCTCGTCCCGCGAACCCGTTTGGATCAGGTGGCCGAACACCGCCGGGCCGGCGATGCCGCCCAATGCCGTGCCGAGCGCGTAGAACACCGAGATCGCGACGGCGCGTACCTCCAATGGGAAAGTTTCGCCGACCGTGAGATAGGCGGACGACGCCGCAGCGGAGGCGAAGAAGAAGATGACGGTCCAGGCGAATGTCTGCTGCGTCGCATCCAGCCAGCCCCGTGCGAACATCCAGCCCACTGCCGCCATCAGGATGCCGGACAGGGCATAGGTTGCCGTGATCATCTTCTTGCGCCCCAGCGTGTCGAAGAACCGGCCGAGCAGCAGGGGGCCCATGAAGTTGCCGAGCGCGAAGGGCAGGATGAACCAGCCGACGTGCCTGGACTCGACGCCATAGAACCGCGTCAGCACCAGGGCGTAGGTGAACAGCACGGCGTTGTAGCAGAACGCCTGCGACCCCATCAGGGCCACGCCCAGCACGGTGCGGCTGCGGTATTCCACCGCCAGGACCCGCAGGCTGGCCTTGAACCAGCCGCCCTTGTGCCGGTGCAGCCGCAGCATGCCCGGCGGCACCGGCGGCAGGGGCTGGCCGGTTTCGTGCTCCACCCGCGCCTCGATGCCGCTCACGACCTCCGACGCTTCCTCCGGCCGGCCGTGGGTCATCAGCCAGCGCGGCGACTCCGGGATGAAGCGGCGCAGGAACAGCACGAAGATGCCGATGACCCCGCCGATGACGAAGGCGACGCGCCAGCCCAGCTCGGGGTTGATTACCGCAGGGTCCAAGGCCACCGTGGCGCCGACCGCGCCGAGCGCCGCGCCGACCCAGAAGCTGCCGTTGATGCACAGGTCGGTGAAGCCGCGCTTCCGGGCGGGGATCAGCTCCTGGATGGTGGCGTTGACGGCGGCATACTCGCCGCCGATGCCTGCGCCGGTGATGAAGCGGAACACGACGAAGGACCAGAAATTCCAGGAGAAGCCGGAGGCGATGGTGGCGACCAGGTAGATCAGCACCGTCACGGTGAACAGCTTCTTGCGGCCGAGACGGTCGGTCAGCCAGCCGAAGAACAGCGCACCCACGACGGCGCCGGCCAGGTAGGCGCTGGCGGTCAGGCTGACTTCCTGGGCCGTCAGTTGCAGCCGGGGACTGTCGGCGATGGCGCCGGACAGGGACCCGACGAGCGTGACCTCCAGCCCGTCCAGGATCCAGGTGATCCCTAGGGCGACGACGACGAGCGTGTGGAACCGTCCCCAAGGCAATCGGTCCATCCGCTGGGGGACATTGGTTTCAAAAGTGTCGGCGGTTGTGGTGCCCATCAAGCCGCAACGGCGAGGGTGGGTGCAGGTTGCCGGACATGTGTTGACCGGATGTGTTGCCAGCCGAAGGATCGAAGAGGTTGCCGGGTTGAACCGCACCGCTTATCCGGTCCGAACTGGGTCAAGCCGAACCCATCCGCAACTCGCTGCCAAGCCCGTGCAGCCGCCTAGGTTGAGCAGGCAATCACCTGCAAGGGATACTGCGATGCCCTGCGGTCCTCGGACAGGAATGCCGCACCCTCTGCAACCGCTTGTGCAATCAGCAGGTGGTCGAAGGGATCGCGATGGTGGAACGGCAACACGGCAAGGGCCAGGAGATGCGCGGGGCTGATGGGAAGCAGCGTGAAGCGGTTCCGCTCGATCAGGGCCAGGGTGGTCCCGATGTCGGCCTTCAGCTTGCCAACCCGCATTTTCACAATGACTTCCCAGGGTGACACTATGCTTACAAGGACATTGTTGCCGGGATCGGCAATCAGGTTCCTCGCGCTGACGCCAAGCCGGGCATCGTCAGCCAGCCACCAAAGCAGGGCGTGCGTATCAAGAAGGAGCTTCAAAGGCCCCCTTCCATCTCGGCCAGCACGTCATCCGGCAAATCATCGAAGTCAGGCGCCATCCATACCTGCAATCCGCCCGGTTGGCGGTGCGGCTGTGCCTGGATCGAGGGCGGGTGCAGCTCTGCGACGACCTCGTCATGCGACGTTATGAGGAACGAGGCGCCGTTGCGGGCCTGCCGGAGGAAGCCTGTCATGTTGCCGCGGAACTCACGCACGCCAATCCGAAGGGGTGCGGACGGTTTGTCCTGGTTATGCATCGCTTGAGGCCCAGAATGTGAACACAATTTGTGTACACGATCCGTCGTTCCCAGGGCAAGTACGATGCAGAGTGCAAAGACTGGGCAGAGTGCAAAGATTGGGCAGAGTGCGAAGATTGGGCAGAGTGCGAAGACTGGGCAGAGTGCAAAGACTGGGCAGAGTGCAAAGGCTGGCGGCTCAAGACAGCCGCACTGCCCCTTCTAGCCGGAGCAGGCCCTTATTGCGCCTGCGCGCTCGCATCGCTGCGGGTGGCGCCCACCCGGGCGGCCAGGGCGGCGGCCATGAACTCGTCCAGGTCGCCGTCCAGCACGGCTGACGGGTTGCCCTTCTCGACGCCGGTGCGGAGGTCCTTCACCATCTGGTAGGGCGCCAGCACGTAGGAACGTATCTGGTGGCCCCAGCCGATCTCGGTCTTGGCGGCTTCCTGGGCGTTGGCCGCGGTCTCGCGGCGCTGCAGCTCGGCCTCATACAGCTTGGCCTTCAGCATCGTCATCGCCGTGGCGCGATTGCGGTGCTGGCTGCGGTCGGTCTGGCAGGCGACGATGATGCCGGTCGGGATGTGGGTGAAGCGGACGGCGGAGTCCGTCTTGTTCACGTGCTGCCCGCCGGCGCCGCTGGCCCGGTAGGTGTCCACCTTGATGTCGCTCTCGTTGACCTCGATCTCGATGTTGTCGTCCACCACGGGATACACCCAGACGCTGGCGAAGCTGGTCTGGCGCCGGGCGGCGCTGTCGAACGGGCTGATGCGGACGAGCCGGTGGACCCCGGCCTCCGTCTTCAGCCAGCCATAGGCGTTGGGGCCGGTGACCTGCAGGGTGGCCGACTTGATGCCGGCCTGCTCGCCCTCGGACTGCTCCATGAGCTGCACCTTGTAGCCGTGCTGGTCGGCCCAGCGGCTATACATGCGCGCCAGCATCTCGGCCCAGTCCTGCGCCTCGGTGCCGCCGGCGCCGGAGTTCACCTCCAGGTAGGCGTCATTCGGATCGGCCTCGCCGGACAGCAGGCTTTCGATCTCGCGGCGCTTGGCCTCGCCCTGGACGGCATGCAGCGTCGCCATGCCGTCCGCAACCATGGCCGCGTCGTCCTCGGCTTCCGCGAGCGCGATCAACTCGGCGGCGTCATCCGCCTCGCCCTCCATCGTGCGCACGCCTTCGATCAGGCCGGACAGGCGGTTGCGCTCGCGCATCAGGGTTTGCGCCGCCGCGGCGTCGTTCCATAAAGCAGGGTTTTCGGAGAGCGCGTTCAGCTCGTCCAGGCGTGCGACGGAAGCATCCCAGTCAAAGATGCCTCCTCAGCAGGGCAAAGGACTGCTTCAGTTGCTGGTGGAGGGCGTCGGAGTCATTGGACATGGCTACGGCTTAATATAGTCCGCCCATGCCGCTGTCCACGCCGACGCCGCTGCTGACGGCGACGCTGCCGCCATCACCGCCCTTGCCGCCGCCGCCGCTGCTGCCGCCGCCGATGGTGCCGCTGCTGGCGCCGGGCACCTGGTCTGGCTTGAACGCGTCCGTCCGGCTGCCGGAACCGGTGTTCCATGACGCCATCGTCACGCCGTCCGGCATGCGGAACTGCAGGTTGGGCCGGTTCTTCAGCGCCACCGCCATGTAGTCGTGCCAGATCGGAGCGGACACGTTGGCGCCGGTTTCCTTGTCGCCCAGGCTGGTGTTGTTGTCGAAGCCGACCCACACCGCGGTTACCAGGTCCGGCGTGAAGCCGACGAACCAGGCGTCGTTCGAGTCCTGGCTGGTGCCGGTCTTCCCTGCAATGGCACGGTTCAGCCCGGCGCCGGCCGCAAAGCCGGTTCCCTTTGCCACCACACCCTGCATCATCGTCACGACCTGGAACACGCTCTGCGGATCGGCGATCTGCTGGCGCTTGTCGGCGATGGCGACGGCGGGCGGCTGGCTTGCATCGCCGCAGCCGGTGCAGGACAGGCTGTCCGCCCGCCAGATCACCTTGCCGTCGCGATCCTGGATGGAGTCCACCATGGAGGGCAGCACGTCCCGCCCGCCCATCGCCAGCGCGCCATAGGCGGCGGCTTGGCGCAGCACGGTGGTTTCCACCGCGCCGAGCGACGCCGGCAGCACATGCGGCATCCCGTCCACCACGTGGAAGGCGATGGCGTTGTCGGCGATGGCCTCCATGCCGACCTTTTCCGCCAAGCGGATCGTGACCAGGTTCAGCGACCGCTCCAACGCGATGCGCATCGGCACGGGGCCGGCGAACGTCATGCCGTAGTTGTTCGGCTCCCAGGTCTCGCCGTTGGCGAGCTTCTGCACGAACGGCGCGTCCAGCACGCGTTGGCTGGGCGACAGGCCGGATTGCAGCGCGGTCAGATACACGATGGGCTTGAACGAGCTGCCGGGCTGCCGCTGCGCCTGGGTCGCGCGGTTGAACTGGCTGACCTCGCCGCTCCATCCGCCCGACATCGCCAGCACGCGGCCGGTCATCGGGTCGAGCGACACCAGCGCGCCCTGGACCTGCGGCACCTGGCGCAGCCACAGCCGGTCCGAACGCGCGGGTCCGCGGGTGCGCTCGTTGGCGCCGGCAGGCTCGGTCATGACGACGTCGCCGACCTGCAGGATGTCGGCGACCTTGCGCGGGCTGGGGCCGAAGCCGCCTCCCGGGCGCACCGGACGCGCCCAGGCCAGGTCGGAGGCATACAGGCTGCCGGTGCGGGATGCGCCGTCGCTGCCGCGCTCGACCCAGCCGACCTTCGCCTCGTCGCCGGTTGTTTCCAGGACGACCGACAGGTTCCACTCGGGCAGCAGGCCGGGCGGGCGCGGCATGGCGGCCAGGCGGTTGCTCCAGCCCAGGCGCATGTTCGCGCCGCCCTCCAGATGGCCGACCGGGCCGCGCCAGCCGCCGTGGTTGCGGTCATAGGCCAGCAGGCCCTTGCGCAGCGCGGTGTCGGCGGCGGATTGCAGGGAGGGGTCCATGCTGGTGCGTATCGTGAGGCCGCCGGTGGTGGTGGCGTCGGCGCCGAGCGTGTCCACCACCTGGCGCCGCACCTCCTCGGCGAACCAGTCGGAGCCTGCGACGATCTCCGGGCGGCGGAAGGCGGCGGGCTGGATCGGCGTCGCCTTGGCGGCGGCGGCCTGCTCCGGCGTGATGGCGCGGTCCTCGGCCATGCGGTCCAGCACCCAGTCGCGCCGGGCCTTGGCAGCTTCGGGGTAGCGGAATGGGTTGTAGTTGTTGGGCGCCTTGGGCAGCACCGCCAGGAATGCCGCTTCCGGCAGGGTCAGCTCGTCCAGGCCCTTGTTGAAGTAGGTCTGCGCCGCTGCGGCCACGCCGTAGGATTGCAGGCCAAGGAAGATCTCGTTCAGGTAGAGCTCGAGGACGTGCTCCTTGCTGAGCGACTGGTCTATCCGCACGGCCAGGATCATCTCCTTAACCTTGCGCGCGACCGAGACCTCGTTGCTCAGCAGCATGTTCTTGGCGACCTGCTGGGTGATGGTGCTGGCGCCGATCGGACGCTTGCCCGCGCTGCGCAGCGCCACGTCGTACCAGGCGGCTCGCAGCATCGCGAGCGGGTCCACGCCCTTGTGGGTCCAGAACTTCTGGTCCTCCGCCGACAGGAAGGCCTGCTTCACCATGTCGGGGATGGCGCTGATCGGGACGTAGATGCGCCGCTCCGTCGCCAGCTCGGCGATCAGGCGGCTGTCGCCGGCGTAGACGCGGCTCATGACCTTGGGCTGGTAGTGCGCGAGGCCGTCGAGGTTGGGCAGGTCGGCTGCATACTTGTTGTAGGTGTGCAGGGCATAGATGCCGCCCACGACGCTGGCGGCGACGCCCAGGCCCGCGACGGCGCCGACGGCCCGCCCGAGGAAGCGGAGGGGAGTGCGGCGCCGGGCCGGCTTCGCGGCGGCCTTCGCCCCGCGCCGGCCGGCGGGCGGCGGGCCGGCCGTCAGCACGGGATCGGCTGGACGCTGCGGAATGTTGACGGACTGGCTCGGCGCCTTCCGGCCCGGCATGTCTGGCAGCGGAATGTAATCGGTCATGTGCCCTTGCCTTGCCTACCCTAGCCTGCCAGACGCGTCCCTTGGCCGGACCCGGCCAAAAATCCCTCGACCGCCTGGGCCAACACGGCTGCCACGCGGGCGCGATAATCTGGATGGCGCAACGCCGCTTCATCTTGCGAGTTCGACATGAAGCCCATCTCCACCAGCGCGCTGGGAATGTCTGCGGCGCGCAATACCATGAAACCGGCATGCCGTGTGGGATGGGTTAACAATTTTATGCCAGGCCGGCCATCCGCTGGCCGCATGGCATCAACGAGGTGGCGGGCGATGCGGCCCGACCCTTCCCGGGTTTCCCGCCGGACCAGGCTGCCCAGTATGGTGGCGATGGCAGGGGGCATGCCGCGGAAGCTGGGGCCGCCGAAACGGTCGGCGCTGTTCTCCCGCCGGGCCAGCGCGGCGGTCTGCGCGTCGGACGCGGTGTCGGACAGGGTATAGATGCTGGCGCCGCGCACGCCGTGGTCGGACAGCGCATCCGCATGCAGCGACAGGAACAGCCGCGCGTCCCGGCGCTGGGCGATGGCCACGCGGTCCTGCAGGGGGATGAACACGTCCCGGCCGCGCGTCATCTCCACCCGGCAGCGCCCGGCGCGGTTGAGGTTGCGCTGCAACTCCTCCGCGGCGGCGAAGGCGACATGCTTTTCGTAGGTGCCGGTGACGCCGATGGCGCCGGGGTCCTTGCCGCCGTGGCCGGGGTCCAGCATGACCAGCGGCAAGGGGGGCGGCGGGCGGCGCAAAATGGCCGGCGCCGGGCCATGCGGCGCGTGCTGGCCGTGCGGCGCGGCGGCCGCCACGATGGGTGCCGTAGCGGCGGCGGCCAGCAGCGAGCGGCGGGATAGCGGCGTCATGTCAGCCTCCTAACATGGTCTGGGCCGATGACGCATCATTGCCGGACAGGGCAGGCTTGCGGGCCGCTCTCAATTGCGTCATGGTCGCAACACCCTGGCAATGCGCCGGCGGTCTTGGCGTATCCGCGGCCACTGAGGTGGCAGCGCCCCCCTGCCCGGCTTGCATTGCCGCCCGCGCCGCGCGTCACCGCGCGCCGGGTTTGCTTCGGGGGTCCAAACGCCGCACGGCAGGGGACCTCCGGGCAGGACGACCACGCCTGTTCAACCTGGGCGGTGCATCCCATGCGCCGTCTCGTCAGCCATAGGGATTAAATGCGAAGCGCCGTGCCCGTCCATTCCTTTCCCGGACCCGACACGTCGCGCGCAGCCCCATGCCTACGCGGGGAACCCCTCTCTTTACCGTCCCATCGCCGCCGCCGCGCCGTGCTTCGCACGCGCTTGCCGCTGGCCCACCGGAGTCCGCAATCCCATGACGAAGCGCATGCTGATAGACAGCACCCACGCGGAAGAAACCCGCGTGGTAGTCCTCGATGGTAACCGCCTTGAAGATTACGATGTAGAGACTTCCACCAAGCAGCAGCTCAAGGGCAACATCTACCTGGCCAAGGTCGTCCGGGTGGAGCCGAGCCTGCAGGCCGCCTTCGTCGAGTATGGCGGCGGGCGCCACGGCTTCCTGGCCTTTGGCGAGATACATCCCGACTACTACCAGATCCCCGTGGCCGACCGGCAGCGCCTGATGGAGATGCAGGAAGCGGAAGCCCGCGAGGAGGAGGAGGCCGAGGACCGCGCCGCCGCCCGGGACGCGCGAGGCGAACGCCAGTCTGGACGCGGCGGCAGCCCGGCGTTTCACGACGCCGCGGCATCCGGCATGGCGGATGCCGGCACCGCCCAGGATTTCCAGGCCAGCGCGGACGAAGGCCCTGGTGACGCAATGGGGGCGCCGGGTGCCGATGACGCAGGGGCGACGTTGGGCGCCGATGATGCGATTGCGGCATCTAGCGCCGATGACGCAGGGGTGGCCCCTAGCGCCGACGACGCAGGGGCGGCGCATGGCGTAGATGACGCAGGGGCGGCGCATGGCGCCGACGGGGACGAGCCGATGCCCCGGCCCGGCCAGGTCGCGCAGGCCGCAACCATCACCCAGGACATCCTAATCGCCCCCAAGGATGCGGAGGCGATATTCCCCGCATCCGACGAGGGCGCGGACATGGCGCCAGAGAGCGTCGAACCCGTGATGCCCGACGCGCCCGAGGTCCATCAGCCCCAGGCGTCCGAAACCAACCAGCCCGACGTGCCGGGCGATGGCTCGCGCGGCGATGGCTCGCGCGGCGATGGCTCGCGCCAGGAGGGCGGCGTCGAGGGTGCGCCGGACGCCGACGGCCCAGCCGCCATGCCCGACCCGGTGGACTCCCCACTGGTCGAGGTCCCTGCCGAGCCGCTGCTGCCGGATGCGGTGCCGTCCGGCGCCGGGCTGACGGAGGCGGCGGATATGCAGGCGGACGCCTATGCCAACGGGCACGACACCGACGCGCATGACGCCGCGATCCCCGATAATGCCAGCCCGGCAGGCGCGGACGACGCCGTGCTGTCCCCGCAGGAGGAGGCGGACTATGCCGGTCCGTCCGAGCCGCCGCCGGAGCCGGCAGGCGCCGCGGATGGCGACGAGCCGCGGGAACAGCGCGCCACCCCGCGCTTCCTACGCAACTACAAGATACAGGAAGTGATCCGCCGCCGGCAGATCCTGCTGAT
This sequence comes from Acetobacteraceae bacterium, assembly GCA_036398775.1. Lineage (GTDB taxonomy): Bacteria > Pseudomonadota > Alphaproteobacteria > Acetobacterales > Acetobacteraceae > DASWOJ01. Next base: position 20,778 of record DASWOJ010000104.1, read on the forward strand.
CCAGGTCGTGAAAGAGGAGCGCGGCACCAAGGGCGCGGCGCTCACGACGTATATCTCGCTTGCCGGCCGCTTTTCCGTGCTGATGCCCAACTCGCCCCGGGGCGGCGGCATCAGCCGCAAGATCACCTCGGCCACTGACCGGCGGCGCTTGAAGGAGATCACCTCCGAGCTGGACCTGCCCCGCGGCATGGGCCTGATCGTGCGGACTGCGGGCGCGCAGCGGCCGAAGGCGGAGATCCTGAGGGACTGCGAATACCTGCTGGACCAGTGGGACCAGATACGCGAGCTGACGATGAAGAGCATGGCGCCCGCGCTGATCTACGAGGAGGCGAGCCTCATCAAGCGCGCCATCCGCGACGTGTATTCCCGCGACGTGGACGACATCCTGGTGGACGGCGAGCAGGGCTGGCGCGCGGCGCGCGACTTCATGCGCATGCTGATGCCGACCCACGCCAAGAAGGTCCAGCTTTGGAAGGACCCGCAGCCGCTGTTCGCGAAGGCACAGGTCGAGACCCAGCTCGACGGGATGATGCTGCCGACGGTGCAGCTCCGCTCCGGCGGCTACCTGGTCATCAACCAAACCGAGGCGCTGGTTGCGATTGACGTGAACTCGGGCCGCAGCACGCGGGAGCGCGGCATCGAGGAAACGGCGCTGCGGACCAACCTGGAAGCTGCGGAGGAGGCGGCGCGGCAGTTGCGGCTGCGCGACCTGGCCGGGCTGATCGTCATAGACTTCATTGACATGGAAAGCCGGCGCAACAACGCCGCGGTCGAGAAGAAGCTGAAGGACGCGCTGAAGAACGACCGGGCGCGCATCCAGCTCGGCTCCATCAGCCACTTCGGCCTGCTGGAGATGAGCCGGCAGCGGCTGCGCCCGTCCATTGCCGAGACGAGCTTCGTCACCTGCCCGCATTGCGTTGGGACCGGCACGGTCCGCAGCACCGAGAGCGCGGCGCTGCATGTGCTGCGCGCCGTCGAGGAGGAGGGCGGCAAGCGGCGTGCGGCGGAGATCGTCGTGCACGTGGCGGGGGCCATCGCGCTGTATATCCTGAACAACAAGCGGGTCCGGCTGGGCGAGATCGAGGAGCGGCATGGCATGAAGGTGTCCTTCGCCGCCGACGAGTCGCTGCTGCCGCCCGAGGTTCGTATTGACCGCGTGCGCGCCGCTGCCGCGTCCGACCTGCCGGCGCCGGTGCAGCAGTTGGCTCCGCCGGAGCCGTTCGAGGACCCGGACGAGGAGCCTGCGGACGCCATGGCGATGGCGGCGGCGACCACGCCTGCCGAGGAGGCGGACGACGACGAGGCCGACGCCCCCCGGCCCGGCGAAACCGCCGAGGAGCAGGAGCAGCGCGGCAAACGGCGGCGGCGGCGGCGGCGGGGCGGAGGACGCCGGGACGAGGTTGCGGCGGAGGATGCCAGTGCGTCCCTGCCCGTCGCCGAGGCCACCGTCTCCGAGGCACCCGTCTCTGAGGCCGAGGTGCCGCATGAGTTCGACGCCGTGCTGGCAGTCGGGGAAGCGGTGGCGGAGGAGCTGCCAGCCGAGGACGGCGAAGGCAGCGGGATGGGCGCCGCCGTGACGGGCGAGGCCGCCCAGGCCGAGGACAGCGACCGCGCCAAGCGCCGCGGACGCCGGGGTGGACGCCGCCGGCGCCGGGATGGCGAGGCGGGCGCCGCGGAGGACGGAGCCGAGGATGCGCCCGCCGCCGCGGCTGCAGCCTATGCCACGCCAGCCTATGCACCGCCGGCCTATGTACCGCCGGTCTATTCCGGCCCGACGCCCGCCGACCCGTTCGGCGGCGGGGCGGCATTCGACATCTTCGACGCCATCGAGCAGGCGGAGCAGCAGCGCGCCCTGGCGGCCTTCGCGCCGCAAGCTTCGGCGGCGGTGGTTCAGCCCGAACCGGAGCAGCCTGCCCTGGCCCCTGCCACGGACGATGCGGCCGAGGCCAGGATTGGCGGCGGCCAAGTGATTGACGAGATGCCGCTGACGGAGCCGGTGATCGTGCTGCCCGAGATGGTGTCAGTCGAGGGGCCGGATGCGGCGCCGGTCCCGGCGGAGCCTGAGCCGGCCGTTGCGGCGGCGGCATCCGAGGTGGCGGCGCCTGCGTCTGCCGCTGCACATGCCGAGGATGCGGCACCGGCCGTTGCCACCGAGACGCCGGCGTCCGAACCGGCGGCCCAGGCATCACTCGCGGCAGCAGAGCCTGAACCTGCGCCAATCCCGGAACTTGCCCCAGCCATCGTTCCCATTTTGGTGGGAGAGGCGGAGCCTGCGGAAAAGAAGCGGGGCTGGTGGAAGAAGTAGAAGGCCGACCTGCTCCCTCTCCCTCTCTGGGAGAGGGTTGGGGTGAGGGGTCTTCGCTGCCGGGCGCGGTTTCTTTCGGACTGCGCTGCTCTGGGGTGGAGTTGGTGCTTGCCGTTTCCCTCACCCCGACCCTCTCCCGGAGGGAGAGGGAGAAGGGTGGTTACCGGAAGCGGGCGAGCCGCTCGGCTGCCTCGATCATATCCGCTTCGGGGCCGCAATAGCTGAAGCGGACAGTGCGTGACCCGCGGGTGCGGTCGAAGTCCACGCCGGGCGTTGCCGCCACCCCGGCCTCCGCCAGCATCCGGGCGCAGAAGGCGGTGCTGTCGTTGGTGCGCGCGCCCACGTCGGCGTAGATGTAGAAGGCTCCGTCCGCTGCCGCGATGTCCGGGAAGCCGGCGCCGGGCAGCGCCCGCAGCAGATGGCTGCGTGCCCGGCGGTAGCGCGCGACGTTCGCGTCCAGCTCCGCCCCGCAGTCCATCGCCGCCTCCGCCGCGACCTGGCAAACGTGCGGCGCGCTGATGAACAGGTTCTGTGCCAGGCACTCCACCGGGCGCACCAGGTCCACTGGCA
>DASWOJ010000105.1:0-15331 GCA_036398775.1 Acetobacteraceae bacterium
GATAACGACGCGATGGAGGAATACTTCGACAAGGGCGACGTCTCGGTCGCGACCCTGAAGCGCTGCATCAAGGCAGGCGCCATCAGCGGCGCCTTCCGCCCGGTGCTGTGCGGCACCGCGTTCAAGAACAAGGGCGTGCAGCCGCTGCTCGACGCCGTGCTGGACTACCTGCCCAGCCCGATCGACGTGCCCGGCATCAAGGTCGCCGCCGAGGAAGGCGTCGAGGAGTCCGTCACCGACGACCGCCGTGTGATCCCGGCCAACGCCAGCGCGCCGTTCGCCGGGTTGGCGTTCAAGATCATCAACGACAAGTACGGCACCCTGACCTTCGTGCGGGTGTATGCCGGCACGCTGAAGTCCGGCGACACGGTGATGAACACCACCAAGGACCACCGCGAGCGCATCGGCCGCATGTTCCAGATGCACGCAGACAAGCGGGCGGAGATCCAGGAGGTGCATGCCGGCGACATCGCCGCCTTCGTCGGCCTGAAGGACACCGGCACCGGCGATACCCTGGCCGCCGCCGAGGACCCGGTGATCCTGGAGCGCATGAGCTTCCCGATCCCGGTCATCGACATCTCGGTCGAGCCGAAGACCAAGGACGGCGTCGAGAAGATGACGCTCGGCCTGCAGAAGCTGGCCGGCGAGGACCCGAGCCTGCGCCTGCGCACCGACCAGGAAAGCGGCCAGACCATCCTGTCCGGGATGGGCGAGCTGCACCTGGAGATCATCATTGACCGCCTGCAGCGCGAGTATGGCGTGGACGCCAACATCGGCGCCCCGCAGGTGGCCTACCGCGAGACCATCAGCAAGACGCACACCGAAACCTACACCCACAAGAAGCAGACCGGCGGCAGCGGCCAGTACGCCGAGGTGAAGGTGATGTTCCAGCCGCTGGAGCGGAACGGCGGCGTGGTGTTCGAGAACAAGGTCGTCGGCGGCACCGTGCCGAAGGAGTATATCCCGGCCGTCGAGAAGGGCATACGCAGCCAGTGCGAGACCGGCGTGCTGGCCGGCTTCCCGACGGTGGACTTCAAGTACACCCTGGTGGATGGCAAGTACCACGACGTGGACTCGTCGGCCCTGGCGTTCGAGATCGCGGCCAAGGCATGCTTCCGCGACGGCATGAAGAAGGCGGCGCCGATCATCCTGGAGCCGATCATGGACGTGGAGGTCACCACCCCGCAGGACCACGTGGGCGACGTGGTCGGCGACCTGAACCGCCGCCGCGGCGTGATCCAAAGCCAGGACAGCGCCGGCAGCACGGTCATGGTCCGGGCGCACGTGCCGCTGAAGGAGATGTTCGGCTACATCAGCCAGCTCCGCGGCATGACCAAGGGCCGGGCCAGCTTCACGATGCAGTTCCACCACTACGATCCCGTCCCGCGCAACATCGCCGACGAGATTATGGCCAAGAGCGCCTAACTCCGCCGTTAAGCCCTCTCCCTCCGGGAGAGGGTTGGGTGAGGGGGCCTGTCCGCCGGGACCAGGTTTGGTTCTAGTGGACAGGCCCTTCTTCTTTTATACGAATGCGGAATGAACGAGGACGACGCGGCGGACTGGCCCAGGGAAGCCCGGCGTGATGCCGGGGTCCTATCCAGCTTCTTCGATACGCTGTTTTCACAGGCTGCTGGGGAGGTGCTGTACTACTTGACCGTCGGCCTGTTCCGGGGAGCCGGCACCGTGCTTGGGTGGATGCTGGAGTTGCTGCCGTGACGGCATTCCATAGCCCCGAAAGCGCCGTCGCCGGCAGCACGCCCCTGCTACTCCAGCCAGTCCTCGACCGCCAAGCCCGGCACACGGCCGAATTCGCCCGTGTTGTGGGTCACCAGCGTCACTTGCAGCATAAGTGCATGGGCTGCGATGAGCAGGTCATTGGCGCTGATCGGGGTTCCCGCCAGCTCCAGCCTTGTGCGCAGGTCGGCATAGGCGGCGTCACATGGAACATCAAAGGGCAGCACCGCGATCTTCGTCAGCAGCGTTTCCACCCGCGACAGGAGTTGCGGCGCGCGCCGCTTCACGGCGCCAAAGCGAAGCTCTGCTGCGGTGACAATGCTGAGGCAAGCCGTCATAGCCCCATGCTGTTCCAGTCGCGCGTAAACCCGGCCATGCGGGTTGCGGAGGAGGTCAGACGCGATGTTGGTGTCCAGCATCCAACGATGGGCCGTCACAGATTGATGTCGCGCAGCGGCAGCATGCCCTCATCCACGTCGGGAAACTCTTCTTCAATCGGGTCAAGCGTAGCCAACCACTCAAGCAGCCCTAGCTTCTTGATAGGTTCGATGATCAACCGCTCCCCCTCCCGGTGCATCAGCACGGCGTCGCCGGGCATGGCGAACTCCGGCGGGATCTCGACCGTCTGCACCGGCCCGGTGCGCACCAGTTGAACCCTTTTAATCTCCGACATCGCACCACCTCCGCCATAAGCCTGCACCCTAGCGGAAATCCCGCGTCGGCACCTTGATCCCGCGCACCGTCTCCGGCGCGTAAACATCCCGCGGCGCCAGGTCGCTCCGGTCCGGCGCCCCGGGATGCGTCGCCCCGTCGCCGCGCCCGTGCCGCAGCGGCCAGGGACCGTCCCGTTCCCCCACGCTCCGCAGCAGGGCCGACAGGTCCTCCAGCCGGTCCGCGATCACATGGATCACCCCGGCCTCCTTCTGCAGCTTGCCGTGGCAGGCGATCATGGTGGCGGACAGCACCAGGCGGCGCTGCCGGGCGAACACGCTGGGCCACAGGATCAGGTTGGCGACGCCGGTCTCGTCCTCGGTGGTGATGAACATGACGCCGCGGGCCGAACCGGGCTTCTGCCGCACCAGCACCAGGCCCGGCACCACCACGCGCCGGCCGTCGCGCAGGTGTGGCAGGTCCGCGCAGGCTACCATGCCCCGGCCACGCAGCTCCGCCCGCAGGAAGGCCACCGGGTGCGCCCGCAGGGTCAGGCCGGTGCTGCCATAGTCCTCGACGACCTCCCGCCCTGGGCGCATCGGGTCCAGGGCGACGGGCGGCTCCACGATCTCCGGCCGGTTGTCGGCGGCGGCGAACAGCGGCAGCGGCGCGTCCGCCAGGCCGCGGATCGCCCATAGCGCGCCGCGCCGGTCCAGGCCCAGAGAGCCCAGCGCATCCGCCTCCGCCAGCCGCTCCAGCGCCGCGACCGGCACCCCGGCCCGGCGCCACAAATCGTCCAGGTCCGCATAGGGATGCTCGCCACGTCCGGCCAGCAGGTCGGCGGCGTGCCCGCCATGCAAGCCGCCAACCATGCATAGTCCCAGCCGGACCGCCAGCAACGGGCCGTCCGCCGGCTCCAGGGTGCAGTCCCAGCGCGAATGGTTCACGTCCACCGGGCGCACCGGCACCCCATGCTCACGTGCATCCCGCACCACCTGCGCCGGGGCATAGAACCCCATCGGCTGGCTGTTCAGCAGCGCCGCGCAGAACACGTCGGGATGCCGGCACTTCATCCAGGACGAGGCATAGGCAACCAATGCAAAGCTGGCGGCATGGCTTTCCGGGAAGCCGTAGCTGCCGAAGCCCTCGATCTGGCTGAAAGTCTGTTCAGCGAAATCAGCGTCGTAGCCGTTCGCCTGCATACCCTCCAGGAACTTCTGCCGGAACGGCTTGACGCCGCCGGTCACCTTGAATGTCGCCATGGACCGGCGGAGCTGGTCCGCCTCGTCCGGCGTGAACCCGGCGCAGTGGATGGCCACCTGCATCGCCTGCTCCTGGAACAGCGGCACGCCCAGGGTTTCCTTCAAGACCCGTTCCAGGGCCGGCTTCGGGTAGCTGACCGGCTCCAGCCCGGCGCGGCGGCGCAGGTAGGGGTGCACCATGCCGCCCTGGATCGGGCCGGGGCGGACGATGGCAACCTGGATCACCAGGTCATACAGCCGGCGCGGCCGCAGCCGCGGCAGCATCGCCATCTGCGCCCGGCTCTCGATTTGGAAGGTGCCCAGGGTGTCGGCCCGGCAGATCATGTCGAAGGTGGCGGCGTCGCCCTGCGGGATGCACGCGAGGTCGAGGGGGGACTGTTCCTGCTCCCTTTGCGAGGGGGTTGGGGTGCGGGAAGGCCCGGCAGCGCAATGCGCCGCCGAAACAGGGCTTGGTTCGGCGTCACCGTGGTCAGCGCTTGCCGTTTCCCTCACCCCGACCCTTTCCCGGAGGGAGAGGGAGCAGGCGGGCCTGTGGTCGTTCAGCAGGTCGAACGCCCGCCTCATGCAGCCCAGCATCCCCAGGCCCAGCACGTCCACCTTCATGAAGCGCAGCGCGTCTATGTCGTCCTTGTCCCACTCGATGACCTGCCGCCCCGCCATCGCCGCCGGCAGCACCGGCACCAGTTCGGACAACGGCGCCTGCGTCAGCACGAAGCCGCCGGGATGGGTGCCGAGCTGCCGCGGAAAGCCGATTAGGTCGTGCGCCAGGTCAAGCGTCAGCCGCAGCCGGCGGTCCCCCAGGTTGAGGTTCAGCGCCTCGGCATGGTCTTCGGTGACGCCTTCCTCGCTCCAGCCCCAAACTTGGCCGGCCAGGGCGCCCGTCACGTCCTCCGTCAGGCCCAGCGCCTTGCCCACGTCCCGCACGGCGCCGCGGGCACGAAAGCGCATGACGGTCGCGCACAGCGCGGCGCGGTCGCGGCCGTAGTGGTCATACACCCACTGGATCACCTCCTCCCGCCGGTCGTGCTCGAAGTCCACGTCTATGTCCGGCGGCTCCCGGCGGGCGGCGGACATGAAGCGCTCGAACAGCAGGTTGGACTCCGCCGGGTCCAGGCTGGTGATGCCCAGCACGTAGCAGACGGCGGAGTTGGCGGCGCTGCCCCGCCCTTGGCACAGGATGCCGCGGCTGCGGGCGAAGCAGACGATGCTGTGGACGGTCAGGAAGTACGGCGCATATCCAAGCTGCGCGATCAGGTCCAATTCGTGCTGCAACTGCTTGGCAACGTTGTCGGAAATGCCCTTGGGATAGCGCCGTGCCGCACCGTCCCACGTCATCCGCTCCAGGGTTTGCTGCGCCGTGAGCTCGGGGTCGCTGACCTCATCGGGATACTGGTAGCGCAGGTCGCCGAGGTCGAACCCGCAGCGTCCCACCAGTTCCAGGGTGCGTTCCACGGCGCCGGGATGGCGGGCGAACAGCCGGGCCATCTCGGCGGGGGTCTTCAGGTGCCGGTCGGCATGGCGTTCCCGCCGGAACCCGGCGGCGTCAATGGTAACGCCCTCGCGGATGCAGGTGACGACATCCTGCAGGATGCGGCGCTGCGGCACGTGATACAGCACGTCGCCGGTGGCGATCATCGGCGCCCCGGCCGCCCGGCCCAGTTCCGCCAGGTGGTGCAGCCGGGCTGCGTCGCCAGGCCGGCGCCGCACCGTTCCGGCCAGGTAGGCGCGGCCGGGGGCGTCGGCGCGCAGCCGGGCGAGCTGCCGGGGCAGGGCGTCGTCGTCGGTCGGCACCAGCACCAGCAGCAGCCCGGCATTGGCTGCCGCCACGTCATCCCATCCCAGGTCGCAGCCGCCCTTGTTGCCCGGCCCCCGCCCGGCCCGCGACCGGCCCAGCGTCAACAGCCCGCACAGCCCGGACCATGCCTGGCGGTCCCCAGGAAAGGCCAGCAGCGCGGGACCCGGCATGCCCGGCGCCTCGGGCCGCAGGTCCAAGCGGCAACCGGCGACCAGCCGCACGCCGGTCTTCTTCGCGCACTCCCATGCCTGCACGATGCCGGCGACCGAGTTGCGGTCGGTGATGCCCAGCGCTGTGATGCCCAGTTCCTTGGCCTGGCCAAATAGTTCGTGCGGATGGCTGGCGCCACGCAGGAAAGAGTAGTTGCTCGTGACCTGCAACTCGGCATAGCCGCTAGAACAGCCCATGCAGGAACCACTCCAAGCCGCCGGTTGCCGGGTCGGCGCCGTCGCCCCGGCGGAACAGCCAGAAGCGCGCGCCCTCCCCATCCTCGACACGGAAATAATCCCGCACCGCCCAGACCTCCCCATCCCTCAGCCACCATTCGCCGTAAATGCGCTCTGGCCCATCGGCATGGCGCACGCGGTGGCGGCGGCGGCGCCAGGTAAAGGCAGCCGGTGCGCCGTCGGGCAGGGCGGCCAGGGCCTCGACCGGCTGCGGCGGATGCAGCAGGCGGACCGGGGCGGGCCAGTGCGACGGCCAGCCGGCGCCGCCCGGCCGGGACAGGGCGGGCACCTGACGCACGGAACGTTCGGGCACGTCGCTCTCGACCGGCTCCGCCCGGAACACCTGGTCGGCGCCGAGGCGGTTGCTCAGCCGGTCCACCAGGGCGGAGATGTCCGGCCTCGAAGGTCCGGCAGCGTCCTGCTGCCAGGCCAGCGGCTCGGCCAGGGAGATCACCAGCTGCATGGCCTCGATCCCCAGGCCGGGGTCCACCTCCTCCAGCCGTTCGGCAAGCATGTGCGACAAATGCCTGATATTACGCGAGGGACGGCCAGTGCCGATCCGCACGGCCTGTATGCCGCCGTCCACACGCTCGAACAGCAGATCCAGCCGGCGGGCGCCCAGCCCGGCGCGTTCCATCTGGTTGCACATCGGGGCAACCAGATGCTGCACGGCAATGGACAGGGCGGCGGCGGTCAGCAGCGGTTCCAGGAAAGTGATGCGGTGCTGCGGTAGCTCCTCCGGCACCAGCGGCAGGATCGGCTCGTGAACGCGGCCATGCGCCTGGTCCAGGCGCAGCAACAGATGCGGGCCGAAGCGGCGGGCCAGGGCGGCACGGGGCAGGCGCTCCAGGTGCGCCACCCGCTCGATCCCCAGGCGGCGCAAGGTGGCCACCAGCTCCGCCCCTAGCCGCAGGGCTGCAACGGGCAGGGCGGCCAGGGCATCCCGGTGCGCGCCGGCAAGGACCACGCCGCCGCCGTGCCGGGCGACGGCATGGGCGGCGCCAGGCGTGTCGGCGACGGCGCAACCCGTATGCAGGCCGTCCCCGGCGAAGCGCCGGGCCAGAACGTCCAGTAGCGCGGCCTCGCCACGGAACAGGTGGGCGCAGCCGGTCACGTCCAGCCACAAGCCATCCGGCGGGTCCGGCGCCGTCAGGGGCGCATAACGATGGCACCAGGCGGCCAGGCGGCGCAGGGCATCGGCATCGGCATCCGGCTGTCCCTCTTGGACCGTCAGCCCCGGCACCATTGCGGTGACATGGGCCAGCGCCATGCCGGGCCGCAGGCCCAGCGCCTGGGCAGCCGGGTCCACCGCGCCCACCACCCGGCGGTGCCCGTCGTGCAGGGCCGTCACGACGGGCCGCGCCGGGTCAGGCGACTGCCGCAGCCGGTCCGTCGGCCAGTGCGGGAACCAAACCGAGACGACCCTGCGCATCGCAAGCCTCCGTATCCCACGATCCCGTCCGTCCGCCGCGGCAGCGCAGCAGGTCCAGCCGCCAGCGCACCCGCCCCAGGCCGGGCACGTCAGGCGCATGGGGCAGGACGGGCGGGGACGGCAGTGCCGACACCCGCCAGCGCGTCGCCGCCGCCGTGACGCCGGCCGGAGTTTCGCTGTCACGTCCACTCGGGCGTCCTGCTCCGGCATGCCAGGGCCGGCGCAGCACCAGGGCCATGACGCCCGACGCCTCTGCCGCCAGATGCAGCCGGCGGGAAGCCGTCAGGGATAGCGGCCCGGATAGTTCCGCCACCACGCCGGCAAGGCCGTGGTGGCGCAGGCCTTCCTCCATCACCAGCAGCCCATCGCGGCCGGCGCAGGCATAGATGACGCGGTCCGGATGCAGCCCGGCCCCGGCCAGGCCAGGGGCGAACAGGTCCGCCCGCTCCAGCACCCACAGCACCGGGCCAGGCCGCCGGGCCAGTATGCCGGCTGCGAATCGGGCGGCGATGGCGGCGTGCTGCAAGTCTATGCCGGTGCCCACCACCTCATGCAGTGCATTCACCGCCAGGCCGCCGCCGGGCAGGGCGGCGTCCAGCGCCGGCAGGCCGAACGGGAGTGGGGGCAGCCCTGCACGGGGGACGCCACGCTCAATCCGGGCGATGCTGGCGCGCAGGCGGTCCAGCGAAGGAAGTGGCGTGGACGGCTGAATATACTGTATTTGTTCCATGGCCGCCCGACGCACCTATCACAGCATTGTTCGCACTTTGTTCTGCAAAGTAGGTGCCGTCAACCTGGGTGACGGCTGTTGCCAGCAACGTCGCGGTTGCAAGGCAAATGGAAGCTGGACCGGATTGCACGCTCACCACAGACCAGCCCGGAGCACGGCGCAACGTGCTTGTCCGTCTATGGGACGCGGCAATCCGGAACCGGTTAGGACGGTGCTTTCCGCCCCTGACCGTCATCCCGCACGAACCCATCAAATGAACTGGAGAATCAAGGCCGGAAGCGTATAAATCTTAAACCAAAAAGACAAGAACCACTGCGTAAGGCTCCGACAAGATGAGTGCTCACACAATCATCTGGTGACCGTGTCCCAGTTTCCCATCAATCGGAAAAAGCAAGTGCCGCGCCCTCAGCAGTCCCGAATCGCTTCCAGCCCCAGGCTCAGCGGCAGCCATGGGCGGTCCGGCCAGGTCCACAGCCCGTCGCCGTCCTGCACCAGGCAGCAAAACATCTGCCAGGCCACGCGCCGGTGCTCCTGCAACGTGTCCAGCCGCATCTCGGCATCCCTCAACCCGGCCAGCACGGCGCCGAGCGGATGCAGCCAGTTCACTTGGCGCTCATTCCGCAGCCGGGCCGCCGGATCGGCGTAGTCCGTGGGTTCGTCGTACACCAGCGGCACGCCGCCGAAGTAGGGCAGGAACCAGCCGGGCCGTCCGTTCCCGCCCAGCACTAGGTCGTCGAACACCAGGGCCGCCGGGTGCGAATCCAGGAACAGCAGCCGGCCGCCGGGCCGCAGGAACCCGGCGGCCACCCGTGCCCAGGCCGCCACGTCCGGCAGCCAGCAGATCGTCCCCCAGGCGGTGAACACCAGGTCGAACGACGCCGGCTCCGGCAGGGCGGCAGGCGCCCCATACACGTCCGCCAGCACGAAGTGCGCCGGCAGCCCCATCTCCGCCGCCAGGTCCTGCGCCGCAATGATGGCGAGCGGCGAGAAATCTACCCCCGTCATTTCGGCGCCCCGGCCCGCCAGCACCAGCGTGTCCCGCCCGAAGTGGCATTGCAGGTGCAGCACCCGCAGTCCGGCTAACGGCGGCAGCATCGCCTCCGTCAGCACATCCAGCCGGCAGCGCCCGGCCCGCAAGGCCATCAGGTCGTAGCCGCGCGAGGCCAGGTGGACCGGCACGCGCTCGTCCCAATTGGCCCGATTCAAGGCCAACCAGTCCTCGGCCATGCGGCCACCCTCCTCCACCTGCGGAACCAAGGCCTGCGCCCTGCGTAATGAAGCCACTCACGTCGGACAAGGAATAACCCCATGAACAACATCATCTACATCGTCGGGCTTGTCGTGGTGGTCATCGCGGTGCTGTCCTTCTTCGGCCTGCGCTGACCCACGCTCCGGGCGCTTGCGTTCGGCAGGCGTCCGGGAAAGGGTGAGGCGACACCCCGGTCCATTCTTGCCCGTGATCCTGCAACAGGGGCGCTGATCACCGCCGTCACCAGGGACAAGTGCCCGCTGGCATGAGGCACCCACTAGTATGAAGCGCTTGGCTGCTGCACTGGCTCTGCTGCTGTCCGTTGGCGCACACGCCCAAACGCTGACCATCGCCCTGCGTGAGGACCCTGACGTGCTGGACCCGACGCTGGGGTCCGCCTTCGTCAGCCGCGTCGTGTACGCCGCCATGTGCGACAAGCTGATTGACTTGGACGCCGGGCTGAACCTGGTGCCGCAGCTTGCGACGGCCTGGACGTGGGAGGACCCGACCCACCTGCTGCTGACCCTGCGCCCCGGCGTCACGTTCCACGACGGCGAACCGTTCAACGCCGAAGCCGTGAAATACAAGCTGACCCGCGACCTGACCATCAAGGGCAGCATGCGGGCTGGCGAGGTCAACAGCATCGCGTCCATCGAGGTGGTGAACAACCTGCAGGCGCGCCTGGTCCTGCGCTCGCCCAACGCGCCGCTGCTGGCGCAATTGGCCGACCGGGCCGGCATCATGATCTCGCCCAAGGCGGCGGAGGCGGCAGGCGCCCAGTTCGGGGCGCACCCCGTCTGCGCCGGGCCATACCAGTTCGAGAGCCGGGTGGCGCAGGACAGCATCGTGCTGCGCCGCTTCCCTGGGTATTGGGACGCGGGCAGCTATCACTTCGACCGAGTGGTGTATCGCCCGATGCCGAACTCCGCCGTGCGCCTGGCGAACCTGCGGGCGGGAACGGTGGACCTGGTGGAATATTTGCTGCCCGGCGACGTGGACGCGGTGAAGGCCGACACGCACCTGCGCGTCGTGACCGGGGATGGGCTGGCCTATACCGGCATCAACTTCAACATCGCCAACGGCCCGGGCGCCGGCACCGACCTCGGACGGGACCGCCGGGTGCGCCTGGCGTTCGAGGCCGCGATTGACCGGGACGCGGCCAACCAGGTGGTCTATGGCGGGCTGTTCAGCCCCACGGCGCAGGCCAACATCGCCGGCTCGCCGATGTATGTGCCGGAGGTGAAGCCGCCGCCGCGTGACCTGGACCGGGCGCAGGCGCTGCTGCGGGATGCCGGGGTGGCGCTGCCGGTGCCGGTCATCCTGACGTTGGCCAACAGTCCCGACATCCAGCAGGCGGCGGAGGTGATCCAGGCAATGGCGGCGGAGGCCGGGTTCGACGTGCGCCTGCGGGTGATGGAGTTCGCCTCGGCGCTGCAGGCGGGTTATGCCGGGGACTTCCAGGCGTTCCTGATCGGCTGGTCTGGACGATCGGACGCCGATGGCAACACCTGGCAGCTTCTCCACACCGGCGGCACGTTCAACTACGGCCATTGGAGCAACGCGCAGGCCGATGCCGCGATGGACGAGGCCCGGACCGTGTCCGACCCGGCGGCCCGGCGGGCGCTGTATGCCCGGCTGTGGGCAGTGGAGCGGGAGGAGATGCCGCTGCTGTATCTCTGGACCGCGAAGAACGTCGTCGGGCTGAAGGCGGACCTGCACGGCTTCGTGCCGGTGCCGGATGGGCTGATCCGGCTGCGCGGGATGCAGCGGGATTAGCTAAGCAGCCCGGCCAGCGCCCCACTCGTGAGGGTTGCCAGCGTGCCCGATAGCACCGAGCGCAATCCGAGCGCCGCCACCTCGGCCCGGCGCCCCGGGATCAGCGCGCCCAGGCCGCCCACCAGGATGCCCAGACTGCCGAAGTTGGCGAAGCCGCACATGGCGTAGGTCAGGATCAGCCGGGACCGCGGCGCCAGCGCGTCCGGCGGCAGAGCGGCCAAGCCGAGGTAGGCAACGAACTCGTTCAGCACGGTCTTGGTGCCCATCAGCAGCGACGCGGCCGGGGCCTCGTGCCAGGGAATGCCGATCAGCCACATGACCGGGCGGAACGGCAGGGCGAACAGGGATTGGAGCGTCCAGCCGCCCGGCGCCAGCCCGAGCACCTGGTTCACCAGGCTGACGAGCGCGACCGCCACCAGCAGCGTCGTCGTGATGCCGACCAGCGGCCCCACCCCGTCCGCGGTGCCGCGCACGATGGCGTCCAGCGTGCCGGAGGGCGCGTCATGGCCCGGTGTCGCCAAGGTGGCCGCCGCTTCGCTGCCCGCCCCGAACGGCAGCATCAGCGCGGCGATGGCCAGGGCCGCCGGGGTGCTGATGACAGAGGCGGTCAGGATCACCCCCAACGCGCCGGGGATCACCGGCCCCAGCACCGTCGCGTAGATCACCATGACGGTCCCGGCGACTCCGGCCATTCCGCAGCTCATGACCGCGAACAGCTCGCCCCGGCCCATCTGCGCGAGGTAGGGGCGGATCAGCAGCGGCGCCTCGATCATGCCAACGAAGATGTGGACCGCAGCCGCCAGCGCCACCGGCCCGTCCAGCCCCATCGCCCGGCGCAGCGCCGCCGCGAACAGCGCCACCAGCCGTTGCAGCACGCCCCAGTGGAACAGCACCGCCGACAGCGCGCTGATGACCAGGACAAGCGGCAGGATCTTGAACGCCAGGATGACGCTGCTGCCGGGCTGCAGTTCCGGAAAGGGCAGGGGACCGCCGCCGAGGTAGCCAAATAGGAACGCGGTGCCCGCGTCGGTCGCGGTTTGCAGGGCCTCAGCGGCGCCGTTCAGCAGCAGGACCGCACGCTGCGCCGGGGTGAAGGCGATCAGCAGGAGGGCGAGCGCCAGTTGCAGGGCGATGCCGGCGCCGACGGTGCGCCAGCGTATGGCGCGGCGGTCCTCGCTGCAGGCCCAGGCAAAGGCGAGCAGGACGAGGTAGCCTAGGATGGCTTGCATGGGATGGAGGCTGGGCAGGAACGGGGCACGAAGCCAGGCTAGCCCGCTGGCTGCTGAACGGCCAATGCAGGAAGGGGTGACGCTTCTCCCTCTCCCTCTGGGGGAGGGCTGGGGTGAGGGAGGCCACACAGCGCGCCCTTGGCCCTAGCTGGACCGGGTTCTCGCGGGATGGAGCAGTGCTTGCCGTTTCCCTCACCCCAACCCTCTCCCGGAGCGAGAGGGAGCAAGGGCCTGTCTGTTGCCAAACGGCGTGAGGTGGGCAACCAGTCGCCCTGAACCACCGCTGTCATTGCAAGCCGCAGCGGCGGCGGCGTGGCAACTCGGGGTCCGGCAGTGCTGCGCCCGCTGCCCCTGGATCGCCAGGTCGCGCCACTTTCCGCAATGACGAACAAGGAGCCAGCGCAGACCCCCGCCATCACCGCCCATTATTGCAAGATTAGGTTTTGCACTCCCGCGGGACCGACCCTACATCCCCGGTATGAACATAGAACAGACCACCCTTCCCAACGGCCTGCGGGTCGTGTCCGTCAACCTGCCGGGCTTCGACAGCGCCGCCGTTGCCGCCTTCGTGAAGGCTGGCGCCCGCAACGAGACTGAGGCGAACAACGGCATCGCCCACTTCCTGGAGCACATGGCCTTCAAGGGCACCCGCACCCGGTCCGCCCTGCAGATCGGCGCGGAGATCGAGGTGCTGGGCAGCAACGTGAACGCCTACACCTCGCACGAGACGACCTGCTACTTCGTCACCGGCCTCAAGGGCACCATAGATCGCTCGGTCGCCATCATCGGCGACGTGCTGTGCAACTCGGTGTTCGAGCCGAAGGACATCGAGACCGAGAAGGGCGTCATCCTACAGGAGATCCGCCGGGCGACGGACAACCCCAGCCATGTCGCCTATGACGGCTACGGCCTGATCGCCTATCCCGGGCAGAGCATCGGCCGGCCGATCCTGGGCCGGGCCGAGCTGATCGAGCAGGTGACGCGCGACCACTTCACCAGCTTCGTGTCGGACTTCTACTTCGGCGACAACATGGTCGTCGTCGGCTGCGGCGACTTCTCGCACGAGTCGTTCGTGGGCATGGTGGCCGTTCACTTCGAGCGCCTGCCGGGCCGTCCCGCGCCGGTGCAGGTCGTGCCGGCCCAGTATGCCGGCGGCGCCGTCCGCAACACGGACAAGGATTTCGAGCAGGTGACGATCCTGCTGGGCCTGCAATCCGTGCCGGAAACGGACGCGACAGTGTATGCCCACAAGGTCTTGGCCCGTGCCCTGGGCGGCGGCATGAGCAGCCCGTTGTTCCAAGAGGTGCGCGAGAAGCGCGGCCTGGTTTACAGCGTCGGCGCCTACAGCGACCACGGCGTGGACCACGGCGAGCTGGTGATGCAGGCCGGCACGACCGCCAAGCACGTGGACGAGCTGCTGGACGTGGCCTGCGGCGAACTGGTCAAGATGACCCAGTCCGTCACCGAGGCCGACATGACCCGCGCCAAGAACGGCCTGTTGGTGCGGCTGGCGACAGCAAAGGAACGCCCGTTCAGCCTGGCCCAGGGCATCGCCGGCAGCTTGTTCGAGCATGGCGAGATACAAACCCCGGAATATGCGATGCAGCGGGTCGAGGCCGTGACGATGGAGGACGTGGCCGCGGCGGCGCAGGTGCTGGTGCGCAGCAACCCGACGATCTCCCTGGTGGGTCCGGTGCCGGATGTGGACTACCACGGCCGGGTGCGTGCCGCCCTGGGTTGAAAGCCGCTTCCTTCTCCCTCTCCCTCCGGGAGAGGGCCGGGGTGAGGGAAACCGCACGGGCTGTCCCGTTTATTGAAGGGCGAACCCGTCTTCTCATCGGCGACCCCAGCGAACGCGGCCTCCCTCACCCCAACCTTCTCCCGGAGGGGGAGGGAGCAACGCATCGCAGCTTCATGCGGAATGCTTGGCTAAACATCGCGCATCCCCGCACGCGATCCGCTATGCTGCCGTGCCCGCCTTCCAAGGAATCCCTATCCGATGCCCACGCCGTTCTCTTCGGACGATCTCGGACGCGTGTTCGACGCCCGCACCCTGACGCGGGGGCGGACCCTGCTGCTGGTCGGCGAGGTCGAGGTTGGGCTGCAGGGCGACGTGATCTCGGCCACCGTGGACCAGGCCGGCACCAAGCAGACTGTCACGCTGGAGCCGAAGCCCTCCGGCGCCCAGGTCACGCTGAACTGCCGCTGCACCTGCCAGATGCCCGGCTGCGTCCACGGTGCCGCGGCGGCGTTCGCGGCGCTTGAACGTTTTCCGGCGCTGCGCAAGGCCGCGCCCAAGACGCTGCTGGACGGCCTGACCGGCGACGAGGCGCCGGAGCGCCGGGTCGTCATGTTCGAGCTGGCCGCGGCGGCGGCGCCCGAGGGCTGCCTGGTCAGTACCTTCCTGGTCGGCGAGCGCACCCGGCGCATTACCCCCACCACCCCGCGCCAGGTCATGACCGACCCCGGCAGCGGCGCCCCGGCACGCGCCCTGGCCCGGCTGCTGGGCGGCGGCGCCACCACCAAGTCCACCGTGTCGCGTGAGCTGCTGCCGGAGATGCTCCGCCAGTTGGTCGCCACCGGCCAGGCCCGCTGGGCGCCCAGCGGCAAGCGGCTGGTAGACGGCGAGACCCGCACCTTCGACGCGCACCACAAGCCCAAGCTGCCGTTGAAGTCCGCGGTGCTGCAAAGCGACGCCGGGCCGTTCTACGTGGATGGGGGCAGCGGCGCCGTGGGCCGCGTCCGCCTGCGCCAGCCCGCTCCGGTGCCCGCCCGTCCGCGCCGTCCGGAGCCGGTCCACATCCCCGCGACCGCCAGCGACGGCGCCATCGTCGAAACCGAGATGACGCCGGTGATGCGCCTGCGCCGGGTCAAGAACATTGACGGCACCGGCCGGATCAGCCTGCTGGACGCGTTAACGCTCGACTTCGACTACGGCGGCGTGCTGGTCGCCGGGCACGACGAGCGGCAGTTCATCCGCGTCATGTCGCCGGCCGGCCCCAGCTTCGTCCGCCGCGACACGGTGGC
>DASWOJ010000106.1:0-2436 GCA_036398775.1 Acetobacteraceae bacterium
CAACGACCTCCACCAGGCGCACCGCACGGCGGCGGCGGTGGAGGCCGGGTTCGTATGGGTGAACGAGGTGTCCAAGCACTTCCTCGGCACGCCGTTCGGCGGCTTCAAGCAGTCCGGCCTGGGGCGCGAGGAATGCCTGGAAGAGCTGCTGGCCTTCACGCAGGAAAAGAACATCCACATCCGGTTCAAGCCGGCCTAGCGCGGCGCCGGGCTTTGCTGGCGGGAACGTGTGTGACAGGCCCCGCAAGCCCGCTTAGCATCGAAACGCTGAGGGTGCCGTAAACGCACCCCGGGGAGAGGACATGCCCAATACTACCCTACCG
Organism: Acetobacteraceae bacterium; assembly: GCA_036398775.1. Classification (GTDB taxonomy): domain Bacteria; phylum Pseudomonadota; class Alphaproteobacteria; order Acetobacterales; family Acetobacteraceae; genus DASWOJ01. Next base: position 324 of record DASWOJ010000106.1, read on the forward strand.
CACCCCGGCCCCAACCTGGACCCGGCCGCCGCCATTGAGCGCCCAGCTGCTTCTCCCGCCGGCAACGGGCTGTTCGGCAGCGACGCCGTGGCGGAGGCGTTGCGCGACCTCCGCATCCCTTATGTCGCCCTGAACCCCGGCGCGTCCTACCGTGGCCTGCATGACAGCCTGGTCAACCACCTCGGCAATGCCGCGCCGCAGATGCTGCTCTGCCTGCACGAGGAGCATGCGGTCGCCATCGCCCAGGGCTGGGCCAAGGTGACGGGCAAGCCGATGCTGGCGGCGGTGCACTCCAACGTCGGCCTGTTCCACGCCACCATGGCGGTGTTCAACGCCTGGTGCGACCGCATGCCGGTGATCGTGCTCGGCGCCACCGGCCCGGTGGATGCCGCCAAGCGCCGCCCCTGGATCGACTGGATACACACCGCGCAGGACCAAGGCGCCATCGTGCGCCCTTACGTGAAGTGGGATGCGCAGCCCGCGTCGCCGGCCGCGGCCCGGGAGGCCTTGTTCCGGGCTGCCTGGCTGGCGGGCACCGCGCCCTGCGGCCCGGTTTACGTCAACCTCGACGCCGCGATGCAGGAAGCGCCGCTGGCCCAAGCGTTGCCGCCGCTCGACCCCGCACGCTTCATGCCACGCGTGCAGGCCGGTCCCGACCCGGCGTTGGTGCAAGAAGCGGCAGGGATGCTGCGCGGAGCCGCTCGCCCGTTGATCCTGGCAGGGCGCGTGAACCGGGGCGAGCCTGAATGGGCAGCCCGGGTCCGGCTTGCGGAAGCACTCGGCGCCCAGGTTGCCACCGACCTCAAGGTCGGCGCCGCCTTTCCCACCGATCATCCGCTCCACGCCGGTAAGCCTGGTGTCTTCCCCGTGCCGGAAACCGTGGCGACAATCCGTGGTGCGGACGTGATCCTTTCGCTCGACTGGGTGGACCTCGGGGGCACCCTGCGCGCGGCCTTCGACGGTGCAGAGCCGGGAGCGCGGATCATCCAGGTCTCGCTCGACCACATCCTGCACAATGGCTGGAGCGCGGACCACCAGGGCCTGCCGCCGGTTGATCTGTTTCTCGCCGCCGACCCGGACGCGACCGTGGCCGCCCTGCTCGCGCACCTGCCGGCAGGACGGGAAGCAACAGGGGATTGGGACGCGCCGCGCCCGGACCCGGATGCCCCGCTCGCCGTGCCGCACCTGGCCGCGGCGCTGCAGGAGGCAGTGGCTGGCCGGCCGGTATCGCTGCTGCATTTGCCGCTGTCCTGGGATGGCGGCTTCTGGCCATTCCGTCACCCGCTCGACTTCCTAGGCTCCGATGGCGGCGGCGGCATCGGCGGCGGCCCCGGCATTTCCGTGGGTGCGGCATTGGCCCTGCGCAGCTCCGGGCGTTTGCCGGTTTCCATCTGCGGCGACGGCGATTTCCTGATGGGCGTCACCGCACTCTGGACAGCGGTGCATTATGGCATCCCGCTGCTGATCGTCGTGGCCAACAACCAGTCCTTCTTCAACGACGAGGTGCATCAGGAGCGCATGGCGCGCGAGCGTGGGCGCCCGGTGGCGAACAAGTGGATCGGCCAGCGCATGACTGATCCGGAACTGGACCTGGCGGGGCTTGCGCGAGCGCAGGGCGCGCAAGGGTTCGGCCCGGTGAAGAACGTGGCGGACCTGCCCGGCGTCTTTGCCGCGGCGATCGCGGCGGTGGACGCCGGAGGGGTTGCGGTGGTGGACGTGCGGGTGGCGCCTGGCTACACGCCGGCTATGGCGTCCGCCCTGGTGCGGCACGACAAGTGAGTGCGGCCATTACCGCGGTCCCGGCGTCGCAGCGCACGCCGGCTGCCGCTGGTACCTCCATCCTGACGGTAGAGGGAGTGACCAAGCGCTTCGGCACCGCATCAGACGGCGTCACGGCCGTAGACGACGTGTCCTTCGACATCCGCCCCGGCGAGTTCGTGTCGGTGATCGGCCCGTCCGGCTGCGGCAAGTCCACCTTGTTCAACATCATCGCCGGGCTGCAAGCGGCGACATCGGGCCAGGTGACGGTGGAGGGCACGCCGGTGCGCAGCCCGCACCCGGCGGTAGGCACGGTGTTCCAGGAGGAGTCCTGCTTTCCCTGGCGCACGGTCAT
>DASWOJ010000107.1:0-1837 GCA_036398775.1 Acetobacteraceae bacterium
GGCACAGCCTGGCGCGGTACGACACCATTCGGCGGCAGGGGGATTCGCTGATCCGCCTGTTCGAACCGCACAACGAACACCGTCTCTTCTTCCCCCGCCTTGTCCTGTTCTCGGACTAGCTGTTCTTTGGTGGTTACGGCCTGTTCGACAAGGCCGTGATCCTGCTGGTCCAGGTGCTGGAAACCGCGCTCTTCGTCTGGTTGATCCGGCGGACGTATCTACCCACGGGGTCGGGTGAGGCGACCGGCGCCGGGGCCATAGCGGCGCGGTACAACGAAGACTTGCGCGGCCTGTTGAAGGCTGATTCCTTGGTGGCATGAGCCGCTATGATCTCGAGCGCCTGAGCAAGGACGAACTGATCGAGCTGGTGCTGAAGCTTCAGCGCCCCGCCAAGACGTCGCGCACCTCGTCCAAGCCGCCATCCACCGACCGCAAGGAGCGGCGCGAGCAGTCCCGCCCGGGCGGGGCGAAGCCGGGCCATGAAGGCCACAGCCGCATCCTCGCCGAAGAGCCCGACACGGTCGTCGACTACCGCCCGACAGCGTGCCCAGACTGCGGTCTGGCCCTGTCGCTCGAGTTGCCGGCCGAGACGGTCAGCGTGCACGAGCGGATCGAGTTGCCGGAGGTGAAGCCTCTCGTCGAGCAGCACCGGCGTCTCGGCGTGGTGTGCCCGGGATGCCGGGCACGCGTGGCAGCGCCGCGGCCGACCGGAGCCGCCTCGACGCCCTTCGGTCCGCGCCTGCACGCCACGGCCGTGTACCTGAAGACCTTTCAGGCCCTGTCCTACGAGCGTCTGCAGAAGGCCCTCTTCGATCTGTTCGGCCTGCGCATCAGCCAGGGCGGTCTCACCAACATGTTGCGCCGGGCCGAAACCCGCTTCGATGCCGGGCGCGATGTCGCCCTGTCAGCCCTGCGGCGCGCCACCGTGGTGGCATCCGACGAGACGGGCGTGCGCATCGAGGGCACGAATTCCTACCACTGGGTTTTCCGCTGCGAGGATGCGGTGGTGCACCACGCCGCCCCGACGCGGGGCGCGTGCGTGGTGCACGAGATCATGGACGGGCACCGGCCCGCCGTGTGGCTGTCGGACCGCTATTCCGCCCAACAAGGGCACGCTGACCGGCAGCAGACCTGTCTGGCGCACCTCGCCCGTGACGTCGCCTATGCGCTCGACGCCGGTGACGACACCCTCGCCCTGCGGCTCAAGCTGTGGCTCGATGGAGCCTTCGCCCTGGCGCGGAGCATCACCACGTTGGCTCCCTCGACGGTGACCACCAAACGCCGCAAGCTGGAACGCTCCCTCGACGACATCCTCGGCGCTCCTGCCGTCTGCGACCTGGCGCGCGACATCCAGAACCGCATGCGCCGCGCCCGCGACCAGCTCCTGACCTTCGTATCCTTCCCCGGGCGCGTGGACGCGCACAACAACGCCTGCGAGCGCGACCTGCGCCCCGCCGTGATCCAGCGCAAGAACACCAACGGCTACCGCGCCATGTGGTCCGCCAAGGGCGAGGCCGCCGTGCGGACCGTGGTGGCGACAGCGCGTATTACCTCCGGCGCGGGCACGTTCAGCACCGTGCTGAGCACGATCGGCGCCTGAAGGCGCTTAGCCAAGATCCACACCCCGTGGGTAGTTACCTTTCTTTCGTGGACTTTCGGATCCAGAAGGCGATCACGCTGCAAACCTGTAGACATGACCGCAAGCGTAGAGCAATATATCAGAGACTTGTATGCTTGTGCCTCTGTTTTGGCTGCGTCGGGCTCGGCGGATGCCGTTTAGAGGGCGCACCGTCATACAGTCTGTTCGGTGCCTTCTTTCCCGCATGGCTTCTCTGCT
>DASWOJ010000108.1:0-12704 GCA_036398775.1 Acetobacteraceae bacterium
GGCGACGGAACCTACAGGTTCAACGAATTGAAGCGCCGCATAGACGGCATCTCGCAACGCATGCTGACGCTGACGTTGCGCGGTCTGGAGCGGGACGGGCTCGTCGAACGCACGTTCTTTCCAACCATCCCACCCAAAGTCAACTACACGCTCACTGAACTTGGCCGTTCACTGCGGGAGCCGGTCGGCGCACTGGGCCAGTGGGCGATTGAGCACCGTGTCACCGTTGAGCGGTCTCGCGATCTTTATGATGCTCACGGGACGGAAGAGAAGACGGAACTGAAATAGCCGGCGCGGTTCAATGACGAGTTACATGCAGGCGGGCGTGGTTTAGATCAGGGTGGCACCCAAAGCGAGAAGTCTTCTTACCTCTAGAACTCCAACGATTGCCGATGCTACCTGGAAATGATGCTTTTGGACCATGCCCTGCTGTCGCTCGCTCCAAATTGCGAGCGGGCGACGAATGTCTGGGGGTGTACCCAGTTTTAATGCTGGCTGGTTGGTGATCGACCCGTTCCACGTCCAGCTTCGAGCAGCCGTGCGACGATCCCTAGAAGCCGGGGGCGCTGCGTCGGCCATCCTTGCCAGGGTCCAGCGGCACCACCAGACACGGGACCGGGAGCAGTTGCTGCCAACCAGCAATGGTCCGGACGCAGGCACGTGCCTTGGCGTGATCGGCGATCCCCGGGAAGCGCTGCCGGAGCTCAATGATGGCCGACAGCTCGCCCTCCTCGTGGAAGGCAGTGCGGATCGCGGCGGCATCGGCTTCGGTCACGACGAACATAGCCGGAGCATGGACCATGTGTTCTGTGGTCGGCAAGCAGGGCATGGATAAGCCTGCGCCGTCGCGCTGCTTGGTCCTCTCATCAGGTGGGCCGGGCGCCAAGGTCACTGGACCAGCCGTTCGGGCCGCCATGAAGGAGATGCAGTTCACGCTGAGCATTGGACGTTCTGACGGGTCAATGCGCGCCAGGTCAGCCAGGCCTGCCCTGGCGGTAGCGTGCCAGCCTCCGCCTCGCCACCCGGACCGGGGCGCCAGCCTCGCCGGCGCGGCGCGCGGCAGGGGCACACTCTTTCCCAGGTAGGACCCGGAGCACGGCAAAGCGATTTGTCTCCTACGCACGCCGGCCAGGTGTCCGCAAGGGGATCGGTCAGCGGACGGTGCAAATGCTGCCGGGCGGGCCTTGTGGAACCAAGCGGAACGGCGTCTCACATAGCTGGTACGGAGAGCCTATCATTGAAGGGGCCACAAGCGTTACACATTTGGCCATGTCCACCACCCTGATCGGCTACGCCCGCTGTTCCACCGACAAACAGGACCTCGCCGCCCAGAAAGCCGCCCTCGAACAGCTCGGCGTCGCTGCCGACCGCATCTACACCGACCATGGGCTGACTGGCACAAACCGGTTGCGGCCCGGCCTCGACCAGGCGCTTGCCGCGGTCCGCACCGGAGACACGCTCGTCGTACCCAAGCTCGACCGGCTGGCGCGCTCGGTCCCGGATGCCCGGTTCATCGCCGATGCGCTTGTCGCGCGTGGCGTCCGGCTCGCGCTCGGGTCGAGCGTGTATGACCCCAAGGACCCGATGGGGAAGATGTTCTTCAACATCCTCGCCACCTTTGCCGAGTTCGAGGCCGACCTGATCCGGCTACGCACCCGGGAGGGCATGGCCATTGCCCGGTCCAGAGGCAAGCTGCGCGGCAAGCAGCCCAAGCTGTCCGACAAGCAGCAGAAAGAGTTGCGTCGGATGCACGACACCGGCGGCTACTCGATCAGCGATCTTGCCGAGCTGTTCTCCATCTCACGGCCAACCGTTTACCGCACCCTTGCTCGCCAAGGTGGTGGCGCTGTCTCGAAAGCAGCGTGAGTTTCCGAAACCGACCCATGCGGACAGGAATGCCGTAAGATGCCATCCATGGACGAGATTGGCGGAACACGAACCATGATGTCCAACGAACCGACTGTTCGGCAGTATAGATCGGTGGACGGGCAACGTGTCCTGTCGATCGTTGCATCCACCACAACTGGGCATTCCCGGTTCATCGAGGAAGCACATACCCAGTTCCTGCCCGGCCCCGTGCCGGAATATTGGCTTTGGGTCGAGAAGGAACGCTCCGGGCTTTATGTCAGCGTAGAGAGTGCAGAAGCCGCAGCCCGAGCGGTAATCCCGTGGCTGGCCGAGGTATCAGATTAAGCGGCGGACGATACGGGCGACGCTCGGCTGCATTTTCCGACTAGGCGGACATGTCCGCTTCCCACCCAGACTTAGCACTCGATATGTCACATTGCGCTGAAAGAAGCCCGCCAGTTATCGTTGAAGGCCACAGTCTTCCCGTCCGGCAATCATCTTGTCCGTTTTCCCGTGCGAGCGCCAGGGTTGACGGACACATTCCGCGTGGCCGTCCAACGTTGGTTTGGCGGACAGGCACACCTGTCCAAACACCGTCCGTGCTTTGTCTAAGCTTGACGTTCCTTTACTGTTCGTGACCGCTCGCGCCGGCTGTCCGTGGCATCCTCCGATGCGCGATTTCATGAACATGCTATGCTGACACCAAAGCCACCCCCGTCGGGGACACAGAGGCAAAAGGAAGCCGATGAACATTGAAACGTGGGTGGGCTTGCGGTCCGCCACGGTGGCGACGGAGCCGCCGGTCCGCGGGTCGCAGCGCGCAGCCCTATGGTTGTGCCTGCTGGCCGTGGTGGCGACTGCGTGCCTACTGCCGATTGCAGCCTGGGTCGGCCCAAATCTGCCTGGGTTTGTCCTTATCAATCAAACCGCACTGGTGTGCGCCTATGGGCTGAGCGCTTGGGTGCTGTTCGCGCAGTTCCAGCGCGCACGCTCGCTGGCCCTGCTGCTCATCGCCGGAGGCACCCTCTACACCGCGGCCATCGTCGTGCTGCAGCTGCTCAGCTTCCCCGGGGTCGTGACAGGCGGGCGTGTGCTCGGCGTAGGGCCGGAGACGACGACCTGGTTGTGGACGTTCTGGCACCTCGGGCCGCCGGCCTGTGCCCTGGCCTATGCGCTGGCGTTGCGCGGCGGGCGTCCGTTGCTGTTCGCTCCAGGACGCGCCGGGCCAGCCGCGGCAGGGGCAATCCTGGCCGCGTTGGCGGCGGCAGGCTTGTCGGCGCTGGCCGCGACGCTCGGGCTGCCCTGGCTCCCGCACCAGGTCACGGGCGACGACTACTCGGCCCTGACAGCCTCGGGCGTCGGCCCGGCAGTGCAGCTTCTGACAATCGCGGCATTGGCGATGGTCTGGCGTGCCACTCGCGGGCGCCGGACGGCGCTCGACCTTTGGATTGCTGCCTCGCTGGCGCTGCTCATCCTCGACAACTTCCTGACCATGGCCGGCGGGGCGCGGGCGTCGGTCGGCTGGTATGCCGGACGGGTCGAGGCGACGGTGTCCGCCTTCGTCATCCTGTGGGCCTACCTGCACGAGGTCGATGCCCTGCGCGCCCGGGCCGAGGCGGCGGCCGAGGAAGCGGCGCGGGCCGGGGCGGCTCTGCGGCAGGCCCAGAAGATGGAGGCCATCGGGCGCCTTACCGGCGGCATCGCGCACGACTTCAACAACCTGCTCATGGTCGTCACCAGCGGCTTCGAGATGATCCGCCGCCGTCCCGACGACCGCCAGCGCGTCCTCAAGATGGCCGATGCCGGGATAAAGGCGGCGCAGCGCGGCTCACGCCTGACCCGCCAGCTGCTGACCTTCGCGCGACGGCAGAACCTGCGGCCCGAGACGGTGAACCTGAACGCCTCGCTGCTCGACTTCGAGCCGCTGGCCCGCCGCGCCGTGGGCGAGGCCGTGAAGGTGGACCTGGCCCTGCACCCGGCGCTGCACCCCACGCGCATCGACCTGAGCGAGTTCGAGGCCGCGGTGCTCAACCTCGTCGTCAACGCCCGCGATGCCCTTCCGGCACAGGGCGGGCGCATTGCCGTCAGCACCCGCAACGTCGTGCGGGATGCCCAGCCAGGCGCAGGCGCGCGCGACGGGTTGCCGGCCGGCGGCTACGTGGTGGTCGCGGTGGCCGACAACGGCGCTGGCATGGACGAGGCGACGCGTGTCCAGGCATTCGAGCCGTTCTTCACCACCAAGGAGTTCGGTCGCGGGTCCGGCTTGGGGCTGAGCCAGGTGTATGGCTTCGCGACGGCCGCGGGCGGCACGGTGGAGATCGCATCAACTCCGGGCCAAGGTACGACGGTCGAGATTTGGTTACCCCAGGCGGACGGTGTGCAGCCGGCAGCGCACGGAACCGGCCCAGCTGCTTCGCTGCGGCGAGCTGAAGCCGGGGAAACCGTGCTGGCGGTAGAGGATGAGCCGGCAGTGCTGTCTGCGGTCGTCGAGAACCTGGCTGACCTCGGTTATCGTGTGGTCCCGGCACGGGATGCCACAGAGGCGCTGGATTGGCTGCGCGGTGGAGAGCGGGTGGACATCCTATTCTCGGACGTGGTGATGCCCGGCGGGATGAACGGCGTGCAGCTTGCCGTAGAGGCAGGGCGGCTGCGCCCGGGGCTGCGGGTTCTGCTCACCTCTGGCTACACGGGCGAGGCCCTGGCCGGGGAACACAGCGTGCCGCCGGACGTGCCGATTTTGACCAAGCCCTACCGACGGGAGGAGCTGGCGGCAAGGCTCAAGGTCGCACACCGCGCCAGCGCCTGATCCAGCGCGGATGCCAGGTGGAGATAGATGCATAGCCTGGTGCGGCTGCCGGCAAGCAGTGGCAGGAGGGTCGGTCAGAACCCGGCTCAGCGCTGCTCCACAGCCTTGCCTGCTTCAAAGAAGCAGTGGCCGCCTCGTCCCGCTGTCTTGGCCTGGTAAAGCGCAACGTCGGCTTGCCGCAGCAGGGTCGTGGAAGTTGCGTCGTCCTCGTCGTCGCGGGTGCAAAGGGCAATACCCACGCTGGCGCCGATCACTGCCTCGTGCCCGTCCAACATGTAGGGTGCTGACAGGCCTGTGCGTCTGAGCGGTACGGTGTACTGTCATAAGCGGCTGTGCGGAACTTGATACATTCGCACGCCGCAATCTGGCAAATTCCAGATGTGTATTTTCAATGAGATAGCGTTCGCAAAAGTCCTGCGCGGAAGAAGTGGACTTATGCAATAAATTTCGCATCATCTATTGAGGTCCGTGCTATATCGTATCGGCACTCCTGCAAACCATTGATATGTTGTAAGGAAACTTCGTATGACAGTAGGCCGTACGATTCAGACGCATGGCCCAAGCGGGACGAGCATGCGGTGCCCTTGAGCAAGCCGGCCATCGAGTGGTTCGTAAAGAACACCATCCAGAGCCAGGCCAACCTGCAGGATCCACGGCTGAACGTCTACGGGCGGGCCAACCTAGCCGGGCTGCCGCCGGCGACGACCATCAACGCGGAGATTGACCCGCTCGCGTCCGACGGCCAGTTGCTGGCTGACAAGCTGAAGGCGGCGGGCGTGAAGGTGACGCACGAGCTGTACAAGGGCGTCACGCACGAGTTCTTCGGCATGGATGCCGTCGTGGGCGACGCGGCCAAGGCGCAGGACCTGGCGGCGCGTGAGCTGAAGGCGGCGCTGGCCGGCAACACAGGGCGCACCAACTAGCGGTCGTCAGGCTGCCCCCGGCGTTGTTTCACCAGTTGCTTTCTGATGGACCCACCTTCACTTGCGGCGGCGCGCCTGGCGCGGCTTCGGCCCGCCCGCTGCCAACCGCCGCCCCAAGCGGTCCGCCACCAGGGCCGTGGCGACCCCGAACAGGGCATGGACCATCACATGCTGCAAGTTGTTGGCTGGCGTGTCGCGCGTGGGTGGCGGCGTCAGCTGCAGGGCCGGGCCGGTGGCGCCATAGGCCAGCGCCAGGAAGCCCATGCCGAACGCCAGCCCGGCCTTGACCGGCGCGGCGCCTGCCGGCTTCAACGCGCCGTAGAGCGCCCCGGACGCGGCTGACAACGCAAGGTGGCCGCCATGCGCCGTTCCTTCTTCCTGCAAGCTGGCGTCACCCTGCGCCCAAGACGGCAAGCGCGATCCGCCAAGGCCGCGCTGGAGCTGCACCAGGTCTGACGGCTGCCCGGTCACGCGCTGCTTGAGCAGCAGGACCGCCGACACCAGCAGCCCGCCGGCCAAACCGCCCACCGCACCCGTGGCGGCGTGCTGGCCAAGGCCGGGCCTTTGCAGACTGGATCGCGCGTTGCGGAAGCCTTCGCGCCCCGGCGTGGCGCCCACGGCGCTGGCTGGCGCACCGGACAGCCCGACCGCCGACCGCGGCTCCGGGTTGGGCTGGCCATTGTGCTCCGCCCGGAGGGCGGCCATGGCGGCGTAAGCAGGCCGGCGCGACCGGTTGACGGACCCGAGCGGCTGGTGCGCGAGGAGGCCGTGCCAGGGCGAGAACGCCAGCCCGTCATCAGCCTGCGACGCCCGCGCCTCGCTCCAGGCGGGCTGGGCCGCCACGCGGATGCGGGCCACCGGATGGTAGGGGCTTTCGTCCTCCGGCCAGGCGACCGAGGCGTCCTCGACCGGCATCCGGTCCAGGTCGGTGCAAAGCTGCACCCGCACCTCCAATTCGCCGCCATCATGCGCGAGCGCGTCAATCGCCGCCTGGCGCAGCGCGTTGGGGTCGCCGCGCAAGTCGAGCGGCTGATCCTTCAGCGCCATGAGGTTCGGCGACACGGGCGCGACCATGACCTTGGCCACGTAATCGCCATGGCGCAGCGGCGCCTGGCTGTAGAAGCTCTCGCCCAGGGGATGCGTCAGCGGCTGGCCGCCCATGCTGGTCACCGTGGGGCTTTCCACGCCGACCGCCTTCAGGACGGTGTTCACGCCGCGGAGCGCCTTGGACAGCGCCATCTTGGCGCCCTCTGCCTTGTCGGTCGTGGCGGCCAGCATCTTGAGGCTGCCCAGGAACGCCTTGGCGTCGGGCGCCACGAAGGCTGGGCCGTTCGCCATGACGAAGTCCTGCGTCACGGCACTCTCCGCGCCGGGCAGACGCTCGCCGTCCACACCGATCACCTTGACTGCCAGGCCGCGCGGGGCGGATACCCGGTCATCCAGGATGTCGCCGGGGTTGGTCGAGACGCGCATCACCACGGGGTAGGTGCCGGGCCGGGCGAACATGCCCTGGGCCAGCTCGGGCGGCAGGCCGTCCAGCACTGTCAGCTCGCCTTCGAGCAGGGCGTGGCTCTTGGCGTGGACGCTGCGCACAGCATGGCCGTAGTCGCGCAGCGTCGTTTCCGCGATGGAGCGCATCGTCGCAACCAGCGCCTCGCGGGTGTCGGCCTCGTCCGGGGCGACATGCTCCAGCGAAGGGTCGTAGCGGACAGGTGCGCCCATCAGCAGGCTCGTCCGGCCGTGCCAGCCCGCTGCCGGGCCACCAACCCCAGCGCGGCAAGGCCTGCGGCCAGCATCGGCCAGCTCCCAGGCTCCGGCACGCTGGTCGGCACCGTTGCCGCAGCCACGTCGGCGGCGATCACGCTGTAGCCCAAGGTGTTCGGGTGGACGTTGCCGATGGGCAGCACGCCGCTGAACTGGCCGGACACGCTGGACCCAGCGGGTTGCAGGGCCTGGTAAGTGTATCGCGCCTCGTTGCCCACGAACGGCGCGGCGTTGGCGACGAAGGCCGCGCCGAACTGGCCCGCCAGGTCCTGGATGATGCCGTTGAGCGCCACGCCGCCCGCATTGAACACCGGTGCCGCCGGACTGTTCGGGTCGGCGGGGAACGGGTTGTAGTAGCCCAGCAAGTAGAGGTTCGCGTTCGGCGCCAAGCTGCGTATCTCGTTCAGCACCGCCGTGTAGTTGGCGCGGTAGCTGGCCAGCGTCCCCGGGATTTGCGCGATGGCGGCGGCTTCTGCTGCGGGCGTGTTTTGCGCGGGCGACAGCGCCGCCAACTCGTTGAAGCCCAGCGTGACCGTGACCGTGCCGACCGTGTTGCCCTGCGCCCGCTGCGCCGCAACGGTGTTGGCCAGCAGCGTGCCTTGCGAGATGGCGGTGCTGTTGCCGTAGTTCAGGTTTTCAAGCTGCAAGGGCGCGTCGCCGCGGCCCATGACGGGCGGCGTACGGCCGGCGTTGGTCATGAAACTGGACGCGGTCTCGCCATCAATGGCCAGGTTGACCACCGTCGGGCGGATGCCGCCGTTGCGCGCGGCCAAGGTGTTGGCGAACAGGCTGACATAGCCGCGGTCGCCGAACGACTGCACGTAGTTCAGGTCGGTTTCACCAAAGGTGATGGAGTCCCCAAGCGCCACATACACCGGAGCGGCGTGCGCCGTGGTGACACGTAGGAGTGCTGCCGCTGCCAGGGCAGTGCTGAACAGGATTTTGCCGGACATAGGAATGCCTCCGTCATGCTGCCGTCCTGGGACGGACCGCCTGCGCGTAAAGCAGGGCTTGGCATTGTCTGTAACAAACAATCCCGTGTTCAGAGGCAGCGTGCCGCCGCCGATCTAGCCACACCTGCCGCATCGGCGTCCGTCTCGGGGAGGCTTGCGCTGGAACCTCGTTTCTAAGGGCAGCGCCGAGGCCGAAGGGAGTGCGGACCAGGCAGCTCCTAAGCTGGCCCCGTCGCTTGCTGTCCTGCGATGAGGTCCTTGATCCGGCTGGCCAGCGCCTCCATCGCGAACGGCTTCGTCATGACGTGCATGCCGGGATCGAGGTGGCCGTGGCTTAGCACGGCGTTCTCGGCATAGCCGGTGATGAACAGCACCTTGAGGCCGGGCCGCGCGACCCGGGCCGCGTCGGCCACCTGCCGACCGTTCATGCCCCCGGGCAGGCCCACGTCCGTCACCAGCAGGTCTATGCGCGTGTCGGATCGCAACACCGTCAGCCCGGACACGCCGTCCGCCGCTTCGATGGCGGCGTAGCCCAGGTCTTGCAGCACCTCCAAGACCAGCATCCGCACCGTCGGCTCGTCATCCACCACCAGGACGGTCTCGCCGGCACCGGCGCGCGGCACGCGGGCCAGTTGCGGGGCGTGCGGCTCGGCCTTGATCTCGATGCCACAGCGCGGGAGGAAAATGCTGACCGTCGTGCCGACCCCTTGCACGCTGTGGAGGCGCACCTGCCCGCCGGACTGCCTGGCGAAGCCGTACACCATGGATAGGCCAAGGCCGGTGCCCTCGCCGAGCGGCTTGGTGGTGAAGAAAGGATCGAAGGCCCGCGATAGAACCTCTGGCGACATACCGGTGCCCGTGTCCGAAACGGACACCATCACATACTGGCCTGGTTGCAGATCGCGCAGCGCGGCGAAGCGCCCGTTCACCTCCACGTTGGCCGTCTCAATCGTGATCCGGCCGCCGCCCGGCATCGCGTCGCGCGCGTTGATGCACAGGTTCAGCACGGCGTTCTCAAGCTGGTTCGGATCGCACAGCGCCGCCCAAAGCCCGGGGGCGTACGCCGTCTCGACGGCCACGGCAGGGCCGACCATGCGGCCGACCAGGTCCAGCATCCCGGCCACGAGGTGGTCGCACCGGACCGGCTTCGGGTCCAGCGTCTGACGGCGCGAGAAGGCGAGCAAGCGGTGCGTCAGCGCCGCCGCCCGCTTGGCCGCTCCCTGGGCGGCGTTGACGTAGCGGTCCAGGTCGCCGATCCGGCCTTGCGCCACCCGGGCCTGTAGCAGCTCCAGGCTGCCGGCGATGCCGGTCAGGAGGTTGTTGAAGTCATGCGCCAAGCCGCCTGTGAGCTGGCCCACCGCCTCCATCTTCTGCGACTGCCGGAGCTGCTCCTCAAGCTGCCGCTGCTTCGTGGTCTCGATCCCAACGCCGGTCCGGCGCACCGGCCTGCCCGCGTCGTCGAAGTAGGTGTGGCCGCGCGACAGCACCCAGCGGACGGACCCGTCGGGGCGGCGCAGCCGGTACTCCAGTTCGAGGTCGCCGTCACTCGCCAGGCCGCCGGCCATGACCGCCTGCAGGGGGGCGAGGTCGTCAGGGTGGACATTGGCCAGGAACGCCTCGCGCCCGATCCCGGCTGCCGCTTGCGCCGCGTCTACGCCGTAGAGGTCGGAGACGGCGGCGTCGCAGGTGAAGCGGTCGCCGGCGACGTCGTAGGTCCAAACGCCGACGCCGCCGACCGCAGACAGGGCGAGGCGCGTGAAGTCTTGCAGGTCGCGCAGCGCCGCGTCGCGTTTGCGCTCCGCCGTCACGTCGCGCGCGGCGCAGTAGAGCAGGCCCTCGGCCTGGACTGCCGTCCAGCTCAGCAGCCGGTAGCCGCCGGCGCTGGCGCGGAAGCGGTTCTCGAAGGACAGGATGGTATGGCCTTCCGCCAGCCGCGCCACCTCGGCCCGGGTCTTCTGCACGTCGTCGGGGTGCTCCAGCCACTCGGAGGTCCTGCCGACCACCTCCTGCTCCCCCCAGCCGAGCACTCGCGTCCAGGCTGGACTGACGCTGAGCCACACGCCCCTGCTGTCCGCGACCCCGAGCAGGTCGCGGCTCAGCCGCCACACACGGTCGCGCTCAGCGGTGCGCTCCTCCACGTGCCGCTCCAGCGTGGCGTTCAGGTCCCGCAGCGCCTTGTCCGCCAGCACGCGCTGGGTGGTCTCGTTCGTGACGCAGAACAGGCCTGCAACGGCGCCTGTCTCGTCGCGCAAGGGGGAGTAGGAGAAGGACCACCAGGTCCGCTCCTCCGCGCCGTGCCGGGCCATGGTCAGCGGCAAGTCGTCGAAGCGGCTGGCCTCGCCTGCCAGCGCCTTCTCCGCGATGGGTCGGACCTGCTCCCACACGTCCGACCATAGATTGGCCAAGGGCGCGCCGAGCGCGCGGGGCAGGCGGGGGCCTAGGATGGGCGCGTAGGCGTCGTTGTGGAAGAAGCGCAGCTCCGGCCCCCAGGCCAGGAACATGGACTCCGGGGATGCCAGGATCAGGTGGACGGCGGTGCGGAGGGCTGTGGGCCAGGTGTCGGACGGCCCGAGCGGCGAGGTCGACCAGTCCTGGGCGCGCATGCGAGCGCCCGTCTCGCCGCCGCCGGCGGGGAACGGGTTGGCAATGGCGGACATGGGCGCAGTGACGACGCGGGCCGGTTCGTTGCCGTGTGTGGCTTCCATGCAGCCGGGATAGCATTGTAACGAGAGGGCCGCACTACGCGGAACGTACGTTGAAGCCATGGTGGCCATGGCACCCAAAGACGATGGCTGGGCGGACCATCCTGCCCACGAACAAACGGACAACTCAGAATTTGTGGTCAGTGACTGTCCGGTTGGGTTGGTTTGGCGGACAGGCTCTGCCCAACCATGCCGATGGAGGCGTTGCGTGTCGCCCTTGCTGCGGCCAGCCTTTTGCCGTGCAGGACCGGCTGCTCGGCAAGCTGGTTGTTGCAGGTGCTTGATGGCTAAAGTCAGCCAGCTCGCGTTTTCTCTCGCCGTGGCCCTGTTGCTCGCAGTCACACCGGGGCCGGGCATCTTCTTCTTGACGGCCTTCGAGGTTTGCGTGTGCGCTACGCGGCGGCCTTGGTTCCATCGGCCGGCACCGGCACTGCGAAGGCCAGCGTCCACGATGTCCCGTCGCCGGATTGGACCTCCAATGTGCCGCCAATCTGCTCCAACAGCCGCTTGACCAGGCCCACCCCGTGCCGGGTGCTGCCGGCCTCGGCCACGAAGCCGACCCCATCGTCCCGGACCGTGATCGCAGCCTGGGCAGCACCCAAGTGCGCCAGGGTAACGGTGATGGTCCCGTCCCGGTCCGGGAAGGCGTGGCCGTAGCTGTTCGTCACCAGTTCCGCGACCGCCATGCCAAGCGCCGTCACCTCGTCCAGGCCAAGCAGGGTAGACACGGCGTTGCAGACAATCCGCACCGGCCGGTCCCGCTCGGCTTGCAGCCCGGGCAGGCGCACGCACAAGGCTTGCAGGTAGTCGGCCAGGTCCACGGTCTCGCTCAACCCGATCCCGAGCAGGCTGTCGTAAACCTGGGCCAAGGTGGTCACCCGGCGGACGATCAGGTTTATGCCTTGCCGGGCTTCGCCGCCAGGCGTGGTCCGAGCGTAGTTCTCCAACATGCCGCTGACCATTTGCAGGTTGTTCCTGACGCGGTGCTGCAACTCCTCCGCCAGCAGGCTCTTGGCGTCCAGCGCATCCCGCAGCGCCTTGACCCGCCCCACGGTGGCGACCGCCTCGGCCAGCACGTTGGCGAAGCCGGTCAGGAAGTTGATGTCGTGCTCGTCGTATTGATGCTGGTGCGTGCTGTCGATTTCCAGCACGCCGTAGGGTTCTCCGTCGATGGCCGGGATGAGCACGTCCACTGTCGAGACGACGCCGTGCTCCTCGTAGAAGGCCGGCAGCGCCAGGTTGTTGGCGGTGTTGACGTTGCGGATGATGACGGGCTTGCCTGTGACGTAGGCCCGCCCCTGAGGCGAGCTTTCATCGGCCTGGGACACCACGCGGCCGACGACGCCGAGCTTCCAGCCCCACCCAGCCTCAATCAACAGGTCATCCTTGCCGGCGCGGTAACGGCACACCTTCGAGAAAGGCACTTCGAGGGAGGTGGCGCAGATGCGCGCGGCCTCCGTCAGGACCTTGAGCAGGTCGGTTTCCCGGAACGCGAAGCTGCCAAAGGCTGCCAACGCAGCCTGCTGGCGCAGCAGCTTCTCGACGGTGCGGTCGGCACTGCTGTCTGACATTTCAAGCTGACCTATAAAGAACTAAGGACAAATCCCTGGTAGACAAAGACCATATACTACTAGTCACTCTCACGTATAGTTGGAATATTTTCCATGAACATGCGTCGAACTTGGCAGGTAAGTCTATGAAATCTGTA
>DASWOJ010000109.1:0-7295 GCA_036398775.1 Acetobacteraceae bacterium
CGGCGAGGTTTCCACCAGGTGCATCCGCAGCGCAGCCCGGAACCCCGGCGCGGCCTGGGTCACCGCACGCAGGGCATCGGCCATCAGGGTGCCGCGGCCGGGTCCGCACTCCACCAGCAGCACCGGGTCGGGGCGGCCCATTGCGTCCCACGTGACCGCTGCCCACAGGCCCAGCACCTCGCCGAACACCTGGGTGATCTCCGGCGACGTGGTGAAGTCGGCGAACGGGTCGTGATTGGCGTAGTAGGCCGCGTTGGCCCGCGCCATGAAGGCGTCCAGCCGTTCCACCCTACGCGGCCACCGCCGCCACGGGCCGGGCGCGGCCGATCAGCCAGATCCCGGCGGCGATCATCGGCAGCGACAGCAACTGGCCCATCGTGGCGCCCGCTATCAGGAAGCCGAGGAACTCGTCGGGTTGGCGGAAGGTCTCGCCGATGATGCGGGCGATGCCGTAGCCCACGAGGAAGGCGCCGGTCAGGGTGCCGAACCGCGCCCGGACCGCGGGCCTGCTGCACAGGAGCGACAGCACGAGCAGCAGCAGCAGCCCCTCCATCCCCGCCTGGTAGAGCTGGCTGGGATGGCGCGGCTCCGGGCCGGCGTTGGGGAACACCATCGCCCAGGGCAGGGTGTCGGGCGCTACCCGGCCCCATAGCTCGCCGTTGATGAAGTTGGCGATGCGTCCCAGGCCCAGGCCGATCGGCACCACGACGGCCAGGCGGTCGGCGAAGCCGAGCAACGGGATGCGCTGCTGCCGGCAATACAGCACGAGGGCGACGATGACGCCCAGCGTGCCGCCGTGGAAGCTCATGCCGCCGGTCCACACCTTGAAGATGTCGAGCGGGTTCTGGAGATACTCCAGCGGCTTGTAGAACAGCACGTAGCCCAGCCTGCCGCCGAGCACGACGCCCAGGGTGGCCCAGGTCAGGAAGTCGTCGGTTTGCAGCTCCGTGGCGACGGGCGGGGACAGCCGTACCAGGCGGCGCATGATGCGCCAGCCCAGCAGCAGGCTGCCGATGTAGGCCAGGGCATACCAGCGTATGGCGAGCGGCCCGACCTGGAACAGGATGGGATGCAGGCCGAGGTCGGTGAAGGCGATGACGGGGATCATGCGGACGTGCCAGCCGGGCGGCGCTGCTCGTTTTCCCCTTCCCTTCGGAAAAGGGTTGTGGTGAGGGAAGGGCCGTAAGCGCCGCGTGTGCCGGCCAGGGACCGGGATCGGCGCGATGACGTATGCGTGGTGCTTGCCTTTTCCCTCACCCCGGCCCTCTCCCGGAGGGAGAGGGAGAAGAAACCAACTGTCATACGTATCGCTCCGTCCCCGCTAAGTGGTCGCGCACGTAGCGGCGCACCCCATCCTCCAGCGGCGTGAATTGCCCGGGGTAGCCTGCCTGGCGCAGCCGGTCCATCCGCGCCTCGGTGAAAGATTGGTAATGTCCGTGCAGCGCCTCGGGCATCGGGATGAACTCGACCCGGCGCGGCTGGCCCGCCGCGTCGCATACGGCGTGGGCCAGGTCCAGGTAGCTCCGCGCCGTGCCGGTGCCCAGGTTGTAGATGCCGGATACGTCCTGCCGGTCCAGCAGCCATAGGATCACGTCCACCACGTCGCCCACCCAGATGAAGTCGCGCCGCTGCGCTCCGTCCGCGAGGCCGGGGTGGACGCTTTGGAACAGCCGGGCAGGCTGGCCGGCGGCGACCTCGTCCCATTTCACCTTCACGACCGAGACCATGCGGCCCTTGTGATACTCGTTCGGGCCATAGACGTTGAAGAATTTCAGGCCGGCCCAGCCCGGTGGCGACGGCTCGCCGCGGGCCACGGCGGCCGCCACCCGCAGGTCGAAGGCGTGCTTGGTCCAGCCGTACAGGTTCAGCGGGCGCAGGGTGGGCAGCAGGGCGGGATCGTCGTCGAAGCCCTGGGCGCCGTCGCCGTAGGTGCTGGCGGAGGAGGCGTAGATGAACCGCGCCCCGTGCTGCGCGCACCAGGTCCATAGGCGCCAGGACAGCTCGACGTTGGTTTCCCACGTCAGGTCGGCGTCGGTGGCGGTGGTCTCGCTGATGGCGCCGAGGTGGATGACCGCCTCCAGCGCCGGGTTGCCCGCGAGGTAGGCGTCGAGCGCGTCGGGGCGGACCACCTGCGCCGGCGGGTGGCGGGCGAGGTTGCGCCACTTGCCGTCGGCGCCGAGCCAGTCGGCGACGGCAGCCGGGCGGCCCTGGGCAGCGAGGGCGGCGTGCAGATAGGAGCCGATGAAGCCGGCGCCGCCGGTAACGAGGATCATGGAGGCGCGTTATAGGCGCGCGGCGCGGGCTGACATAGCCCCGGGCCGTGCGCATGTATGAGGCGTTCACTCCGAGGAGACCATCATGGCCGAACGACCGCGTTTCATGGACGACCTCGCTGGCGTCGCCGGCGGCGCCTTCTCCGCCCTGGCGGGCATACGCGAGGAGGCGGAAAGCCTGGTCCGCGCCCGCGTCGAGGAGGCGATCCGCAAGCTGGACCTGGTCCGGCGGGAGGACCTGGACGCGGTGATGGAGATGGCCGCCAATGCCCGGGCCGGGCAAGAGGCGGCGGAGGTCCGTCTGGCGGCGCTGGAGGCCCGGCTTGACGCGCACATGGCCAGCGTGGCGGGCGGCGCGGAGACGGAGAGCGGGTCCGGTGCGTCCTTTGGCGCGTCCTCTGGCGCGTCCGAGGTGGACCCTGCCTCGATGCCGCCGGCTCCGCACGAGCAGCCGCACGGCGGCGGCACGTCGGAGGCCGCTCCCGGCGCCATGCCTCCTGGCAGCAACGCCCCTGGCTCTCCGGACGGCACGCCGTAGCCGGGGACGCCGCCGGTCTTCTCGTTCAAGGGATGGCCGGGGCAGGGATGACGGTTGCCGGCGCCCTGCGCCACGGGGCGGCGATGCTGTCTGCCGCCGGGGTGGAGTCGCCGCGGCTGGAGGCCCGCCTGCTGCTGGCACATGCCGCCGGGCTGCGGCAGGATGCGCTGCTGCGGGACCGCGATGCGCCCGTTGAGATGACGGCCTACGCGGTCCTGCTTGCCCGGCGCGCGGCGCGGGAGCCGCTGGCGTTGATCACCGGGGAGCAGGAGTTCTGGAGCCTGACGTTCGCCGTGTCCGGCGACACCCTGATCCCGCGGCCTGACAGCGAGACGCTGATCGAGGCCGCGCTAGCAGCCCGTCCAGACCGGGTTGGGACGCGCAGCATCCTGGACCTTGGCACCGGCACCGGCTGCCTGCTGCTGGCGGCGCTGACCGAGTATCCCGCGGCCTGGGGCGTTGGCGTGGACCTGTCCCCTGGCGCCGCTGCCCTGGCCCGGCGCAACGCCGCGGCGCTCGGCTTGTCCAGCCGTGCCGCGATGCTGTGCGCCAGTTGGGACGACGCGCTTCATGCCCGGTTCGACCTGGTGCTGAGCAACCCGCCATATATTCCCGGTGCCGACATCGCCGGGCTGATGCCGGAGGTCGCCCTGCACGAGCCGCGCCGTGCCCTGGACGGCGGGCCGGACGGGCTGGACGCCTACCGCGCCCTGCTGCGCCGTATGCCGGCCCTGCTGCAGCCCGGCGGCACCGCAGTGCTGGAGCTTGGAGCCGGGCAGGCTGCCGCCGTCTCCGGCCTGGCGGCGGGCTGGGCGGTTACGCTGCGCCGGGACCTGGCGGGCATCGAAAGGGCCATCGTGCTGCGCCGGCCCAGCGATCCATAAAGGCGACGGATAAGAAAAAGTTTGGCAGACCGGGCCGGGACCACTACGTTGCGGATGCAAACGGGGCTGTGCCGCGTCTTGTCCGTGCGCGCAGGCGCTGGACAGCAGGCCCCATCCGCCGGGTCTCCGGGGCATTGCCGCCCATCCGATCAGGCACACGACCATCCCTGGCTGTTTGGGGCGGCATCCCACCGGATGCGGCGCGGCGGCTGCGAAGAGGACTCAACACCGATGAACAACATGAAGCGCATGCGGGGACGCAACCACCGGGGTACCGGAGGACAGGGCGGCGGCGGCGGCGGTCCGGTCCGGCACCAGACTGGCAACGTGCCGCTGAACCGCAACCATGTATTCGACAGCAGCGGTCCGGACCTGCGCGTACGCGGCACGTCGCAGCAGTTGTTCGAGAAGTATCTCCAGCTCGGGCGCGACGCGACCAGCAGCGGCGACCGGGTGATGGCCGAGAGCTACTTCCAGCACGCCGAGCATTATTTCCGCATCCTGAACGCCATGAACCAGGCGGCGCAGGCCAACCCGACGGTCAATGGTGGCCAGGGGGGCGGCCAGGGGGGCGGCCAGCAACAGCAGCACGGCGGGCGCCGGCAGCAGTACGAGCCGCAAGGCGAGCAGCCTCAGAGCAACGAGCAACGTGGCCAGGAGGGGCGCAGCGAGCGCGACGATGGCGCCGACCGGGATGATGACGAGCAGCAGGACGAGGCGGCCGAGTCGCGCGACGCGCGCGAAATTCCAATTGCCGCGGCCCCACCTGAAGGATGATGCCGGATTGATTTTTTTTGGCGTGCGGCCTTGTCGGCGACGGGCCGTGTCCGCCGTAAGCAATCTGGTTTTGCTTCCCGTGGCGGACATGATGCTCCCGCCTGCTTCGCTGCCCGGCTGGGCTGGCGAAAGCAGGCGGGAGCTAGTTGTAGTGCTGCGTCGCGGCTAGCGTGCCGACGCCGACGTGGTTGCCAACCGCGCTGGTTGACCGTAGCAGCCAAGCCATTCCTTATATGGCTTGATCGTGATTGACAGCAGCCGGCGTCCCGGGCAGCAGCCGCCTCAGCCGCGCAATCAACTCGGATGCGGCAAACGGCTTACGCACGTAGGCGTCGGCGCCAAGCTCCAGTCCGTGGACGACATCATCCTCTTGGTCCAGCCCGCTGATCACGATCACCGGCAAGCTGACGCCCTTCTGCCGCAACCTGGCGCAAAGATCCCTGCCATCCCCATCGGGCATCCGGACATCGAGCAGGATGGCGGATACGTCGGATGTCGGTGACGAGACTGCTTCTTCCGCTGCCTTGAGCGTTGTCACGGCATCCACCGTAAATCCGCCTGCAGCCTCAAGCTGCTCGGCAACGGCAGCGCCGAGCTCGACATCGTCATCCACGACCAGGACCCGATAGACAGCTTCCATAACAATTAACCCCCCGTTGATAGTGGATTATCGCACAATGTCGGGGTGCGGGTTAGCGTGAGAACAATTCCTAACTGATTCCCTCATAATGTTAGCCTGGTATAAGCGGCTCTTCCGGCGTGGGATTCGCGCCGGCAGATGTTCAGAAATCGAAATGAAGCGGGCTTGCCCCTGTGGCGGCGCGCATCATGGGCATCTCGGCGGATCCCGCTAAATCGCCGTGCCGCCGGCGGCCTGCATCGGCTGGATGGGGCGCATGGCTGCTGGTCCCCGGTCCAGCGCAGCCCGCAGCCGCAGGCCCTCCGTTCCGGCAATCAGGCCTTGGCGCAAGCCAAGGTCAATCAGCACCAGGTTGACGTTGAACTTGAAGTCGTCCGTGTCCCGAACCCGTTCCACGACGCGGGGGAGGGGCCACAACTCGAACGCCTCGACCTCGCCGTCCCTGGGGTAGGGCACGAAGTCCTCCGGCAGCAGCAGGTCGCAGCAGTGCAGCCGGTCCCGGCGCAGGCCCTCCGGCCGCTCCATCGCATAGGACAGCGTTGCGACGGGGCGGGCGGTGGCGGCCAGGGCAGGAGGGATGGCGGCTTCCTCCCCTGCCTCCTTCACCAGCGTCTGCGATGGCGTCAGCCCGGCCGATACGCCGCCGCCGACGATGTGGTCGAGCTTGCCGGGGTCCAGCAGCTTGTCGGCAGCGCGGCGGCCGAGCCACATCCAGGGGCCGTCCGGGCGCTCGACCAGGCCGTTCACGTGGACGCCTTCGGCGGCGATGCCCAGGGCGGGCAGGGCGCCGCGGTCCACCTGCGCCAGCACGGGGCCGTCCGGGTCAGCGCGCACGTCGAAGGCTTCATCGCGCCAGCGGAAGCGCCCGGCGCCGGACAGGGCGCGCGCGGCCGTGTCCAGGTGCGCCGGCGGCATGTCCACGCCGCCGGCCGCCGGGCTGGCGCCAAGTGCGAGCAGTGCGTCGGCGAGGTCCGGCAGGACCCAGCCGACCGCAACCCCGTCGAGGCGGAATGGCAGCCGCGCCCCTGGGATGACGGCATTGTTGCAGGCGGCGATGTGGCGGAACAGGTCTGGCATGTCGTCGTTATAGGCACATTGCCAGCCCATCCCAGGCCCGGCACCTTCCTGAACCCGATGGCAGAGGCCACATCCCCGGCATGAGACCTCTCGACACCGCACAAGCAGCTGCCACCGGGCAGCCGCAACGGACTGGCTTCCAAACCGTCGCCTCCCTGCTCCCGTATCTCTGGCCCAAGGGCGAGCCGCGTGCGCGCATCAGCGTCGCGCTGGCCGTCATCATGCTGGTGCTGGCCAAGGTGGCGACGGTCTACATCCCCATCGTGTATTCCCAGGCGGTGGACGCGCTGGCGCCGCGCGACCATCCGCTGACGATCCCGCTTGGCCTCATCATCGCCTATGCGCTGCTGCGCGTGGCCTCTGCCGGGTTTGCGGAGCTGCGGGACGCGGTGTTCGCGTCGGTGCAGCAGAGCACGGTACGCAAGGTGGCGCTGCAGACGTTCGAGCACCTGCACCGGCTGTCGCTGCGCTTCCACCTGGACCGCCAGACCGGCGGCCTGTCCCGCTCCATCGAGCGCGGGACGGCGGGGGTGGAGGCGGTGCTACGCCTGGCCGTGTTCAACATCCTGCCGACGCTGCTGGAGGTGCTGCTCGTCACCGGCATCCTGTGGCGGCTGTTCGATTGGCGCTTCGCCGCTGTCACGTTCACCGCCGTCGCGCTCTACATCGGCTTCACCTTCGCCTTCACCAACTGGCGCGTGCGCTTCCGCCGGCTGATGAACGACACGGATTCCGAATCCCAGACCCGGGCCGTGGACAGCCTGCTGAACTTCGAGACCGTGAAGTACTTCGGCAACGAGGCGCACGAGGCCCGGCGCTTCGACGAGTCCCGCGCCCGCTACGAGCGCGCGGCGGTGAAGAGCCAGGTCACCCTCAACATGCTGAACCTGGGCCAGGCCGTCATCATCGCCGCCGGGCTGGGACTGGTTATGCTGATGGCGGCGGACGGCGTGCAGGCCGGCACCATGACAGTCGGGCAGTTCGTACTGGTGAACACCTACCTGATGCAGCTGTATCAGCCGCTGAACTTCCTGGGCTTCGTGTATCGGGAGATCAAGCAGGGCTTGGTGGACATGGAGGAGATGTTCCGCCTGATGTCCGTCAAC
>DASWOJ010000110.1:0-2543 GCA_036398775.1 Acetobacteraceae bacterium
TTGAAACGGCCGGCCTTCTGCGCCGCGCTGGCCTTCTGCTGGCTGCCGGCGGCAAGCTCGTCCTGCTGCTGGCGGGTGATCTGGAAGGCGGTGGCGACGTTCTCCGCCGTGGTGCCCATGTGGTAGCCGTGGAAGGCGTCCCACAGGCCGTCCTTCAGCATGGTGTCCACCAGGCCCAGCTCACCCATCTTGGTGCCGGCGCGCAGGTAGGCGGCGTGGGTGGACTGGCTCATGCTCTCCTGGCCGCCGGCGACGACGACGGCGCTCTCGCCGGTGCGAATCTGCTGGGCGGCGAGCGCCACGGTGCGCAGGCCGCTGCCGCAGACCTGGTTGATGCCGAAGGCGGTGGCGCTGTCGGGGATGCCGGCGTTGCGGGCGGCTTGGCGGGCGGGGTTCTGGCCCTGGGCGGCGGTCAGCACCTGGCCGAGGATCACTTCGTCCACGTCGGCCGGGTCGAGGCCGATGCGCTCCATGGCGGCCTTGAGGGCGACGGTGCCCAGGGTGTGCGCGGGCAGGGTGGCGAACCCGCCGTTGAAGCTGCCGACCGGCGTGCGGGCGGCGGATACGATGACCACGTCTTCCATAGCGTCGTTTCTCCCTGTTGCTGCGATTACATAAGCCGTTGCAGGGTTTGCAACCAGTGCAGCAGGGGCAGCCACAGCGCATCCCTGGCCCGCGGCCCCGCCACCATGCTGATGTGTCCTGCCTTGGGCTGGTGCAGCACGGCGCCGGGGATCAGGCCGGCGAGGGGCATCGCGGATTCGGGAGGCACGATCCGGTCCCGGCCCGGCGCGGCGACGAAGGTCGGGACCGAGATCGCAGCCGGGTCAACGATGCGGCCGGCAACTCGCCACCTGCCGCGGCCCGGCGCGTTGTCGCCATACCACACGCCCAGCGCTTCGCGTGCAATGCGCGCGCCCAACGGAACGCCGTCGTTTAGCCAGTCCTCCAGCGCCACGAAGTCGCGCGCCGCCTCGCCTGCCTGGTCCATGCGGCCGAAGGCCCGGTACTTGGCGGCGATGGCGCCGGGGTCGGGCAGGGCGAACAGGGTTTGCAGCGCATCCACCGGCAGGGTGCCGGTTGCGGCCAGCAGCGGCTCGACGAGCGGCAGGGCAGCGGACAGGCGGCGCGCCTGGCCGTGCCCGGCGGCATGGAAGTCCCACGGCGTCGCCAGCAGCGCCAGCGCCCGCACCAGGTCTGTCCGGCGCAGCGCGGCAGCCAGCGTCAGCAGGCCGCCCATGCAGTATCCCGCCAGCACGACGGGGACGCCGGCCGCCGCTATGGCCCGGTCCAGCGGGCCGATGATGATTTCGCCGAGGGTCATCGCCCGTTCGGCATCGCCGGGCCAGCCCCAGTCCAGCAGCATCGGGCGCAAGCCCTGGGCGGCGAGCCAGCGCAGCATGGAGCGGTCCGGCAGCAGGTCCAGCACGTAGGCGCGGTTCACCAGGCTGGGCACGAACAGGATGGGCAGGGCGCCTGGCGCGGCGTCCTTTCCGTAGTCGAGCAGCCTTATGCCGCCCTCGGTCCAAACAGCCGGGGGGTCGGGCAGGGTGCGCTGCCAGGGATGGCGGCGGTAGGCGGCGATCCCTGCCAGGAGCGCCGGATCAGCCCAGACTGGAGGCAACTCCCCAGGCAGCGGCGATCCCGCCGGCGCGGCCTGCAGGAACGGCTGCCCCGGCGGCGCCAGGTGCAGCATCAACGGCCGGGGACCCCGGCGGCGCATCGGCCCCGGCAAGTCGGGACGGATCATCGGAAGCGCCTGCCGGGGCGGGGGAGGCGCCCGCTGGCGCCGGGCCTGCGGGCGGCCATGCCTGCAGCAGGGCAGCCTGCTGCGCCAGGCGGCCGGCGGCACGGCGCAGGGCGTCGTGGACCTCGCGGTCGGCGGCCAGGCCCGCCCATTCGCTTTGAAGGATGGTGGCCCAGTCGGCGGCGAGCTGGGCCTTGGCTGCTGGTGTCATGACTGGTTCCGAATCGTGACATGTTGCTTTGCAGCATAAATCACCATGAAAAGGTCGTGATTGCCGCAACTGCATGATACAACCGCGTAACCCAGACCCTGAGGACTACCATGGCCGACGCCCCATTCGCATCGTCTGACGCCCCATCCAGCCCGCCTGCGCCCCCTTCTGGCACGCCGCCGGCGCCGACCCCGGTCGTGGTCAAGAAGTATGCGAACCGGCGGCTGTATAATACCGAGACCAGCAGCTACATCACCTTGGACAATCTCGCGGACATGATACGCGCGGGGAGGGATTTCGTTGTCTATGATGCGAAGTCCGGGGAGGACATCACCCGCGGCGTGCTGACGCAGATCATCGTCGAGGAGGAAAGCAAGGGCACATCCATGCTGCCGACGGCATTCTTGCGGCAGTTGATCGGGTTCTACGGCGACAGCCTGCAGGGCGTGGTGCCGCGCTACCTGGAGACGGCCATGTCGTCGTTCGCACGGCAGCAGCAGCAGCTACGTCAAGCGGTGCAGCAGTCCATCAGCCCGTTCCTGCCGGCTGGCGTCGAGGAGATGGGACGGCAGAACCTGGCGATGA
>DASWOJ010000111.1:0-5066 GCA_036398775.1 Acetobacteraceae bacterium
TGCAGCGGGGACCATGCCGGGTCGGAGGCGTCGGTCGGCGTGGGCACGGACCGCTCGTTGAAGCCGGTGATGTCTATGGACCGGAGCTGCGAGGAGTAGCCAGCCCCGCCTGCCCCGGCTGCGCTGCTGCGGAAAAACATCAGCACCCGGCCGTTGGGGGCGAAGGTCGGCCCCTCGACCGAGAAGCTTTCGGACAGGATGCGCTCGCCGGAGCCGTCCGGACGCATGACGCCGATGCCGAAGGTGCCGCCGTTGATCCGGGTAAAGGCGATCAGGTCGCCCCGCGGCGACCATACGGGCGTGGCATACCGCCCGCGGCCGAAGCTGATGCGCCGCACGCCGCCGCCGCCGCCGTCCATGACGTAAAGCTGCTGGTCGCCGCCGCGGTCCGAGTTGAACACGACCTGCGCCCCGTCCGGGCTGAAGCACGGGCTGGTGTCAATCGCGCCGCTGTTGGTGAGCTGCCGGCCGCCCCCGCCGCCCACGCCCGCCACCACGATGTCCGACCCGGCGCCGCGCGTCACCGACATGACGATCTGGTTGCCGTCCGGGGAATAGCGCGGGGCGAAGGTCATCCCCTCGTATTCCCCCAGCAGCCGCTGCGAGCCAGTGCCGACGTCCAGGGTGTAAACCCGCGGCCGGTTGTTCTGGTAGGACATATAGACGATCTGGTCCTTGGTGGGATGGAACCGGGGCGTGAGCGCCAGCCAGGCGCCGTCGGTCAGATAGCGGTTGTTGGCGCTGTCCTGGTCCATGATCGCCAGGCGCTTGATCCGGCGGTCGCGCGGGCCGGTGCCGGCGATGTAGGCGACGCGCGTATCGAAGTAGCCCTTCTCGCCCAGCAGGCGTTCGTAGATCACGTCGCTGATGATATGGGCGATCCGGCGCCAGTTGGTGCTGGTGGTGGTGTAGGCGGTGCCCTGGATCTGCTGGCCCGGCAGCACGTCGTACAGCCGGAACTCGACCCGAACGGCGTTGCCGCCGCCCTCCACCTTGCCGGTCACCAGCGCCTGCGCGCCGGCGCCCTTCCAAGCCTGGAAGTTGGGGGTGTCGCCGGTGTCGCCGCCCGCCGCGCCCGTGACGGGGCGGAACAGGCCGGACCGGTCGAGGTTGCGGGTGATCACGCCGGCCATGTCGGCGCCGAGCTGGCTGCCGGGGAAGTTCGGGATGCCGATCGGGATGGGCGCGGTGCGGGCGCGGTCCACCGTGATCTCCGGCTGCTGGTTGCCGGCGCCGACGCCCGCGCCTTGGCTGCGGGCGGCGAGCGGCAGGGCAGACACGGCAAGGCCGGCAAGCATGGTGCGGCGGGCTATCAGGACGCCCAGGGCGGCAGTCGTCGAGGCAGAGGTGGTCATGACGGCGGTCTCCTTCGCGCCCTTATGGGCGGAACGTAATGGCGGAAGTGTGGAGATGGCCGGGCAAGGCCGGTGCAATCGGGCTTATCGCTGCTCCCTCTCCCGGAGAGAGATGGAGCAGGAGCAGCATCTCTCTCATGGCCGGAAGGTGATTTCGAAGGTGTGGACCTGTCCCAGCAGCCCGGACGGCAGCGGCAACTGGCTGCACTGCGGGTCGAGGGCAGCGCGCCGGGCACGCTCGGCAAAGGCGCGGGGGACGCCAACGCGGGATGCGTCGGCGCCGGCAAGGTCGGCGATCCTGATGATCCCGCGCTCATCCGTGGTGACGCGCAGATGCACGAGCTGCTTGTCATAGTCCAGCGCAGCCCGGTCCCCTGTCCAGCACTCACGCAGGCGGTCGCCGATGGCGCCGCGGATGGCGGCGCTCAGTTGCGCGTTCTCCACCCCGGATGGGCTTCCGCCTCCAGGTGAGCCGCTCCTGGCCGTTGCTGCCCGGGCTTCTCGCTGGCCGGATTGCGCCTGCTGCGAGCGCAGGCGCGACAGCACGTCGCCAAGGGTGCTGCTGTTGTCGGCCGTCGTGCGTGACGGCGCAGCCCGGCTGGTCGTGCTGTTGCTCGCCTGCCCAGTCGCCGATGCCGCCGGGGCGGGCCGCGACGGCACGGCGGGCGCTGGCCGGGCGGCCTGCGGCGCCGGAGAGGGCGGCGTCGGAACTGGCGGTGCCGGGGCCGGGCGCGGCGGCGCGGGGACCGGTGGCGCCGGGGCCGGCGGTGCAGGCGTCATCGGGCGCGGCTGCGGCACTGGCACCGGGGACGGCGCAGGCGCGACTGGCATCGGCGGCACGGGCGGGGCCGGCGGCGCCGGGGCAGCCCGGGGCGCCGGCGGGGCTGGAGCCGGCGGCGGTGGGGCTGTCGGCACGGGAGGCGCCGGGGAAACCGGCGCGGGCGGCGGCGGCGGTGGCGGTGGCGGCAGCGGCAAGGGCGGTTCCGGCTGCACCTGGTCCGGAGCGGCCGACTCGGACGGCGGTTGCGGGGACAGTGCCGGCGCTGGCACCGGTGACGGCGTGGGCGCCGGGGCGGTGCTGCGCTGCGCCGGGCCAGGCGTCACGAATTCGACCTCGACGCTTTTCTCCTCACCCATATCTGGAATGCGCGCTGGCAAGACCAGCAGCAATGCCGTCAACAGGGCGGCATGCAGGCCTAGCGAAATTGCGCCGCTACGGCGCAGGGGTGGGCCGACGGTGGTCATGACATCAGCGAGGCACGGTCGCCAGACACATGGTTCCTAGCCGCGCCCCTGCCGGCGTACCCCGGTCGTAGCCGGGACAGTGGAGGTTGGAGACGCACCAGCGCCAGCGCCGCGGCCCGAGGGCGGGGCTGTGGGCGCCACTGCAGGGGCGGAAGCGGGTCCAGCCGTTTGCTCCGCCAGCAGCGCGACCTTGGTGAAGCCGCCCTGGGTGATCGTGGCCATCACCTCCATGATGCGCCCGTAGCTGATGCCCTTGTCGCCGCGGACGTAGATACGCCGGTCGTTCTTGCCGTCGGTGGCCGCCTGCAGGCGGCCGACCAGGTCAGGCAGCGCGGCCTCGTTCTCCCCTAGGAACACCTTGCCCTCGGCGTTGACCGACACCGTCACCGGCTCGCTGTCCTGGTTCAGCGGCGCGGCGCTGGCCTTGGGCAGGTCCACGTTGACGCCGGAGGTCATCAGCGGCGCCGCGACCATGAACACGATCAGCAGCACCAGCATCACGTCCACCAGCGGCGTCACGTTGATCTCGGCCAGCGGACGGTAGCGTCCCTTGCCGCGGCCGTAGTTTCCGATCCCGCCCGCCATGGCCTACGCCCGCTCTTCGGATTGCCGGGACAGGATGCCGGCGAACTCGCTGCCGAAACCCTCCATCCGCGAGGCGAACCGGGACAGGTCCGTGCTGAGCTTGTTGTAGGCCAGCACCGCGGGAATGGCCGCGACCAGGCCGATCGCGGTGGCGAACAGCGCCTCCGCGATGCCCGGCGCCACCACCGACAGGTTGGTGTTGCGGCTGGTGGCGATGGCGGAGAACGACCGCATGATGCCCCATACCGTGCCGAACAGCCCGATGAACGGCGCCGTGCTGCCGACGGAGGCCAGGAACACCATCCAGCGCTCCATCCGGTCCATCTCCCGCTGCACGGTGACGGCGACCGTGCGGTCCACCCGGTCGCGGACGCCGCCGCGGCTCACGTCCGCGCCGGCCACCTGGGCGCTGCGCCGCCACTCGCCCATCGCGGCGCCGAACACGGCGGCGACGGGATGGGTGGGGCGGGCGCCCTCGGCCTCATACAACTCGTCCAGGCTGCCGCCGGACCAGAAACGGTCCTCGAACTGGGTTGCGGCGCGGTTCACCCGGCGCAGGGTCGCCGTCTTCTCGAACACGATGGCCCAGACCCAAACGCTGGCCAGCAGCAGCAGCAGCATGACGGTCTTGACCACCAGGTCCGCTTGCAGGAACAGGCCGAGCAGGGATAGGTCGCCGCCTGCCGCCGTCGTATCAACACCGCCCAAACACCCAACTCCTAGCTTAACGCAGTCCGCCACCGGTCCGGGACGCGGGCGGGACGGCTGCCGTCCCGGCGCACGCAGGCCAGACGGACCAGCAGCGACCCGACCTTCTCATCCGCCACCGTGAACACCTGGCGGACCTCTACGGTCGCGGCCCCGAGCGCCCACGGACCCGTGGTGACGGTCAACTCGTCATCCAGCCGGGCGGGCCGCAGATAGTCCATTTCCACGCGATGCACCACGAAGATCAGGCCGTATTCCGCCACAAGCTCAGAATGAGGGACCCCGGCCTGACGCAGGGCTTCCGTGCGGGCGCGTTCGGCAAAGGCGAGATAACGGGCGTGATAGACGATGCCGCCCGCGTCGGTGTCCTCGTAATAAACCCGTAAG
Organism: Acetobacteraceae bacterium; assembly: GCA_036398775.1. Classification (GTDB taxonomy): domain Bacteria; phylum Pseudomonadota; class Alphaproteobacteria; order Acetobacterales; family Acetobacteraceae; genus DASWOJ01. The sequence goes on from DASWOJ010000111.1 coordinate 4,281, forward strand.
GTCAGAGTGTAAGGCATCATGCCTCGCCTGCTCCCTCTCCCTCTCCCTTCGGGAGGGGGTCGGGGTGAGGGGGTCTTGGCTGCGGAGCGGAGTGCGGGGCGTGCCGAAGTGCCGTGCCTCTAAGGTGCGAAAGGATGGCGCTTGCCCGCCCCCTCACCCCGGCACTCTCCCGGAGGGAAAGGGAGAAGACACACGTCACTCCGGTTCTCCGAGCAGGTCCAATTGCGGCTGGGACCGCGGCACCGCCAGGCCCAGTTGCCGCCAGCCCGGCTCCCCCAGCATCCGCCCGCGGCTCGTACGGAGGATCAGGCCCTCCTGGATCAAGTACGGCTCGATCACGTCCTCCAGCGTATCCCGCGCCTCCGCGAGCGCCGCCGCCAGCGTTTCCACGCCGACCGGGCCGCCGTTGTGGTGCTCGGCGATGCGTCGCAAGTAGCGGCGGTCCATCGCGTCCAGGCCGAGGCGGTCCACCTCCAGCCGGGTCAGCGCGGCGTCGGCCAGCTCCCGCGTCACCGGGGACTGCCCGGCAACGGCGGCGAAGTCCCGCACCCGGCGCAGCAGCCGGCCGGCGATGCGCGGGGTGCCGCGCGACCGCCGGGCGATCTCCGACGCGCCCTCACGCGTCAGGTTGAAGCCAAGCTTCTCCGCGCCGCGGCTGACGATCAGCTCCAGCTCCTGCGGCGTGTAGAAGATCAGGCGCAGCGGGATGCCGAACCGGTCGCGCAGCGGCGTCGCCAGCAGCCCGGCCCGCGTCGTGGCGCCTACCAGCGTGAAGGCCGACAGGTC
>DASWOJ010000112.1:0-5368 GCA_036398775.1 Acetobacteraceae bacterium
GTGATGCCCGGCGAACCTCTCGGTTCGACGTCGACATGGGCCAGCACCAGCGCGGTGTCGGTGGCGAACGCGCTGAGCACTTGCGCTGCGGCACGATCGTTGAACTTGTCAAAGCTGCCGCGCAGCGTCTTGCCATCCAGGGCAATGCTGCCTCGTCCCTGAGTTTCGTTCGCAGATTGCAGCAGCGCGGCATGGCGACGGAAAGCCACCTCCACCGCAGCCGGGTCCAGCCCCTGGAGGATATAACGGACAGCGGTGTGCGCGGGCGCCCGCCTCCATGTCAGTGAGAAGGCCGCGTTCAGCCTGCGGCGGTGGACGGTGATGAAGGTGACGACGCCGCGATACGAGTTGCAGCCGCTCACGATGGCGAGGATAGCGAACAGCAGCACGTAGGGCAGCTTGTAGAGCTGCCCCTGCGACCGACGCGGATCAGGGACGTCCGCCAGCACGTCCAGCAACGGCGAAAACACAGCCACGGCAACCTCCATCCCAGGTGCCGCCGCAAAAGTCAGACATTGGCCGGCTCGGGTATCCCTCTTGCGATCAGATGCCTCACTTCATCCCGCATGTGTGGCAGGACGAACCCAGTGACACCATGACAATAGCGTTGAACAGCCCTGCAGTAAGTGTAGGCAACCCTGGCGTGGCCGAGATAGGTCGAGAGTGCGACAAGGTGACGGGTGATCGCGTGCCTTTCGGGCGCGCAACCCTCGAGCGACCGGACCGCGAACGTATGCCGCAGGTCATGGATGCGGGCATTCGGCTGCCCAGCTCCGCCCCTGAGGCCGAGAGAGCGGGCCAGCCGCTGGAATGCGTCGGCCACCGTGTCGTAGGGGAGCGGCCTGTCACGCTTTGAGGTAAACAGGCTGGTGCCTGCCGGCGCGGTCCGTGCGCGATGCTGCATGTGCCGATCGAGTGCGTTACGCACTGTGTCGTGCATCGGCAGCAGCCGGCTTTTCTGAAACTTCGTGGTCCTGATCAGCAGCCCGTCGGCCGTGACGTCGCCGACCCGCAGGGCCAATGCCTCCGACACCCGCATGCCTGTTGCGGCAAGCAAGCCGAACAGCGTCTCATAGGTCGACGACTTGAGCGAAGCAGGCGGCCCGAGCCGGGCGGCCACGGCCAGCAAGCGGGTGATCTCCTCCGGAGCGTAGATATATGGCTTGCGCCGCCGCGGTCCTGCATTGCCGAATGCGTCAGCGGGCGGCACTTCGTGTCGGCCATCCTCGGCGCGAAGCGCCAAGGCGAACCGCCGGACTGTGAGCAGACGGTTCCGACGCTGGGCGGCCGACGGCGCCAGCGTTGCCCAATCGATGACGCGGCCGCTGCTCACGAATTCATCGCCCAGTTCCTCCGCATGCGCCACGAAAAGGCGGAGCAGGGCATGCTGGGTGCGGAACTTGAAGCCGAGCGTATGGTGGAGTTCGGTGTGGCGCTGCAGGTTGCGGCTCAGCATGACGCCTCTCCCGGCCAGGGCTGGGCGACCTGGAGCAGCATGGGGATATCGACCTTGGCGTAGTGGGCCGTGGTGGTGGCGGAGCGGTGCCGCAGGACTGCACCGATGGTGTCCAGCGTCGCCCCGGCGCGCAGCATGGACGTCGCCGCCGAGTGGCGGAGGAGATTGGCGCCGCGCGATGGCGGGTCCGAGATGCCAGCCCGGGCCAGCGCCAGCCTGACCAGGGAAGAGATCGTCGAAGAGCCTGCAAAGCGTTGATACGGCGCGGACGAGCACAGGAATACGACGTCGCTGTCGCTGTCCGGCCGAGCGCGACAGATGTAGTCCAGCAGTGCGTCTCCGGCATCTTGGGGCAGCGGCAGGCAGACCTCACGCCGACCTTTGCCGCACACCCGCAAGCTGCCATCCGCCCAGCAGATTTGGCCAAGCTGCAATTCGAGCACGTCGCCGGCACGCAGCCCAAGACGTGCCAGCAGAAGCAGGATGGCTTTGTCGCGGACGCCGTGCGGCTTGCTGGCGTCGCAGGACGCAATCATCCGCTCGACGTCGCCGGCGGGCAGGTAGCGCGGCAAGGCGGACAGCCGCCATTGCGGGATGGTTGGCACGGCATGCATCAGCTCCGGACGGCATGCGCCCGAGGCTCCCAGAAAGCGAAGGTAGCCGCGCAAGGCGGTCGTCATGGTCTTGGCGTGAGCCGCCGACGTGCCCCTGACCTCGTCCAGGATGGCCTGTCGGATCGCTGCGGCCGTATAGTGCGTGGGATCGGGGCCAAGCGCGGCCAATAGGCGCGTGACCATGCTGGCGTGTTTGCTGATCGTGCATTCGGCGATCCCACGGTGCTGGCGCAGCTATTGCTGGAACTGCATCACACGGGCGTCCATGAGCGGCGGCTCTGGCAGCGTCAGCCCCTTGATGAGCCCGCGCTCCGACAGAAACCGGACGAAGCGGGCGGCGCGACGGGCATACTTCGCCGAAACGCGGTCGCGGCGCCGGATACCGGGGCACTGGCAGTGATGGCTGACAAAGCCTGTGCAGGTGGTGGCATCGACATGGGCGATGGCCACGCCCGAGCGCTGGAGCCAAACCAACAAGTGGCGGGCCGCATCGCTGTAGCCGCGCACCGTGAGGGCAGTGTGACCGAGGCTGGCCAGGTGACAGGTGAACTGATCCACCAACGGCCGCAGTGGTCCGGGATCAAGGCACCAGATCTGGTCTGCAGGGAGCGTGGTCGAACTCGGCATGGGCGTCCTCCGTAATGCGGCATGCATCAAGGAGGACCGTAGTTATGCGGAGCGAACGGCCCGATGCACCGCCTCACTGCTGCCTCCCGGACCAGAACTCCGCATAACCAGGCACTCCACATAACGACGCATGTTCGTCGCCCCCGCCGCCAGCCACACCCGCACGCCAGAGGGTGTCGGGATCATCCGCGCAACGCCGCCAGCGCGCGCCGCAGCGCGGCTTGGTTCACGTCCGCACCCACCCGGACCTGCCGGTCGTCGCCCAACTCGATCTCGATCAGGCCTGCCTGAGAACGGGCCGGCGCTGCCGGCGATGCCGGCCGCGATGCTGGCGAGGTCGGTTCAGGACGGGACAGGCCAGGCACCCCCAGGGGGGCGCCGAGCATCTGCACCGGCATGAACACCGGCATCTCAGCGGCAACCAGCACGCCATCACGCACCTGCCGCCGCCAGCTAAACAGCAGGCTCTCGCACACGCCGTGACGGGCCGCGACCGCCCGGACCCGCATGCCAGGCTCCGCCATCTCCGCAACCAGCCGCAACTTGTCCTGCATGCTCCAGCGCCGCCGACGCTCCCGGCCAGTGATGATCTCCACCACGCCATCCATGCCCACACCTCACACGCCGACTTAACCAGCGATTTAAGGCGACAAACAGATCAAGCCCAGGCGGCCCTCGGCGGGTGGATACTTCACCGACGCAGCCAAGATCGGCAAGAAAGCCCGGCTGCGCACCCTCCGCGATCTCGGTGCCGCCGCTCTCCAGCTCAGCCAAGCGGGCGAGGTACTCATGGACGACACGGTAGACGACGGCGCCATGCGAGGGGCGGCCTTCGCGATCGTGCCGCGCGAGATGCTCGCGGCGGCGTTGGAGCAGATCGACGCCATCGTCCGTCCACCTGGTGATCTCTACTTCATCGAACTACGCGCCCAAACCGGCAAGCTGCGCTTCCTGCCGGCCATGCTACGGTCCGTCTCCCTCGGCGCAACACCGGCCGGGCAGCCAACACTGGACGCGGTGCGCCATCTGCGCAGCACAGATGGGCGCGGCCCGGCTCCATCGGCACCGCTCGGCTTCGTGCCGAGTGGCTGGAAGCGGCAGGTCAAAGCCGCCGATGGCGGCGTGGACAGCGTGGGCTACCGGCTCTGCCTGCTCGACGCCATGCGGATCGGAATCCGGCGGCGTGACCTGTTCGCATCACCCAGCCTGCGCTTTGCCGATCCCCGGATCGGCCTGTTGGCTGACTCAGCCTGGGAGGCCGCGCGGCCGTCTATCTGCCGCACCCTGGGCCTCTCGACCGACGGGCCGGCCGAGGTTGCGCGAATGGCCGAGCGCTTTGAGGCCGCCTATCAGAATACCGCATTGCCTCACACTGATTGTTACCGACGCTGGCTGTTGCCTCAGGTGGTTTGCTACCGGGCATGTGCGGGGTCGGGAGGCAACAGGTGGCGGGGCGGATTGGGATGGCGACGCGGCGGGAGTTGTTGGAGGCGGTCAGCGCACGGCATCGGGGTGGAACGCGGACGGAGCGGTCGCGCATCCTCGACGAGTTCGCGGCGGTTACGGGCTACCATCGTAAGCATGCGATCCGGTTGCTGGCGGGGTTGGGCAAGCGGGAGGAGGCGGACGACTTTGTTTTGCCGGCGCGGGCTTGCGCGAGAACCAACGGTGTGGAGGTCCGGGACGCGCTGATCCAGCTGTGGGAGGTGGCGGACCGGGTGTGCTCGAAGCGGCTGCGGCCGATGCTGCCCGTATTGCTGCCAGCTTTGGAGCGGCATGGGCGCGTGGTGCTGGACGAGGCGAGGCGGGCCAAGCTGCTGGCGGTGAGTGCTGCCAGCATCGACCGCTTGCTGGCCGACGTACGCGCGGTGGCTGGCGGCGGTCGGCGCCGCCCGGCGGGGTTCGGCTCGGCGGTGCGGCGGAGCGTGCCGGTGCGGACGTTCAACGACTGGGGCGATCCGGCGCCGGGCTGGGCCGAGGTGGACTTCGTGGCGCACGGCGGCACGACGGTGTCGGGCGCTTTTGCGCAAACGATGGTGCTGACGGACATTGCCACGGGGTGGACAGAGTGCATTCCGATCGTGGTGCGCGAGGCGGAGATGGTCGTGCATGCGCTGAGCCGGGCTCGGGAGCTGTTCCCGTTTTCGCTGCGCGGGGTGGATTTCGACAACGACAGCCTGTTCATGAACAACCTGGTCGTGGGTTGGTGCCGAGCGGAGGGGCTGGAGGTGACGCGCTCGCGGGCGTATCGCAAGAACGACCAGGCCTGGGTGGAGCAGAAGAACGGAGCGATCGTGCGCCGGCTGGTCGGCTACGGGCGGTTCGAGGGCGTGCTGGCCGGCGAGGCATTGGGTCGGCTGTATGCGGCGGCGCGGCTGCACGGCAACCTGTTCCAGCCCTCGTTCAAGCTGCGGGAGAAGCGGCGCGAGGGTGCGCGGGTGATCAAGCGCTATCACGCGCCGGCGCCGCCTGCGATGCGCGCGCTGGCCCACACGGGAGTGTCGAACGCGGACAAAGCGCGGCTACGGGACATGCTGGCCAACGCCGACCCGGTTCTGCTGCTGGCCGAAATGCGTGCGGCGCAATCGGAGCTGGGCAAACGCGTGGATGCGCGCGGGATAGGAGCCGGCCGCTGTGACGCGCCGGCACCGATCGACCTGGCGCAGTTCAC
>DASWOJ010000113.1:0-14546 GCA_036398775.1 Acetobacteraceae bacterium
CTCCAGCACGCCGTTGTTGCGCAGGGCCTCGGCGGATAGGATCACGATGGCGCCGGGCGGGCCGGCAGCCGGCGGCGACAGCGGCAGGTTGGTTTCCAGCGAGATGATCAGCGCCCTGGACACGATCGGCAGGGACAGCACTAGCAGCCCGGCCAGCCCCGCCGCCAGCAGCCACCGCGCCGCCCGCGGCCGGCTACGCCACAGCAGCAGTCCGGCCGCACACGGAACCAGCAGGTTGACCGGCGGCATCAGCAGCGCGGTGGGGAGGGCGCCCAGGGACATGGTGTTTCCTTGCCGGCGTTTGCCGGTGTTCCGGGCGCCTGCGCGGCTGCCGCCGCTAGGGCAGCAGCTTCCCCGGGTTCATGATCCCCAACGGGTCCAGCGCAGCCTTGATGCGGCGCATCATGTCCAGCTCCGCCCCGCCGCGCCAGCCCGGCATCATGTAGGGCTTCAGCAGCCCCACCCCATGCTCGGCCGAGAAGCTGCCGCCCAAATCCGCCACGACCGCATTCACCGCCTCCATGATGTCGGCGCTGCGGGCCAGGAAGGCGTCGTCGGCCCAGTCCTCCGGGCGCACCAGGTTGAAGTGGATGTTGCCGTCGCCCAGGTGGCCGAACGGCACCGCGCGTATGCCGGGGATCAGCGCCTCGCACGCCGCGGTCGCGCGCACGATCAGGTCCGGCACCCGGCTGGTCGGCACGCTCACGTCGTTCTTGACGTTTGCCCCGGCGCGCTTCTGCGACTCGCTATGCTCCTCCCGCAACCGCCACAGCGCGGCCCGCTGGGCGTCGCTTTCGGCCAGCACGGCATCCAGCACGAGTTCGTCCGCCATCGCCGCTTCCAGCACCGACTCCATCGCATCCCGCAGCCCGGCATCCGGGCGGGGCGTAGCCAGCTCCACCAACACGTAATGCGGGGCAGGGGCGCCCAGCGGCAGGACAGCGCCGGGGATATGCCGCAGCACCAGATCCAGGCCGGGCCCGGACATGTATTCGAACGCCTGCACCGCCGCCGGGTCATGCGCCAGGAAGCGGCGGCACACGGCGCTGGCCGCCTCGGGCGAGGGCACGGCCACCAGCGCCACCTCCACCTCCCGCGGCTGCGGCGCAAGCTTCAGCACGGCGGCGGTGATGATCCCCAGCGTGCCCTCCGCGCCGACGAACAGATGGCGCAGGGCATAGCCGGTGTTGTCCTTGCGCAAGCTCCGCAGGCCGTTCCACACCTGGCCGTCCGGCAGCACCGCCTCCAGCCCCAGCACCAAATCGCGGGCGTTGCCATAACGGAGCGTGTTGTTGCCGCCGGCGTTGGCGGACAGGATGCCGCCGACCTGGGCCGTGCCCTCGCTGCCGATGGACAGCGGCAGCAGGCAGCCGGCGGCGGCGGCGGCGTCCTGCGCGGCCTTCCAGGGCGCCCCGGCCTCGATTGTCAGCGTCCGGTCGAGCGGGTCCACCGCGCGGATGCGAGTCATGCGGGACAGGGACAGCACAACCTGCGTGCCGTCCCCGGACGGGGTGGCGCCGCCGACCATGCTGGTGTTGCCGCCCTGCGGCACAATGGGCACCCCGCGCACGGCGCACAGGCGCACGACGGCCGCAACCTCCTCCGTGCTGCCAGGCCGCACCACGGCCGGGGTGCGGCCGTGATACAGGCGGCGCCAGTCCTCGCAATAAGGGGCGGTGTCGGCCGGATCGGTCAGCAGCCCGCGGTCGCCGACCGTCGCGTGCAGGGCCGGCAACAGGCCGGCGTCGGAGGGCAGGGAGTGATCGGGCACCGGGACGTTCCTTATCCTGGAGTGGCCTGGCGGGCATAGGCCGGGCGGGGACGCTGGATGGCGGCCGGCACCCGCACCGACAGCCCCGCCTCCTTGGCCGCCTCGACTGCCTCGGCTGCGATGGTCTGCCGCACCGTCCGCCGCGTGCGCGAGATCATCGCCAGCAGCACGTAAAAGAACTCGAAATAAGCCATGCTGAGGGCCGCCGTCGTTACGATATAGACCACCAGGCTGATCTGCATCATGCGCCCGAGGTCCGCAGCCCATGCTAGGCTGGGGTGCTTGCGGGCCATCCGGTAGATGGACCGGCACTGCAAGAATGCCACCCCGAGGATGCCGAGGAACAGCGCCAGGCCAGTGAAGCCCAGGTCGCCCAGCACCTCGAAATAACTGCTATGGGCGGCGCGCGGGTAATCGTCGGGCGGCGGCGTCGGAATGAAGTCGAGTGCCGATATTTGCGGCACATAATTGAGCCACACCGCGAAGCGCTGCACCGCGTGCGGCCCGCCGCCGAGCAGCGGGTGATCGAGCGCGATCATCGTGCTGACCTTCCAGGCATTCACCCGGCCGAGGAAGGAGCCATCGGTTTCAGCCTGGTTGATGCTGTTCAGCCGCTCGAACCAGCTTGCTGGCGCCAAGCCCCAGATCAGCCCACCCGCCAACGCCACCAGCAACAGGCTGCTGAAGCGGTTGCGGCTGTTCTTGACCATGAACGCCCCCAGCACCAGCAGGCCGACGAAGCCGCCGCGCGAGTAGGTGGCGACCACCGTCACCAGGCACAGGCCCATCGCCGCCAGCAAGCCGATCCGCACGAGGCGGATGGCGGTGTAGCGGGACAGGTAATATAGGAACGGCGTCAGCATGAGCAGCGCCGTCGCCAGCGAGTTGTTGTCGCCGACGCTCTGCAGCCCCTCGACATGGTGGCCGCCGCCTGTCAGCAGGAAGATCAGCCCCTCCTTCACGCCGATCATGCCGAAGCCCGCGCAGGCCGTCAGCACCAGCAGGTGCAGCCGGTGCCGGCTGGTCATGACGCCGACTATGGCGGCAGTGAGCGCAATCTCCTTGAGCAGCTTCTGATACAAGCCGTCGCCGTCATCGGACGCCACGATGCTCGTCGCCCAGGACCCGGTTGCAACCAGAGCGAACAGCACCAACAGCACCAGCAGAGGGTCGAGATACCAGTCCTTCTTATCCCGGTTGAACATGATGACCAGGATCGTCACGACGGCGATGATGCGGTTCATCTGGACGCTGGCCATGAAGCCGTACAGCAGCTCGTTCGGCGACAGCAGCGCCGTCCACACCCAAACCAGCACGCCCATGCACGGCGACACGAAGACAGCCGGCAGCAGGGCCGCGAATATCAGCCCGAATGCGGCGTCGCGCACTAGATGCGGCTCCCCTTCTCTTTGCTTTGGGCGATGCGGCGGCGGCGCTCCTCCGCGGCGGCGTCCACCACGCGGGTGCCGGTCTCCGTCATGCGGAACAGGCTCCGCAGCTTCATGCCCGGCGGACGGCGGTCATCGCGCAGACCCATGTAGATCACCACCACCATCATCAAACCGTCGAGCGTCAGCAGCAGCGATTCCAACTGGCTTCCCCATCCCGCACGCGGCGCCCGGCACGGACCTTGCCGTCAGCCTGCTCGCGGACATCCCGTTAGCACCGGCGGCCATGTCATGTCACCGCAATCAGTGCTAACCCGGCATATGCTAACCCCAAACGTACCAACCTAAAATGTGCTAACTTCGCGGTGCCGCCGCCCGCTGCAGCCGGTCGTTCACCGCCAGCCCCAAACCCTCCGCCGGCACCGGCATCGCCGCGATCCCCAGCAGCCCCAGCCGCGCGCCCTCCGCATCCAGCCAGCGCAGCCCGGCGAACAGCCGTGACGCCGCCTCCACGGCATCGCCCGCCGCGCTGAGCTGAAAGACCGCGCCCGCCCCCACAGGAAACGGCCCAAAGGCCAGCAGCGCCTCGTCCGCCCCCGCCGACACCGCCCCCAGCCGCACCGGCAACCGCGGCGCGTAATGCGACACCAGCAGCCCCGGCGAGCGCAGCGTCCGCGTCGCTTCCGCCGCCAAGGGGGTGATCCCGCGCCCGACCCGGCCGATGGCGGCCTCGATGGCGTCCAACGGCACGCCGCCGGGGCGCAGCAGGAAGGCGCCGCCGGCCGACAGGTCCAGCACCGTGCTCTCGACCCCCACCGCGCACGGCCCGCTGTCCAGCACGGCGGCGATGCGCCCGTCCAGCCCGGCCAGCACGTGCTCCGCCGTCGTCGGCGACACCTCGCCGGACCGGTTGGCCGAGGGCGCCGCGACCGGCCGGCCCACCGCGCGCAGCAGCCGGAGCGCCGCCGGATGCGCCGGCACCCGCACCGCGAGCGTCTCCAGCCCGGCGCCGGCCAGCAGCGCCACCGGGCAGGTCACCCGCCGCGGCAGCACCAGCGTCAGCGGCCCCGGCCAAAACAGCGCCGCCAGCTGCACCGCAGCCTCCGGCGCCGCCACATGGGCAAACGCGGCATCGGCGTCGGGATAATGCGAGATCAACGGGTTGAAGTGCGGCCGCCCCTTGGCGTCGAACACGCTGGCCACTGCCGCGTTGCTGGTGGCGTCGGCGCCCAGGCCGTAAACCGTCTCCGTCCCGAAGGCCACCAGCCGGCCCTCCAGCAGCAGCGACGCGGCACGGGACACCCCGGCGTCGTCGTCGGCCAGGCGCTCGGTCGCCCGGCTTGCACCCGCACCCCCGCCTGCACCAGCATTCCGCGTGCTCATCGTCCCGTGCAGATGAAGGCCGGGTTCTCCCAGCCGGGCTTGCCGTATGACAACGGCGTGCCGTCGGCGGCGCGGACCTGGCCGCCAGCGGCCTCCAGCACGGCATGGGGGGCGGCGGTGTCCCACTCCATCGTGCGGCCGAACCGGGGATACAGGTCCGCCGCCCCCTCGGCCAGCCGCACGATCTTCAGCGCCGATCCCATGTTGGTCACATCCGCCACCGGGCGGCCCTGCAGATATTCCCGCAGCCGCGGATCATTGGCGAGGCTTCGGCTGGCAAGCACGTGCAGCCCGTCCGGCGGCGGCACCCGGGCGCGTATGTCATGCTCCCCGGCGATGGTGCGCTTCCAGGCGCGCGGTCGCGGGCCAACCAGGCCGCCGAACATCTCGCCAAGCGCCGGCACGCCCACCGCGCCCAGCACCGGGCGGCCGTCGCGCACCAGGCCGATGTTGACGGTGAACTCGTCCCGTCCCGCGGCGAACTCGCGCGTGCCGTCCAGGGGGTCCACCAGCCAGTATTCGTGATGCTCGGCCCACGCGGCGCCAGCCGCGTGCTCCTCCTCGGCGATCACCGGGATGCCCGGCGTCGCCGCGCGCAGGCCCTCGACGATCAGCGCCTCCGCCGCGTGGTCCGCCTCCGTCACCGGGCTGGCGTCGCTCTTGTGCAGGGTGTCGAAGCCCCTGGCGCGCACAGCAAGGATCACCGCCCCCGCGCGTCGTGCAAGGTCGGCAGCAAGCGTCAGCATGGCAGCATCTTCCATGCGATGCAGTGGACCACACCACCCCAAACCACGCAAAGCGCCCCGTCCCGCTACTGCTCCCTCTCCCTCTCCCTCCGGGAGAGGGCCGGGGTGAGGGGGTCTTGGCCGCGGAGCCGAGAACCGCTGGTGCTGACGGCACACCCCCCAGCTTCGGCAGAAGCAGCGCTCTCCCGCCCCCTCACCCCACCCCTCTCCCGGAGAGAGGGAGAACCCCGCTCCTCTCCCCCCACCAACACCCCTCGCACCCTGGCCAAGCAGGAACGCGCTGTTAAGGTGCGCCACACCGCATCCAAGGACCTCCAATGCCCGAGATCGCCTTCGCCTCCGCCGACCTGCCCGCCACCGGCGCCCTGGTCCTGCTGCTGACCGAGACCTCGGCGGCTGCCGGCCTGGGCGCCGGGGCGGGCCTGGCCGCCCAGGCCGACGCTGCCTGCGGCGGCGCGCTGACCCGCGCGATGGCCGCCGCCGGGTTCACCGGCAAGAAGGGCCAGTCCTGCACCGTGCTGGCGCCGAACGAGACACTGTCCCGGATCGTCCTGATCGGACTGGGCAAGGATGCCGACCACACCCCGCGCGGCATGGAGGAAGCCGCAGGCCACGCCGTCACCGCCCTGGCGCGCGACCCGGCCGCCGCCATCGCCGCGGATGGGATGCCGCCCGCCCACGCCGCCCACGCCGCGCTGGGCGCAATGCTGCGCACCTACCGCTTCGACCGCTACCGCACCAAGGAAGCAGCCGACGACAAGCCCAAGCTGCAAACCCTGACGATGCTGACCGACGACCCCGCCGCGGCCGAGGCCGCCTGGGCGCCGCTGCACGCCACTGCCCACGGCGTCATCCTGTCCCGCGACCTCGCCAGCGAGCCGCCGAACGTCCTGACCCCCACCGAACTCGCCGAACGCTGCCGCCCCCTGGCCGACCTGGGCGTGGAGGTGGAGGTGCTAGGCCCCGCGGAGCTTGAGCGGATCGGCATGCGCGCCCTGCTGGCCGTGGCGATGGGCAGCGCCCAGGAGGCGCGGGTCGTCACCCTCCGCTGGAAGGGCGGCCAGGACGGGGTCAAGCCCGTGTGCTTCGTCGGCAAGGGCGTCACCTTCGACACCGGCGGCATCAGCATCAAGCCCGCGCCGGGAATGGAGGACATGAAGTGGGACATGGCCGGCGCCGCCGCCACCATCGGCACCATCGCCGCGCTCGCCGGCCGCAAGGCCCGCTGCAACGCGGTAGGCGTCGTCGGCCTGGTCGAGAACATGCCCAGCGGCACCGCCCAGCGCCCCGGCGACGTCGTACGCTCGCTGTCCGGCCAAACCATCGAGGTGCAGAACACCGACGCCGAGGGCCGCCTGGTGCTGGCCGACCTGCTATGGCACGCCCAGGACGCCTTCGACCCGGCGATCACCGTGGACATGGCGACCCTGACCGGCGCGATCATCGTGGCGCTGGGCCACGAGCACGCCGGCATGTTCTGCAACGACGACACCCTGGCCGACCGGCTGCTGGCGGCGGGCAAGGCAACCGGGGAGGCAGTGTGGCGGATGCCGCTCGGCGAAGCCTACGACAAGCTGATCCGCTCGGACATCGCCGACATGAAGAACATCGGCGGCCGGCCCGGCGGCGCCATCATCGGCGCGCAGTTCGTCCAGCGCTTCGTCCGCGGCCCCTGGGCGCACCTGGACATCGCCGGAACCGCCTGGGCCACCAAGGACTCGGCCACCACGCCAAAGGGCGCGACCGCGTTCGGCGTGCGGTTGCTGGACCGGCTGGTGGCGGACAACTACGAGGCCTAGGTGCCGCCCGCACCGGCCGAGGTCGGCTTCTACCACCTGACCCGCACCACGCCGGACGCCGCGCTGCCGGCGCTGCTGGGCCGGACCCTCGCCGCCGGGCAGCGCGCCTTGGTCCGGCTCGCCAGCAACGAGCGCGTGGCCGTGCTGGACGAGCTGCTCTGGGCCAGCAAGGACCCGGAATGGCTGCCGCACGGCACCGCGCGGACCGGCAAGGCGCCGCTGCAGCCGATCTGGCTGACCGCCGGCGGCGACTGCCCGAACGGCGCACGCTACCTGTTCCTGCTGGACGGGCTGTCAGCGGCGGACCTGGACGCCTTTGACCGCATATTCGACCTGTTCGACGGCAGCGACCCGGCCGCAGTGGCTGCGGCCCGCCTGCGCTGGGCCGCAGCAAAAGCATCCGGCCTATCTCTAACCTACTGGCAACAAGGCGACCGAGGCTGGCTCCGAGGCCCCACTACTTCCCCCTCTCCCTCCGGGAGAGGGCCGGGGTGAGGGGGTCTTGCTGCGGAGCGGGGCGCCACCGCCGCAATCAGCACGCGGCAATCCCATGGCAAACGCCGAACCCGAAGCTCCCTAACCCCCACCCTCTCCGATAGAAACACCTACCCAGCAGCCTCCAGCGCCTCCTCCGCCGCCATCCAAACCCCCTCCGCCGCCGCAACCTCGCGCGCGATAGCAACCAGCCGCGTGTTAGCTTCCGTAACCTCCGCCCCACGCCCCGGCGCATACATCGCCGGGTCGGCCAACCGGGCCATCAGCTTGGCGCGCTCAGCCTCCAGCTTGCCGATGCGCGCCTCGGCGTCGCGGGCCTGGCGGCGCAGCGGCGCCAATTGCACCCGGTTCTCCGCCCGCTCCCGCCGCTCGTCCCGCCGGTTCGGCGCCGCATCCGGCTTGACGGCCGGCCGCGCACGCTCCACCAGCAGCGCCCGGTAATCGTCCATGTCGCCCTCATAGGGACGCACCGTGCCATCCCCGACCAGCCAAAGCCGGTCCGCCACCAACTCCACTAGATGCGGGTCGTGGGTGATCAGCAGCACCGCCCCCTGGAAGTCCGCCAGCGCCCGCACCAGCGCCTCCCGCGCATCAATGTCCAGGTGGTTGGTCGGCTCGTCCAGGATCAGCAGTTGCGGCGCATCCCGGGTCGCCAGCGCCAGCAGCAGCCGCGCCTTCTCCCCGCCCGACAGGCTGCCGACCGGCGTATCGGCCCGGTCGGCGTCCAGGCCAAACCGCGCAAGCTGGCTGCGAACCTGCGGCGGCAACGCCCGCGGCAGCGCGCGGGCCATGTGGTCCACCGGTGTTTCCACCAGCACCAGCTCGTCCGTCTGGTGCTGCGCAAAATAGCCGACCCGCAGCTTCGGGCTGCGCCGCACCTCGCCCGCCATCGGCTCCAGCCGCCCGGCGATCAGCTTCGCCAGCGTGCTCTTGCCGTTGCCGTTCGCCCCCAGCAGCGCGATGCGGTCGTCCATGTCCACCGACAACGACAGGCCCGACAGGACCCGCGTCGTCCCATACCCGGCGGCCACCCGCTCCAGCACCAGCACCGGCGGGCTGAGGCGGGCCGGCTCCGGAAAATCGAAGCGGGTCGGCGCAGCTTCCACCACCGTATCTATCACCGGCAGCTTCTCCAACGCCTTGATCCGCGCCTGCGCCTGCCGGGCCTTGGTCGCCTTGGCGCGGAACCGGTCCACGAAGCTCTGCATGTGGGCGCGCTGGGCGGCGATCCGCTCGGCCGCGCGTCCCGCCTGCATCGCGTGCTCCGTCCGAATCCGCACGAACTCGTCATATCCCCCAGGGGTCACGCTGAGCTTGCGCTGGTCCAGGTGGGCGATGGCCTGCACCGCGCGGTCCAGCAGGCCGCGGTCATGGCTCACGATCAGGCAGGCGCCGGGGAAGCGGGCGATCCAGCCTTCCAGCCACAGCGTCGCCTCCAAATCCAGGTGGTTGGTCGGCTCGTCCAGCAGCAGCAGGTCCGGGTTGGCGAACAGGGCTGCCGCGAGCGCCACCCGCATCCGCCAGCCGCCGGAATAGCTGTCCACCGGACGCTCTTGCGCCGCAGCGTCGAAGCCCAGCCCGGCCAGGATGGTGGCGGCGCGGGCCGGGGCGGCGTCGGCGTCTATGGCCCGCAGCCGCTCGTGCACCTCGGCGACGCGCAGCGGCGGCGCGGTGTCCACCTCCGCCAGCAGGTCCAGGCGCTCCCGGTCAGCCTCCAGCACGGTGTCGAGCAGCGACCGGCCGCCCGCCGGCGCCTCCTGCCGGACCCACGCCATGCGGGCGCGGCTGCTGAGCCTGATCTCGCCGCCATCCACCGCCAGCTCCCCGGCAATGGCCTTCAGCAGCGTGCTCTTCCCGGCGCCGTTGCGCCCGACCAGCCCGATCCGCCGCCCCGGGTCCACCCGCAGCTCGGCGCCGTCCAGCAGCACGCGGCCAGCCATGCGCAGCGTAACGTGATCCAAGGTCAGCAGGCTCATGCCGACCATGTATGCGCCGCCGCCTCCCGGTGGAAGTGCCTCCTCCTCTTCTCCCTCCCCCTCCAGGAGAGGGCCGGGGTGAGGGAAGGCCCCAAGGACGGACCTACGCCATCCGGGATTCGGCGACCGAACGGATCAGCATAGAGAGGTGCGTCACTTTCCTGTCCCCCAACCCCCTTCCGAAGGCAAAGGCACAAGAAGGCCAGCAGGCTTGCCCAGCCCCGCCCCTTGGCCTAAACGCCCCGGCAACATTCTCAGGACCCCTCCCCAATGGCCACCGAGCGCACGCTGAGCATCCTCAAGCCCGACGCCACCCGCCGCAACCTCACAGGCAAGATCAACGCCGTGTTCGAGGATGCCGGCCTGCGCATCGTCGCGCAGAAGCGGCTGCACCTGTCGCAGGCGCAGGCCGAGGCATTCTACGGCGCCCACCGCGAGCGCGGGTTCTTCAAGGACCTCGTCGGCTTCATGGTCAGCGCCCCCGTCGTGGTCCAGGTGCTGGAAGGCGAGGACGCCATCGCGCAGAACCGCAAGCTGATGGGCGCCACCAACCCGGCCAACGCCGACCCCGGCACCATACGCAAGCTGTTCGCCGAAAGCATCGAGGCCAACAGCGTCCACGGCTCCGACAGCCCGGAAGCGGCGGCGCAGGAAATCTCCTTCTTCTTCGCCGGCACGGAGATCGTCGGCTGACCCCAATGGCTCAGCGCATCGCCAGTTGGCGGCGCCTGGCGGTGCTGGCCACCGCCGCCGGGCTTGCGGCCTGCCAGCAGCCAAAGTCCATCGTGCTGACCCCGCAGGCGCCGCCGCCCAACGTGGACGGCCGTTACCGAGGCACCGTGCGGCTGGTCCGGGCCGAAAGCCGGTCCTGCCCACCCAGCGGCCCGCGGGTGCTGGCAATCAGCAACGGCTCTGTCACTCTGTCCTACAGCGGCGACGCGCCGCGGTCCCGCACCCCGCTGACGGCGTCCATCGCCCCGGACGGACGCATCCAGGCAAGCGATGGCGTCGGCGCGATGGACGGTCGGCTCAGCGACGGCCAACTCGGCATCACCATCAGCAGCCGCACCTGCGAGCACCGCTGGACGCTGTCCAAGGTCGAGTAGCCGCCGCCCCTGCGGCGCAGCAGGCCCCGGTCCCAGCCTGACGCAGGCTGCACCGGGCGGGCCATGCAGCGGCCGCCGAGGCAGCGCGCCAGTCCGCGGCAGCCAACAATTCTTGACCCGATAAGGGACGCGGCGCTGGTCCTGCAGGCTTGACAGCCCTGGGCATGTAATATTCCGGCGCCGCGCAGCCATCGTCTGCTGCCGCGGGACAGCCGCGCTTGGCACCGTTAATCTTGATTAAACCTCCGGTTCCGTGACGGCGGTGGGCAGGACTCCCCGGCCCCGCAGCCAATCGTTCTGCATATCCGAGGCCGCTCCGGCTCGGGACGTCGCATCCACCGCCGCTTCCCGTTCTTCCGGAGCGTGCCGATCGTGCCGGTTTCCGGCAACGAATGCCGTCAATGCGGGAAGACAAAAAATTTGTCATCTTTTGTTTAATAACGAATTGACAATGTGTGTGAGGTTTCGTAAGAACTTTTAGGCGGTTTGCTGATCTGACCGCCCGGTGACGGACCAAGCTTTCAAACTGGCGGACAGAGGTAGGACACATGGACGGTAGGGACATCGGCTTGCATGCGGCCATAGCGACCCCGTCATCGGAACAAGCTGCCCTGCAAGCCCTATCCGTGGCGGAGCGCCGGGCGCCGCGGAACACCTGCATCCTGAGGCCCAACGACACCGGGGCACGGCTGCGGACGCTGCAAACGGGATGGGCGGTCCGCTGCCGGATGTTCAGCGACGGGCGCCGTCAGATCATCGGCATCCTGCTGCCGGGCGACACCTTCGGCATCGAGACCCTGTTCGACGACACCCTCGACCACCTGGTCTGGTCAACCTCAGCCGTCACCTACTCCGTCCTGGACGGGGACGCCGCCGCCGAGCTGTTCGACTCCGCCCCCTGGTTCCGCCGACGCCTGATGCGTACGCTGGGCGAGGAAAAGGCCGCGTCCGAGCGCTGGATGTCTCAACTCGGCCGCTGCGACGCCGAGGAGCGGACCGCCTCCCTCCTGCTGATGCTGCACGAGCGCCTCTCCGTGCTGGGCCTGGCCACCCGCCGCCACTTCCGGCTGGAGCTGACCCAGCAGGACCTGGCCGACATGCTGGGCCTGCACCTGATCCACCTCAACCGCATCCTGTCCCGCCTGCGTGCACGCAAGCTGATCCAGATGCAGGGCCAGGAGATCACCCTGTCAGACCTGGACGGCCTGGCGGAACTGGTGCCGGTCAGCAGCCACGCGATGCAGGCCGCCCGCCCGGTTTGACGCAACCGGGCGCACTAGCCGCCAAGAACCGGTTGGTGCGCCCCCAATCCGCACCATAACGTAGGGCGGATAAGCGAAGCTCCATCTGCCAAAACAGGTGCCGCATTCGGGCGCAATGCACCCATGCTTGCCGCCCTGAACGCCCGGACCAGCAAGCCTTCCCGAACCGATCCGGCCGGCATGCGCTACCCAAGCGGCTCCGCCTCCAATCCCATCGCCCCGGCCAGCCGGTCCAGCCTGCGCTGGATGCTGTCGCCCGCGAACACCCCGCTCCCCTCGGCCAGCCGCAGCGACAGCCGGCCCGGCATCACCCGCAGGTTGGCCCCCGCCAGCAGCGCCGGCGTCCCAGCCGACAGGGTATAGGCCAGGCGCAGCGCCGTCCCCAGCACCTCCGCCCGCGCCGCCGCCGCCGCGTCCAGCAGGCCGCGCGCCGGCTGCAAAAATGGCGCATCCAGCTCCGCCTCATACCGCAGCGCCATCGTCAGGGCGAGCACGGCCCGGTCCGGATGCGATAGCGCGATGCCGGGTTGGCGCAGGATGCGCAGGAACGCCTGCTCCGCACGGTAGTCCGGGTGGTCGTGGCTGCCCAGGTCGGACATCCAGCACGCGGCCTCCCGCAGGCGCGCCTCCGCCCGGGTCTCGCCGGGGAACAGCGGTGCGGTCCAGGCAAGCAGGGCCGGCGGCAGGCGGGTGTCGCGGCCATACCGCGAGGCGATTTCGCGCCCCGCCGCCAGCATCGGGTCCTGCGCCCGGATGGCAGGCGGCACGTGCTGCATGAACCAGCCCTCGCGGATGCCGTTGGCGCTGAATACCACCCGGCGCGCCCCGGTCCCGCGCAGCAGCCGGCGCAGCACGGTGGCGGCGTAGGGCAGGTCCTCGACCCGGCGGCGGGGCGCCCCCGCGATCCGGTCCGTCCCGCGGCGCACCGGGGCGATCAGCGACGCCGCCAGTTCCCGCGCGGCGTCGTTGCTGAGCGTGTAGTAGTGCACGATGGACAGCGGATAGCCTACCGCCTGCATGTGCACCCGGGCCAGCGCGCGCCAGGCGCCGCCGACGAGATACAGATCCCGCCCCGCCCCGTCCGCCAGCCAGCCGACGCCGGACAGGTCGGCCTCCGCCACGATGCGGGCACGGTCCAGGTCGCCGTCCGCCCGGTCGGACAGGCGGATCACGCCAAGGCCCAGGCTGGCGGCGTTGCGTGCCTGCCCCCCCTCGATCCGCACCAGCTCCAGCGACCCGCCGCCGATGTCGGCGACGATGCCGTCGGCGTCGGGGATGCCGCACAGCACGCCCGCGCAGGACAAGGCGGCTTCCTCCTGGCCGGACAGCACGCGTATGGGAACGCCGGGCATCTGGGCCTGCAGGCTGGCCACGAACTCCGGCCCGTTGGCGGCGTCCCGCACGGCGGCGGTGGCCAGCACCTCGAACGGATCGGCGCCCATCGCGCGGGCGATGGCGTTGTAGCGGGCCATGACACGCAGCGCCAAGGCAACCCCGGCCTCGTTCAGCCGCCCGGTGGTCTGCAGCCCGCGCCCCAGCCGCAGCACCGCCTTCTCGTTGAAGATCGCGACAGGGTTCCGCCCCAGCCCCTCGAACACCACCAGCCGCACGGAGTTGGAGCCGAGGTCCACGATGGCCGAGCGCGTGGCGGCGCGCGTTGCCAGGTCGGGGTGGGGCAGGGTGTCGGGCATGGGCTGGTCAATCCTCGTTGATGCGGTCGGGCCTGCGGTGGACATGCCCTGCCAATACCCCGCCGTTCAGGGCGCTCCCCCGCCCGGACAGGGACGGGTTGGTCATGAAGTAATCGTGCGCCGACACCGGACGGTTGCCGGCCTCGACCCGGCGCCAGGCGCCATCCGCGCCAAGCTCCCAGGATTGCAGCGTGTCGCGCAGGTTCACGACCATGATCTGGTCCAGCACCTGCGCGTGGACGGTGCGGTTGTGGATCGGCACCAGCGTTTCCACCCGCCACTCCATGTTGCGCGCCATCCAGTCGGCGCTGCTGATGAACACCGCGGCGTCGTGGCTGGGCAGCCGCCGGCCGTTGCCGAAGGCATAGATGCGGGCGTGCTCCAAAAAGCGCCCGACGATGCTCTTGACCCGGATGTTGTCCGACATGCCGGGCACCCCGGGCCGCAGGCAGCAGATGCCGCGGATGATGCACTTCACCTTCACCCCGGCCCGCGACGCATCATACAGATGATCAATCAGCCGGTCATCCACCAGGCTGTTCATCTTGAGCCAGATCTCGGCGGGACGCCCAGCCTGGGCATGGGCGATCTCGGCATTGATTAGCCGCTCCAGCGTCCTGCGGGTGGTCAGCGGGCTGAACGCCAGGCTGTCCATCCGCTCGGGCTGGGCATAACCGGTCATGTAGTTGAACAGCCGCGCGCTGTCCCGGCATAAATCGGGGTCGGAGGTGAAGAAGCTCAGGTCCGTGTAGATGCGCGCGGTGATCGGGTGGTAGTTGCCGGTGCCGAAATGCGCGTAGGACCGCATGGCGGAGCCTTCGCGCCGGACCACCAGGGACAGCTTGGCGTGGGTCTTCAGCTCCATGAAGCCATAAACCACCTGGACGCCTGCGGCCTCCATGCTGCGGGCCAGGCGTATGTTCGCCTCC